>NZ_JAQFIT010000006.1:0-210400 GCF_029504805.1 Ereboglobus sp. PH5-5 | reverse complement strand
CCGCCGTCCCCGTCGTTGAGCCTGTCGGCGCCGATATGCACCTCGCCGCCTTCGATGACGAAGCCCTTGCTGAACATGTTCGCGGCGTTGAACACAACCGCGCCCGCGCCGGTGCCGCTCACTGTCACGATGGAATCGGGGCCCTCGATCTTGCTGTTGAAGATGAGCCGGCCCGCGCCGTTTTGCTCAATGGCGAGGTTCTTCCCCTTGCCGGCCGTGGTGTCGTATTCGAGCTGGATGCCCGCGTTGATGGTGACGTCGCTCACGCCGGTTTGCACGATAAAGCCTGATGCGTCGGCGGTCAGCCCTTGGAAAACCAACGAGGCGCCACCGAGGTTGCCGATTGCGTAGGGTGTGTTTGATCCGCCGGCAAAGACCAAATTGTTGAGATAGCGCGAGGAGGGCAGTGTGATGGTCGTGCCGTTGAGGTTGGCGAGCTCGGTGTTGAAGGTGACATGCGCGCCTTTTGCATTGGGTTGCGCATCGGGCAGGTGCAGGCCGTTCTGCTTCATCCAGTTGTCCGTGTTCCACTCGGAGTCGCTGGCCGCGCCATCCCAAACAAAAATATCGTCAAAGGGCAGGAGCACGCGGATGCCATTGTGGTTGCGCTGAACCACGACGGAGGTCGCCGCATTGCTCCCGAGTTTCACGCCATTGATAACCGCGCCTTCAACCAGGCTCGAGCGTATGAGCGTGGAGCCAAGTCCGGAGATCGGGTCGGCGTCCCATCCGAGGAATGTCAGCAGGCTGTCGGTTTCATTGACCGATATGTTCCCGGTGAGGATTGAGACGGGGTTGTGCGCGGAGCCGCCGGAAACGTCGATGATCGCGCTGCCGGATACGTGGATCGCGCCGTTGATCGTTTGCGCGGTTTGGTTGATGTTCAGGCGGCTGTTGTCGGTGAAATAGATGTCCCGCGCGTCGGCGAGAAGGTTGGAGCGCGCAAGGGTGACCGTGCCGGCGTTGAGGGTCCAGTTGTCGGTGTTGAGTTTCACGCCGAGGGTGTAATTGGTGCTTTGCAGGCGGTCGGCGACGAGGACGCCTTCCTGGCCGGCGAGCCCGGTGCTGGAGAGGGAGCCTCCGTTCTTGAGAATGGTCGTGATGTTGCTGCCGCTCACCAGAAAGCGTCCGCTGTTGTTGAGCTCGATTTTGCCGGTGCCGTCGAGGGTAACGGTCGCTCCGTCCATGGTGGCCTGGATTTCAAAGGCGCCGTCGGCTGTTTCCGTTTTGAGGGTGCCGGTGCCAAAGCCTGTCACGGCGCTTTGATCGAAGGTGAAGGCGGCGGCATCCGTTAAGATGCGCACGGTGCCGGCGCGGTTGCGGATGCCGCCGGAGATTTCGTTGGCCGAGTTGGTGAGTTCGAGAACGCCGCCGCCGGTTTTGATGAAATCTTGGCTGCCGCTGGCGTGGTCCACGATTTTCGAGTCGATCTGCAACACGCCGGGGGTGGCGGAGTCGGCGCTTTCAATGCGGAAGGTGGTGGCGATGTCGCGCAACTGGAGTTCGTTGGCGGAGAGGATCAGGCGATTTGCGCTGTTTCCGGAGATTGTGGTGAAATAGAGGCCTTCGTGGGCGCCCAAGTCTATCACATTGCCCAGCGTCTGCGATGTGACGCTGGCGTTGTCGCTGTAAACGCGGATGCCACCCTTGGCGAGTTTCAACGTGCCGGTGCCTAGGGGGCCTTTGGTCACAAGGCCGCCGGATTGCGTCGAGCTGGCGCCGATATCAATGAAACCGGTGCTTGCCTCAAGGCTTGTGATGATGCCGCCGGCGAATGTGTTTTCGCCGCCGAGGAAGCGGTAGGTCAGTGAGGAGGTGATGCCCTCGGTGCCGATGCCGCCGACGCCGGTAAGGACGTGTTTTTCGCCGAATACGAGCATGGGGGCCGCGCCGTTGTAAGAGCCGCCGTAGCCAAACAGGCGGCCGGTGAGCACGCTGTTGCCAACGACCGAGCTGTCGGCGTCGAATATGATCGCCCCGCTGAGGTTGAGATAGCGGCTGCCGGAATCCACCTGGAGCCTGTTTCCGAGAGTGATGGTGCCGCCCGCCTTCGAGATTTGGACATACTGTGCGCCGTTGTTATTGGTTATGTTGAATGTGCCCTTGCCAATCGCCTCGTCCGCGCCCAGGCGGAGATACCCGTCCGTCCATTTGAAATCGCCCTCGAAGGTGTTTGTGGAGGTCAGTTCCATTGTTCCCTTCCCTGTTTTATTGATGCCGCCCGCGCCGGAGATGACTCCGTCCAGTTTGAAGATGGGGCGGGATCCCGTGTCGTCCCACTCCACGTTGATGGTGCGTTGGCCCGTGCCGGCAAGTTCGCCGGCGCCCGCAAATGTCAGGCTTCTGAAGACCGAAGGCTCGTTGTTCACGCCGTTGGAGTTCGAGGTTCGTCTTACTAACAGATTGCTGTTGAGTTGATAACCCCCGGACAGGGTGACGGAGCGGGTGGCGTTCACAGCCTCGATTTCGTAGGTGGAGGAGGCTGTCGCCGCCGTGCCGATGATGAACTTGCCCGAGTCGGTCAAAACCTTGCCGTTGCCCAGAATCTGGATGCGCACGGCGCTGCTTGCCCACTCGAGGTCGCCCGCCCAGCCGGCATTGTTTCCGCGCACGCGCAGGCCAGCGACGTTGCCGGGCGTGGAAACAACCAGGTTTCCGGCGCCGCTTAGCGTGTTCATCATTTCCAAGGCTCCCGATGCCCTGAGCATGCCGATATTGAGCTCCGTGTTGTCGGCCAGTTCCCACGCCGCGCTGACGTATTTCAAGCCCGAGCCGCCGATGTTGATATGGGCGTCGGACCCGTTGTTATTGAAAATAAGTGTTCCCGAACCGCCGAGGGTGAAGGAAGAGCCAGCCTGGAGGTTGAGTGTGCCGAGGCTGTGGGCGCCATCCACGGCGATGGTTTTTCCGGAGATGGCGGAATCGAGATCGCGGATGGAGGCGCTGTCGCCCGCGACGGACGGGACAGAGCCCAGAGCCCAGTTTAATGAATTGCTCCAGAGGTTATCGTTGCCGGCCCCGCTCCATTCATTGGTTTGCGAGGCATTAGGCAGGAGGTAGTAGTGGCCGCTGTCGCCGACCTCCACTTTTGCGCCGTTGTCGTAGCCGGTGAAGGCGATGTTGGAGAGTTTGGTGCCAAGGATGCTTTCAATGTCCGTAACAAAGCGGACATAGGAATCGGCCGTCGCCAATTTCGACCATGCGCCGTCTGTGTTTTGAATGATCAGGGTGGCGTTGGCCGACCAATAGGTGCCCGTGCCCACGGTGTTAAAAGTGAGTTTGCCGGTGTCGCCCAGGCTCAAGGTGGAGTCGGCTTTCAGATGCAGCGTGTCGATGCCGCTGTTGGTGAAGCCGGCCGCATTGAAGATGCCGCCGCCCAGGCTGAGTGTGTTGGCAATAAGCTGGTTGTCCTTCCCCAGGCTCAACCGGCCGGAGTTGGCGTTCACCAGTTTTGCCGTGAGCGAGTTTATCGTGGAATCCAGATAGCCGCTGCCTGATTCGCCCTTGGTGAGCTGGTTGATCACAATGTCGCCGCTGTAAATGTCGCTGCCCGTGGATGCAATAAAGGGAGAAGTCCCGTAAAAAATGATATTGAGATTGTTGTCGATCTGCGAGCCGTCGAAATACAGGCCCCGGTCGGTTCGTATCGAGCCATTGCCGCCGACGATCTTCATGCCGCTCAGGTAAATGCCATTCTCGGCCAGATGACCAAAATAACCGCTGCTTAATGTCAGCGTTTTGGTTGAATCATTGAGGATAATCTTTCCGCTTGTGTTTATGTAAATGCTGCCGCCATTGACCGTGACGTTGCCCGTGCCGAGGTAGTTACTGCCCGCGCTCAGTGCCCCGAGCACGACATCATTGTTGCCGGCGGCGACCCAGAGGGCGCCTCCCGTAACCGATAACCCGCCGGTGAAGGTGTTGTTGCCGCTCATGAGGCGTTTACCGTAGGCGCCGTTAAGCGTGAGGCCGCCGGCGCCGGTGAAATTGAGATTTTCGCCAAAGGTAACCGAGTGGCGCTGATACGCGGATGTCGCGGTTGACCAGTTTGCCGTGATCGTGCGGTTGGCGCTTAACGCCACATCGCCGGCGTAATCGAAGTAGATGGAGCCGGCGGTGAGGTTGCCATTGAGAATGAGCTGGTTCGTGATCCGGCGCATGTAACTGGAGGTTTCATTGCTCGATGAGGAATTATAGCCGCGAATCCTGCCGCTGCCCTCGATGGTGATGGCTCCCGTGCCCAGCCAGTTTCCATCCAGGCGGCCGCTGCTGGTTTCGTCGTAAATGGAAACAAGCGCGTTGTTCTTGATCACGATGCCGCCAGAAAAGGTGTTCTCATGGCGCCAGAAACCGAGCCCGCCCTGTTCCACCGTGATTGTCCGCGCGATGCCGGATGTCTCAAAATCATCACTGACAATTCCCCTCAAGCGGGTGCCGCCGGACGTATTCTGATAAACGAGGTCGCTCTTCAGGACAACACTCGCGCCACTGAGAACGGAGGTGCTTTGGTTGCCGCCCCAGATCGCCGCGGAACCCGTGATCCCACTGTCAAAAGTCAGGGTGCCGTTATTTAAGAGAAAATCCGGGCCGCCGGTGTTGTAAAACTGCCCTATGGTGACACCGCCGTTCATGGTCACGGTTATGTTTTTCAAATTGCCCGCGAGGGAACCGAAGCGCGCGATCGCGCCCGGGGAATTTGGGATGTTGAACTCGTCGCCGCCAACCCAGTTTCCGGCGTCATGCCAGGCGCGCGTGCCGGCGCTGTTATTCCACTCGCTGTCAAGCAGGCCGTTGTCGGGCGCAAGCACGCCGCCCGTGTAGCTCGCGCCCTTGTTGTAACCGTAAAACCAGATCTGGCCGAGTTGCTGGGCCGTGAGTCCGCCGCTGGTCGTGGTCACCACGTCGTAATTGGCCGGGGAAATCTGCGACGAGGTGTAGTCGCGGATGCGCAGGATCGAGGCGTTGTCGCCAAAGGCAAGCGTGCCGAGGCCGAGCGTTGTGGAGGTGAGCACATCGCCACCGAGATAAATGAGCGCCGACGCGCCGGAGCCAACTTTCACCCCGCCGAGCACCTGGTTGTTGCCGCCGAGATTGAGCGATGCCGTCGAACCGGAAAACGCGAGCGCGGAACCGAGCTGACTGGCTTGCGTGAGGGTGAGCATGCCGTTCGCGAGCTGGAAATCCTTGGCGGTGTTGAACGATGTGATGCTGGTGTCGAGCACGACCTCGCCCGAACCGGTCTTGACGAGCGTGCCGGAAACAGTGACCGGGCCGTTTGCCGTGCGCGATATCACTTGCGTGCCCGAGCCGGTGAGGTTGATGCGATAGCCGGTGTTGGAGGCGATGCCGTTGAGGCTGTCGTGAAACGCAACATTGCCCGCAAAATCGAAACCCGCGGCAGGCGCGCCCAAAATCGAAGTGCTGCCGAGTATGACATTGCCCTGATAATCGAAAACACCGCTGCTCCCGAGATCGATGACGCCGCCGAGCAGCCCGAGCGTGGCGTTGGTGAGGCGGAAAGTCGCCTCGTCCGTGAGCGAGATGTGCGCCCCGTCGATGATGTTGAGCGTGTTGGACGCACTGGCGCCGCGAACCTCAAGCACGCTGTTGCCTCCATCAACGCGAATGGTGCCCGAGCCGAAAAGACCCGCGCCGCCGCCGATGGTCACCGCCGCGCCGCCAATATAGCCGACCACCGTGCCCGCGCGCACATCGAGCACGGAAAACGTGCTGCCCGCGCCGCCGAGCGTGAGCACGCCCGAGCCCCGCTTGACGAGTGTGCCGCCGCTAAACGACTGGTTCGCGCCAAACGCCAGGCCCGTAAAGGCGTCAACCGTGATTGTGCGGGTGCCGCTGCCGATGCTGGTAAGCGAAGCGGCGGTCGGATTGAAGGTGAGCGTGGCAAGGCCTTTCGCCGTGTTGATATCCTCGCGGCTGACAACGAGGTCGGACGCGGAAATATCCAGCGAATTGGAAAGCGTGCGGCTGATGCTGCCGGAGAGGGAGATCCTTTTCTCGTAGCCATTTGCCCCAATCGTGAAAACCCCGGTGCCGAGGACGTTGTCGCCACCGATGACAATGGCGCCATTGTTGAGAGTGACCGGGCCGGTGATTGACGCGGGTGACGCGGAGTTGAGAATCAACTTTCCCTCGCCGTTCTTTATGATCGAGCCGGCGGTCAGCGCGCCGGACACGGTGATGTCGGCCGAGCTGGTATCGTTATAAAAAGTGACGGACCTGGAGCCCGCATTGAGCGCGCCGAGGATGGAGATTTTGCCGAGAACCGCGCTGTTGTTATTAATGACGAGGTTGCTGTATGCGACTATGTTGGCGTCAAATCGCAGGTTAAAGCCGCCCGCCAGATTGATGACGGCGGACGATGCGCCGTTGTCAAAAATGAGCAACGGCGAGGAGGTCGAGCCGATGGTCAGAAAGCGGGCCAGATTGACCGAATTGGGCCCGATGACATTGAGCGTGCCGATGGTGCGCGCCGAGCCGAGCGAAATGGTCTTGTTGGCGAGCGAGGCGTTCGAGGAGGCGTTGAACAGGGCGGTGTCGCCGGCGGCTGATCCGGGCGTGTTGCCCCCGGCCCAGTTGGCGGTGTCACCCCAGTTTGTGCCGCTTCCGGTAAAAGTGCCGGAAACCTGCCCTTGAAGCATGGATGCGGACAAGCAAGCCAGCACGCCAAACACAAGCGCTGGCAGATGGCGTTCAATAGACCCATACGAACGTATGGCAACAGGGTTCTTATTCATGGTTTTCAGTGTTAAAATTGATGTTTCGCCTTGTCTGTTAACAAATTATGGAATTTGAGGCTTATTTGAAACGAAGGCCTTAACCGACTAGAATTCTCAATTCATGCCCCGCATTTTCGGGCATCATGTCAAGGTGGCGTGATGTTTTTTATGTTATTTTTACAGATTTACCTGAATTATATATCTTGTTGCTGTGTATTTAATTACATTTACAATGCACCACTCCGAATATGTAGCACCTGTATGGGTTCAGTTTTGTGCCGGAATTGCGACAGCCGTTTACCGGCATTTAATTATATGATGCATGAGATAAAAAACTCAACTGCCTGTCAATTTTTTATGTAAATAATCAACAATAAGAACTGGTGTTGTTTTTTTCAAAAAAAAATCGTCTGAGATTGCGCTTAAATCGGTGCTTTCAAAAGGGATAAGGGTAACCAGCTCTGACAAAGTGTTCACATCCCCCGCCTCATTTGCGGCGCAAGGCTTATGCACCGGAGAAACCCCAAGGACGGAACTGTGATTTTGCGTCACACAAGGGCTTTCCGCGCTTCGGTTGCGACCATGCCGAGAGGCCCCGTGCTTCGCACCCGGCGTAATCGGGCCGCGCAGAAATGTCGGCGCGGTAAAAACCCTTGACGCGCGGAGGCGTTGACCATCTGCTAGGCGGTTTTCACCAGAGCCAAAGTCCAGCCATGAGAGACGAATATTTAAAAGACGCCCAAAAGGTCATCACCGATCCCAACGTGCTCATCAACGTGGTGTCGCGCCGCGTGAAACAGCTCAAGCACGGCAGCCGTCCGCTGGTCGAGTCGCTCGAAAAACTCGAACCTGAGGACCTCGCGCTGCGTGAAATCATTGAAGGCAAAATCAGCTACGAAGTCGCCAAAAACGTCTGACGCCTCCCCCTGCCGCCGCGCGCAAACCCAACGTGTTTGCGCACAATCCGCATCCATGCTGCGGCAATAAATCATCGTCGGGCAAAGGCGTGAACCATTAGGAAAGCACACTGCGCCATGTCAGCCGCCCGCAAAAAAGAAACTCCCCGCCACACCGAAATCCGCAACGCCAAGGCGGGGCGCGATTATTTTATAGAGGAACGCTACGAGTGCGGCATCGCGTTGCGCGGCACCGAGGTGAAATCCATCCGCGCCGGAAAGGCCCAGATCAACGACGCCTTCGGACGGTTTGAGAAAGGCGAGCTCTGGCTCCACAACGCATACATCGAGGAATACTCGTTCGGCAATATTTGGAACCACGACGCGCGCCGCATCCGAAAACTCCTTCTGCACAAGCACCAGGTTCGCAAAATCGCGCAGGAAATCCAGGTCGCCGGACGCGCCTTCGTGCCGCTGCGCATGTATTTCAAGGAAGGCCTCGTGAAAGTGGAAATGGCCGTCTGCTCCGGCAAAAAGCTCTTCGACAAGCGCGACGACCTCAAACGAAAAGCCGAGATGCGCGAGGTGGAAAAAATCTGGAAACGCAGAAGGTAGGGCAGGGTGTTCCGTTCGGGATGATTTTTGCGGCACAAGCCGCCAATCCCCGGCTATTTTTTGTTTTCAAACCGCGCAAAGCAGGCTTGGCAGCCCGCGCTACGTTTTCAACACTCGGCCCCGCGTGAAAAAACAAGCGATCATCACACTCGACCTCGAAGGCGTTCTCGTTCCCGAAATCTGGATAGCCGTTGCCGAAAAAACCGGAATCCCCGAGCTGCGACGCACCACGCGCGACGAACCCGACTACGACAAACTCATGCGCGGCCGGCTCGAAATCCTCGACCGCCACGGCTTGAAACTATCCGACATTCAAAACGTGATCGCCACGCTCAGCCCGCTTCCCGGCGGCAGGGAATTTCTCGACGAGCTGCGCACGCTTTCCCAAGTGCTGATTTTGTCGGACACATTCGAGCAATTTGCGCAGCCCCTGATGCGCCAGCTCAACTGGCCGACGCTGCTCTGCCACCGCCTCATCGTTGAGAGCGACCGCATTGTGGATTATCAAATCCGCACGCCCGAGCAAAAGCAGAAGGCGGTCGCCGCGCTCAAGGCGATGAATTATCGCGTGATTGCCGCCGGCGATTCGTTCAACGACACCACGATGCTCGGCGAGGCCGAAACCGGATTTCTATTCCACGCGCCGCAAAACGTAATCGACCGCTTCCCGCAATTTCGCGCGTTCGACACTTACGAGCAACTGCTCGCCGCGTTCAAGGCCGAGCTGTAGGGTCGCGCTCCCGCTTTATATACACCCGCCGTTTTGAAACGGTGCGCGTCTTCGGATCGCCGTAGGGTTTTTTGCGATAACTGGGCAGCGAGGGGTCGTTGGCGCAACGGATTTGGAAATCCTGCATGCGCTGGAAAAGCGTCAGCAGTTGATCGGGTTTCGAGTAGGTGTCGAGCCCGGCGCGCTCGAGCGCGAGCAGCAACTCGTGGACGGTCTCAAGCGTGGAAAGGCAGCCCTCCTGCGGTTGCTGTTTGATGACATAGCGGCTTGGCGTGGTCGGTGTGAACATGACTCGCGGCAGGCGCTGCAGGCTTGTCGAAAGGCGAAGCATCTTGCGCGCGCCCGCCCAAGTGGCGTCGAGCAACAGCACGAGCAGCGTGCGGCCGCCGAGTGATTCAGTGGAGAGGGCGGTTTGCGGCTGCGAAAGATTGACCGCCGCCGGCCCCGGATAAACGAGCACGGGATAATACCGGGGATCGCGCAAAAGTTCACGCACCTCCTCGTGCGAATCAAACTCGGCCCCCATATATATCTTGCTGTTGGGCAGGCAAAGATGCGTGAGGCGTCCCGTGTTGGCCTTCTCCGTCTTGAACTCCTTCGGGTGCATCAGGAACACAAAGCGCGTGCGAGTATCCATTGGTTGGATACTCGGGCACCAGCATTGCGCCTTCGGCCAGAAGCAGCGGTAACACATTTCGCGGGACATGTTTCAAAGTAGCGCGAAACACGCCGCGCGGCGCAAGCGGAACCTGCGGCGCGCGATTCAGGCCCGCATCCACCCCGCATTCTGGAAACGCGGCTTGAGTCTAAAATCCGGGATCCGCGCAAGACGGGCATCCTGTTCAAGATATAATTCCTTCAGGCGTGCAACAGACTCGGCATTTTTTGATGTGTTCAAAGGGTTGTGCTTCGTCCGCCAACCACACTTTTTTTAGGCTTCCGTTTCGTGGGTGGCGCAATAGTTTTTCTGCCCGAATCGGAAAGTGTCAGCATCTTTGTTTCGGCCTCCCATAAAACCGCCCCAAAACCCTAATCTCAACATGCCGCAATCGCGGCCATTTTCTCATGAAACGCGTATGCATTAAAATCGCCGGTCTTGCCGTTTGTGCGATCATTGTCGTCATCGCTGTCTTGCTCCTTGTCAGCCGGGAACAAGGAACTACGCCAACCGTAACGCAAACGAAGCCCGTGTCCGGAGTGATAACGCAAACCGATCTCGCGGCGCCGGCGCAGCCTGGTTTTCAGTCGCCACAACAAGCGCCCAAGACCTTCGCCGCGGACGCGCTTTGGCAACTCACGCCGCGCAATGTCGAACCGCCCGCGTCCGCGGTTCATTCGGATGACGCGCATCATGCGCACGCAACGCATGCGGTTATTGTCGCCGATCTCGACACAAGCGCGTCCGCCGTTTCGCTCCCCAATGTCAAGGCGGGCGACGACATTGAACTCGCGCTTCCCAACGGCGAAATCACGCGCGGGCATGTAAACCTCGTCCAAAACGACAACGGCGTGCTTCGCCTCGGCGGTTCGTTGCCCGACAAAACCAATGGTTCTTTCGCTCTCGCGCTCGACCAGCAATCCCGGCTCATGGGCATGATTCTCCTGCGCGATGTCGAACTCGCCTACACCATCGAACCCGGCGCGCAGCGCGGCCTCTCTCACATCGAAGCCTCCGCCCTCTCCGATGTGATCTGCCATCCTTACGAAGATCCTCCCGAGAACCCCGATGATGCCGGTCGCGCTCCGGATAGTGCGCAAGCATTCGCCGCCGCTACCGCCGATGCGCCCGTGGCGTTGGCGAGCGTTCCCATCCGCAGCAGCCGCCCATCCGCGCCCGCGGTTCTTTATCTGGACTTCGACGGCGCCACCGTCACCGATCCCTACTGGAACAGCGGTGTCACGATCAACGCCGCCGCCGCAAATCTCACCGAGGCTCAAATCGAGGAAGCTTGGAAGGGCGTCGCCGAAGCCTACAGCCCGTTCAACATCGACGTCACAACCGATCCCGCGCGCTACGCCGCCATGCCCGCCGGCAAGCGCATGCGTTGCATCATCACGCCAACCTATCAATGGTATACCAACTCAACAGGCACGCGCGGCGTCGCGTTTCGGCACAGCTTTGCGAGGGCCGGCAGCATGTTTGCAAACGACACACCATGCTGGATATTCGTGCCCTCGTGGTATTCCTACATCCCGCTCGTCACCGCACATGAGCTCGGCCACACGCTCGGTCTCATGCACGACGGCCTCAGCGCCTCCAGCCCGCGCGGACGTCAGGAATATTTCGGCGGTCACGGCTCGGGCGCGATGTCCTGGGGGCCGATCATGGGCAATCCGTCCTATAGAAACGTGAATCAATGGAGCAAAGGCGAATACGCCTACGCCAGCAACACCGAGGACGACCTCGCGATCATCACCAGCGCGACAAACGGCATAACCTATTACAACGACGGCGTCGGCAAAACCCGCGCCACCGCGACCACGATCGCGATTCCCGCGTCGGGCAACACAACCAAGCAAGGCGTGATCACAACAAGCGCGCACGAGGCCTGGTTCACCTTCACGCTCTCCACTGAAAAAACGGTGTCCTTTTCCGCCGCGCCGAACGATGTCGTGCCCAAGCTCGACATCTCCATGCAGCTCCAAAACGCCACTGGCGCGGTGCTTGCATCCGACAATCCTTCGCTCGCGCTTGATGCGCTCATCGAGAAAAAACTCAGCGCGGGCAAATATTATATAAAATTGAAAGGCGCGGCATACGGTGACGGCATGCATGAAGGCTATCCGGTTTACGGAAGCGCCGGACAATACACACTCATTGGGAGCACGGTGTCGGCAATTGCCGCGCCAACGATAACAACGCACCCGCAATCCAAAACCGCCACCACGGAGGACGCCAGCTTCACGCTGACAGCCGCCGCGAGCGGCGGTGGCACGCTCCGCTACCAATGGCAGAAGGACGGTGTGGATCTCGTTTCCAACGCGCAGCATCCGGATGTCACCAGCGCGACGCTCACCGTTCTCTCCCCGACGGAGTCTGACGCCGGACAATATACACTAAAAGTCCGCAACGCCGGCGGCGAAGTCACGAGCAACGCGGCGACCATATCAATTGTCGCCCCGCCTCCGCCGACAATCGCCACGCACCCGCAATCCAAGACCGTTGCAACTACCGATTATAGCTTCTCTCTTTATGTAAATGCCACGGGCGCGGGCACCCTGCGCTACCAGTGGCAAAAGGACGGCGTGGACCTTGTCAACTCATCGCGCGTCTCCGGAGCAACAGGCGCCAACCTTTACATCTACACACCGGTCGCCTCCGACGCCGGCAGTTATACGGTAAAGATAACCAATGCCGGCGGCACAACCGTGAGCAACCCCGCCATAATCACAATCACGCTCCCACCGCCTCCGGTAATCACCACGCATCCCGCCGATGTCACCAGCGTGGCTGGAAATTCGTCGTCTATTTCGCTTTATGTTTCGGCCACGGGCAGCGGTTCGTTTACCTATCAATGGCTCAAGGACGGCGTGGAGTTGCAAGCCTCGTCGCATTATTCCGGAGTCACGTCGAGCCGTTTGTATATATATGATTACACGCCGGAGCACTTCGGGCGCTACAGGGTTCGCGTATCAAATCAGGGCGGCAGCGTGCTCAGCAACGAGGCCGTTGTCACAATAACGCTGCCAAGCCTGCCGGTGATTACCTCGCACCCGTCAAACCGCAGCGCCACAGCGGGAGATTACAGCGCCTATTTTTATGCGCATGCGAGCGGTGTCGGGGTAAAATACCAATGGATGAAGGACGGCGAGGACCTTGTCTCCTCCTCGCATTATTCGGGGGCCACCTCCTACTATTTATACGTATATAATCCGCAAATGACGGATGCCGGCGCCTACGCCGTGCGGGTGTGGAATGCCGCGGGCTCGGTGCTGAGCAACAGCGGCACGCTCACAGTCAACATGCCCGCCTTGCCCGTGATCAGCAACCGGAGCGCCGGAAACATGGGGATTGTCGAAGGCGAAACCCTCAGTCTCTCCTGTAACGTCAGCTCGGTAAGCAACACAACCTATCAATGGTATAAGGACGGGCAGCCGGTTTCCGGCGCCCAAGGCACCTCGCTCAGCAAGGGCGACGCGACCCTTGCCGACGCCGGCGTGTATAAACTCGCCGCGACCAATCCCTCCGGCACCACTTGGAGCGCGGAAATCACCGTCACTGTAGATCCCGCCGTCGCGCCCGTCTTTACAAGGCAGCCGGAAAGCCAAGCCGTCTACGCGGGACGCTCGGTGACAATCTCGATTGCCGCGACAGGCCTGCCCGCGCCCGCATACCAGTGGCAAAAGGACGGCGCCTCCATCAGCCACACCGGCGCAAGCATGACAATTAATGACGCTCAATCCGCCGATGCCGGCGTTTACACTGTCACCGCGACAAACAAGGCGGGATCCGCAACCAGCCGTGAGGCCCTCCTCACGGTGCTCGCCTTGAATGACAGCGAGGCGACTGGCATCCATCCTATGACAAAAGAAATCGGCCCCGCCCGCCTTGTTTACCGCGTGTGGGTGCGCAGCCACACCAGTTGGACCGTCGATGCGGACACCGCCGCGCCGTGGATATCGCTCTCGCCCACCAAAGGCTCGTATAATGGATATTTGGAAGTTACCGTTGCGCCAAACCCCATTCCAACTGCGCGCACCGCAGTAATAAGCATCGCCGGATTCCGCCATACGCTTATCCAAAAGGCGGCGGGCTCCGAGGTGCGCGAACTGTGGGCGGCCGGCAGCAATACGCAGGGGCAGCTTGGTATGCCTATTCCTAAAAACGTCTATTATTATCCAAGGGAAATCATGCCAAATATCGAGGCAATTGCCGCGGGTTGGGAGCACACACTGTTTTTAAAAACAGATGGAACTCTTTGGGCGGCGGGTGCCAATTCATACGGTCAGCTTGGCAACGGCACCACCACCAGTTGCGCCATGCCCGTGCAAATCGCCACGGGCGTCCGGGCGGTGGCGGCAGGGGAAAATTTCAGTTTCTTTATCAAAAACGACAACACACTCTGGGCCATGGGATATAATGCCTATGGCCAGCTTGGAACCGGCACCAAAACCGATTACGGTGCGACGCCCACTCCGATTCAAGTGGCTGGCGACGTGTCCATGGTGTCCGCCGGCGCCTATCATAGTGTCTTTATCAAGACAGACGGGACGCTCTGGGCCATGGGCTACAATGGCAGCGGACAGTTTGGCAACGGCACTATTGTCGACAGCCTTTCGCCCGTGCAGGTTGCCTCCGGAGTAACGTCCGTCGCGACCGGCAATTATCACACATTGTATATAAAAAACGACGGCACGCTTTGGGCCATGGGTGATAACGGATACGGCCAGCTTGGCAACGGCACTACCATCCCCCGTCACACGCCCGCGCAAATCACGACCAACGTGAAAGCCGTGGCGGCATCCGGCAACCATAGCCATTTTGTAAAAACCGACGGCACACTATGGGGCATGGGGCACAATTATTACGGTATACTTGGCGACGGCAATGCGTGGAACAACCAACAAACAACGCCCGTGCAATCCGCGGCGGATGTGCAATTTGTCGCCGCCGGCTCGGAGCACTGTGTCTTTATAAAAACTGACGGCACATTGTGGGCCAATGGCCGCAACTCTTACGGCTTGCTTGGGGACGGCACCGCCACCCGCACCACGCCGATAATGGTAGCAACGCGAGTGGCACGGGTGTTTACAGGCTACAACAACATCTTTTTCACGGATAATGAAGGCGCGACTTGGGGCGTGGGAGACAACAGCCGAGGCGCGCTCGGCGTCGATGACATAGGCGCGTCGCAAAGCTCCACGCCCGTGCATGTCGCCAGCAATGTAAAGTCCGCCTCCGCCGGCGACGCGCATGCGCTTTTTGTCACGACGGACGGCGGCCTGTGGAGCATGGGAAACAACAGCAACGGACAGCTCGGCGACGGCGGCGTTGCGAGCCGCGCCCAACCGTTGGAAATTGCCACGGACGCGCGGCAGGCCTCCGCAGGAACCTCGCACAGCCTCTTCATCAAGGAGGACGACACGCTTTGGGCGGTCGGCAGCAACTATTACAATCAACTCGCCAACCAAGGCCAAGCCTCACGTTATACCCCAGTGCAAATCGCCGCAAACATCCGGACGGCGGCGACAAGTCCCGGGGGCACCTTCTATATCGACACCACCGGCACACTATGGGCTATCGGAAGCAATAGCCTCCAAAGTCTGGGTGTGGATGGATCCAACCCCCAAGCGGGTCGCGTGCCATTGCCGGCATCCGCAGGCGCACAGGCCGTGGCTCCCTGCGACGGGCACACACTCCTTTTGAAAAACGACGGCACTGTCTGGGGCGCGGGTTACAATTCGAGCGGGCATTTTGGGGCCGGGGATCTGTATTCGACCTCGACGTTTATCCAAGTGACTGCCGATGGCTCCAAAATTGACACTGCGGGAGGCTACAGCCTCTTGCTTAAAACAGATCAAACTCTCTGGGCGGCGGGTGCCGATTACTATGGACAGTTCGGCAATGGACACGCGGCTTATAGAAACACCTCATTTGTCCGCACGGCCACAAATGTCCGCGCCATGGCCGCCGGCAGCACTCATTCCCTCTACATCGACAATGACGGTGCCCTTTGGTCCGCTGGTGACAACGCCTTCGGCCAGCTCGCCAATGGCACGCTGGTATCGGGATCCATTTACGCCCGCGTCGCCGCCAATGCGGACGCCGTTTCCTCGGGCCATGGCTTTACCCTCTTCATCGCCACCGGCGATATCCGCCTCGACCCGCCGCCCCCGCCCGCGATCACCGGCTTCTCGCCGTCCGCGATCACCGCGCAAACCAAAGTCGTCATCACCGGCTCCAACTTTAACAATCTCGCAGGCGTTTATTTTGGCGGTGTCGAGGCCGACCAATACACAGTCGATTCATCCACACAAATCACCGCCTACGCACCCGTGACACCCACGCAGGACGGAGGCCATGTTTATGTCGGCACCTTCGACGGCGTCGCCGCCAGCGCCGCGACTTATTCCGCCGCCTACGCGCCCGTGCTCGGTGATCGCATCGAGGATCAATATATTAATCTCGGCGACAATCTCTCAATCGAACCTCCCGCGCTCGGCACGCCCGACCCGACGATCACCTGGCAAATATCCACCAATAACGGGACCACATGGACAAACCTCGCCGCCGACGCAAATCACAGCATCGATGCGCACGGTGTCCTCAAAATCACCAACGCCCCGCTCTCCATTGACGGCAACATGTATCGTTTCACAGCCACCAATATTCATGACACGGTCACAAGCCAGGCATTCAAGGTCGTCATCATGTATCAACCCGTCGTGATGGCGCAGCCCGCGTCGCGAACCGTAACCGTCGGCGCGAGCGCAACGTTCACCGCCGACATCGACGGCGTTCCCGCACCCGAATTGCAGTGGCAAATTTCCACCGATTCCGGACTCACATGGACCGACATCGACGGAGCCACAAACGCGACCCACACCATTGCCGCGACCAGCGCCGCGATGAACAACAACCAATACCACCTCGTCGCCACCAATGAATGCGGCTCCGTCACCACCAACGCCGCCTCGCTCACCGTGCAATGGGCGCCGGTGCAAAACAACCCCGTCACCTCGCAAGTTGGCGTCATTGGCGGCTCCGTCACATTCTCCGTGAGCATCGACGCCAATCCCGCGCCCGCATCCTATCAATGGCAGGTATCCACCAATGGCGGCGGCGCATGGACAAACCTTTCCAACGGCAGCACTGTTAGCGGCGCCAACACCGCCAGCCTCGTGCTTTCCAACGCCACCGCCTCCATGAACGGCTACAGATACCGCTGCGTTGTCTCAAATGGCATCGGCGCCGCCCTCACGACCGCCGCGACAAGCCTCGCAGTGATCGACTCGATCTTCGCCACGCCCTCCGGCCTCTTCATCGCCAGCGGCACGCTTTACGTTTCCGACGCTGACGCGCACACCATTCATCGCGTGACGCTTAGCACCGGCAAGGCCACGCTCTTTGCCGGTGCCGTCGGCCAGTCCGGCACGGCGAATTCCACCACCGGCACCAACGCCCGTTTCAACAGCCCCACGGGCCTCGTGTTCACGCAAGCCGACAAACTTGTTTACGTTCTCGACACCGGCAACAATGCCCTGCGCCGAATCACAACAGCAGGAGGCGTTTCCAGAGCTTATCACACCTATGATTTCGGCGATGCCAGCGGAATCACCATCACGCCCGCTGACACGCTTTTCATTACCGAAACACAAAAACACACGATCTCGCGCATTTATAACACTGGCAGCGGGCTCGTGCTCAGCACGATATCCGGCGCATCCGGCATGCCTGGAGCGGAAGACGACTACGGCAGTTACGCCAGATACAGGGAGCCTTCCGCGCTCGCAAAGATTCCCGGCAATTCAGGCCTCGTCATCGCCGATACTGGCAACCACACAATCCGGATCACCTATTATGATGCGGAATTCGGATCGCCACCCTATTTCTACACCTACACGATTGCGGGACTCACCGGACAGGCAGGCTCCCTTGATGGTTCGGGCACGGCGGCGCGCTTCAACCGTCCCGCTGGAATCGCCGCGAGCGCAAATCACATTTACGTTGCCGACACCGGCAACCATACGATCCGGCGCGCGGACAATTACGGCAGCGTTACCACGCTCGCGGGCATGGCCGGGCAGGCGGGGTATTCCAACGGCACTGGCACCAGCGCTCGCTTTAACAAGCCCACCGCGCTTGCGCTCGATTCCACGTATCAAAACCTCTACATCGCCGACTCCAACAACTCCGTCATCCGCAAGCTCAACCTCGCCACGAACGAAGTCACCACGCTGATGGTAAGTGCGACCGACGCTCCTGTTTCACCACCCGTGATCACAAAACACCCGCAAAACATCACGGCCACGCAAGGGGTCGGCGGGCCGCTCACGCTGACATTCACGGCAACGGGCGCGGGCGCACTGACGAGCGTCTGGCAAAAGGACGGCGGGAACATCACCGCTTCGAATCACTACGTGATTGATGCCAATTCGCTTAAAATCTACAACCACACCACAACCGATTCCGGCCAGTATCGCGTGATTGTTTCCAATGAAGGTGGTAGCGTCACTAGCAATCCGGCTACTGTGACGGTCAATCCATCCACCAGCGGCACCAATACGGGCGGTAATTCTGGCAACAACAGCGACAGTGGCGGTGGCGGCGGCGGTGGAGCGCCTTCGCTCTGGTTGCTAGTGGCGCTGGGTGTCCTCGTCGCAATGCGAGGCCGGTGGCGGTTGTGAGCGTCAGTGCGTTTCGGGCGGATTGTTAAAAAGACGTCCGCCCGAGTTTATTTTGCCGCCCTTTTGCGCGCCGGCTTCTTGGCGGCGGGTTTTTTCGCGGGAGCTTTCTTTGCCGGTGTTTTTTTCGCGGCCGGTTTCTTTTTTGCGGCGGGTTTGGCTGTTGTTGATTTGACGGCTTTCTTGGTTGCCCTGGCTTTCGGCTTTTTAATGCCCAACAATTCGTTCACGGAAATTTCCTTGGCGTCCTTCCAGAGGTTTTCGAGGGAGTAGCGTTCGCGGTTTTCCTGCGTGAGGACGTGGATCATCACGTCGAAGGCGTCGATCACCAGCCAGCCGCTGCCGGGTTCGCCGGTGTCCATTCCGATGATGTGCGTGCCGGTGGCGTCGATTGCCTTTTCGAGTTCCACGCGAAGCGCGCGGAGGTGCGGCTCGGAGGTGCCGGTGGCGACGACCAGATAGTCCGTGATTGACGATTGCTCGCTCACGCGCAGCACGCGCAGTTCGCCCGCCTTTTTTTCATCGAGTGCGCGGCACACAATTTCAAGCAACGGGGGGACGGGGAGGGCGGTTTTTGCGGCGGCGGTTGCGGTGCGTTTTTTCGCGGGCTTGGCGGTTTTGGATTTCATGCAATTGGTGTTGTGTGTGGTGCTGTGAGTGAAAGGCGGGCGTGCGCGTGTGAGCAGTGGATGTTTTTGCCTCAGCGATAAAGATTTTTTTCGCGGATCAATTCAATCGTCTTGTGCGGGACGAGGTAGTTGAGCGACAGGCCGCCCCGGACGCGCGCGCGCAGCTCGGTCGAGCTGATTTCGATGAGGTGCCCGTCGCAGCGGTGCAGGCGCAGTCCGGGAACGGGTGTGTGCGTTTTCGCGGGGTGCCCCGGGCGTTCAAGAAAAATGAACTCCACGAGTTTTGCCAGTTCCCCGATTTCGCGCCAGAGGTGCAGGCGCGGGAGCTGGTCGCCGCCGATGATCCAGTGGAGCTGGTCGTCGGGAAATTGTTTTCGGAAATGGCGCGCGGTGTCGATTGTGTAGCTGATGCCGCCCTTGAGCAGTTCGTAGTCGGAAACCTCGAAGCGCGTGTCCCATCCGACGGCGGCGCGCACCATCGCCAGTCGGTCGGCCGCGGGGCATTGCGCGTCGCGCGGCTTGAGCGGGGCTTGAGCGGCGGGCACGAGGATGAGGCGGTCGAGCTTGTGCTGCTCGAACGCATCTTGCGCGGCGACGAGGTGCCCGTAGTGAATGGGGTCGAAGCTGCCTCCGAGGAATCCGATTTTCATGGGAGCAGCTCCATTTGCGTGTCCTTGAGCAGGTCGTAGTTTTTCAAGATGCGCATGACTTGAAGCGTGTAGCTTTTTCCGTAGCTGCGGTTCACCTCGATGCGCTCGAGCAGGTCGATCAGCATGGCGCGAAACGATATGATCGCGTCGACGCCGCGCTCCTTGAGCAACTGCACGCTTTGCGAGCGAAACGGCTCCGCTGTGGGGAGGCTTGGCAGCACGAGGATTTTGGCTGGCTGCTCCGCGCTTCCGGGTTCCGCGCCGGCGGCGTCGGGCGGAAACAATCGCGACACTTCCTTGAGCACATCCTGCTCCAGAAAACTGAAAATCTCCGGGCTGTTCTTGAGTGTTCCGGGTGTGAAGCGGTCGGTGTGCCACGCTTTCACGGCGATGATGCCGCGATGCACAAAGGGCAGCTCGCCCGAAAGGAGGAAGAAGTCCGGCTTGCGCGAACCGGGTTGATAGGCGGGGTTGTAGACGAGCAGGTCGATTTCCTCGTCGCCGGTTTTCTTGCGCGCCATGACTTCGTATTTGCGAACCTGCCGCACCAAAAATCCGTTTTGCTCGAAATACTCGCGGACAATGTCTTCGTCGATGGCTGACATGGAGGAATTGGAATGCGCGTTATAATGCGGATTCGGGACGGGTCTGCAACAGGCAAAACAGGCGGGGGCGGGTAAGGCACATCTCAAAATTCTGGCGAAAAGCGCATGCCAATAGGAGCGGCGTTCTCCAGGACGCCGGACGCGATGAAGGCGCGCCCTGTTCGGGAGGTGAAAACCCAAGGAGCACTCCGTAAAGATGTCCGTGCGCGCCGATGAATCAGCGGTCTTGTCTTGTATCGCGCATGAACGTTTAATCCGCGTTGAAAACAAAGCCTCACAAATGCCCGCGAACACACCAGACGCCTTGCAACACGATGGACGCGATTTGGTTGTCGTGCTCCACGGAGTCGGAGTCACGTGCCGGTGGATGTCGCGTATTGCGCGCGCGGTCGAAGAAGCGGGGTATCGCGTGGTCAACCGCACTTATCCGTCGCGCAAATTGCCACTCGAAAAACTCGGCGCGCAGTGGCTTCCGCGGTTGCTTCTCGAAAACGGTGCCGCCGAAGCGCCGCGGATACATTTTGTGACTCATTCGATGGGCGGCATTGTGGTGCGCCTTTGGTTGCGCGAGTGCGGAGATTGCCTGCCGAAAAACCTCGGGCGCATCGTGATGATTGCCCCGCCAAATCACGGCAGCGAGCTTCCCGACCGGTTGCGCGGTTTTCCGCCTTTCCACTGGTTCACGGGAGTCAATGGCCCGCGACTCGGCACGGGCGATGATTCATTGCCGCGCCAGCTTTCACTCAAGGCGTTTCCAAAAGGCGCAGAACTCGGCATCATCGCGGGCAACCGCACGCTCAATCCGCTTTTTTCCCACTGGATCAAACGCGAAAGCGACGGCACGGTGAGCGTGGCGAGCACCCGGTTGGACGGAATGTGCGACCACATCGTCATGCCGCATTCGCACACGGGGATATTGCTGAGCCGTCCCGTTGCCGCGCAGGCGGTGCATTTTTTGAGGGAGGGCAAATTTGACCGGACCGTTCCCTGACTTCGGTTGCGCCGGGAACGCCGGGACGGCGGCGAAATCGTGATCCGAAACTCGACAGCGCGGGGCGCGCGGGTTCCATTTGCGGGATGAAAGAGGTTTCCTGCCGTCCAAATTGCGGGGCGTGTTGCATCGCGCCGTCAATTTCCTCGCCGATGCCGGGGATGCCGGACGGAAAAAAGGCCGGCGAACGCTGCGCGCACTTGCTGGCGGATTTCCGCTGCGAATTGTTCGGCCAGCCGTCGCGCCCGTCCGTCTGCGCCAGCCTCCGGCCAACGGCGGAAATGTGCGGCTCGTGCCAGGCGGACGCTTTGAAATACCTCGCTGCGCTGGAGTTGGAAACGGCGCCGGACTCTTTTTTATATTAATAATATGGCCGTTGAATCGTTACCTGAAGAAAGACACACGTAATGAAACCCTCCATAAATTCGTTTAACCAATCCTTTCGCGCGCGCACATTCTTGGTGCTTTCAGCCCTGTTCTGTTTGTGTTGGATTACGGCGTGCAGTGACAGAAAGGCTGACGAAGGACCGCTGTTGTTTTCAAAGGGCGTGACAAAGGTGTTATCCGTCGAGCGCATTCTTGATACCAAAGCACGAATAGAAACGGAGCGCAGCGAATACGGCATCACCACGATAAAAGGGATCTCCGCCGATTTGAATGATTTCGGCGCAAGGGGATTTCTTATAGAGGAACATGGTGTTCCCAATTTTATACCAAACCGATTTTATGATGTTACAATATATCAAAAAAGCATGCCCACAATAGACAGCCTCCATTCACCGCGCCCCGTTTGCGGAGGGATTAAAAGAGAGGTTTCCTGGCATAATCTCATAATAAGAATTAAAGAGGGTCAGAATATAATATATGATGCGTCTGTGTGCAAACTGCACAACCAGCGGATGAGGTTTGCTCAGGTTGCCATTTCATATGGATATCCGATGCCGCCTTCCCAAGATTATATGGAAGCGCACGAAAAGCGTTTTCCCAATGGGGTTGATTATACTTTGGGTGGATGTGTGCGCACGGATGATATCGTGGATCGCAAGTTTATCTGTGATCAATGCGCCAGCGAGTATTCCAAGTGGCAGCATGAGGAATATGAAAAGAAACAGAGGGTGGGAAATTAGAGTAGAGTTTTGCAGGCACTTCCTTGAAAATTGAATATTGCATGTTCAATTTTCAAGAAAGTGGGCGCGGCGATTGGTTATCATAATTTCTCAACCAGCTCCGGAAGACTCACCGCGGAGACTCCCGGGGCGAGCGCGCTGGTTGGCGCGGGGGTTTTGGCGGGGCGGTGCACCAAGTAGGCGTCGGCAATCTTGTCTTTCATCGCGGCGGCCAGTGAGCGCATGGGGACGGCCATCGCGGGAGCGGGCGTGCGCGTGGCTTTGGCTTCGACGAGGTGGACGCGGCCTTTGCCGGCGGGAACCAAGAAGTCCACTTCCAAGCCGCGTTCGTCACGGAAATAATAAAGTTCCTTGCGCGCGCCACGGTTGATTTGGTTTTTGAGGATTTCGGAGGCCACATAACCTTCCCATAGGGTTCCGAGGAACGGGGATCGTTCGAGTTCAACGCGGGTTTGGATGGCGAGCAGATGGCAGGCGAGCCCGGGGTCGAGCCAGTAGAGTTTTGGCGATTTGACGAGCCGTTTGCCGAAATTCTCGAAATAGGGCGGTATGAGCGCAATCAGGCCGGTTGTTTCCAAAATGCCCAGCCATTGTCCGATTGTGGGGACGGATATGCCGAGCGGGGCGGCGAGGTCGCTTTTGTTCAAAACCTGTCCATGGCGGCTGGCGAGCAGGCCCATGAAGCGGCGGAATGTGCCGAGGTCGCGGATTTGCGTGATGGAGCGCACGTCGCGTTCGAGGTAGGTTTGCAGGTAGGAGGAAAACCAGAGTTCGCGGGCCGACGGGCGGGCGATCACCTCGGGAAAGCCGCCTG
This sequence comes from Ereboglobus sp. PH5-5, assembly GCF_029504805.1. Classification (NCBI taxonomy): domain Bacteria; kingdom Pseudomonadati; phylum Verrucomicrobiota; class Opitutia; order Opitutales; family Opitutaceae; genus Ereboglobus; species Ereboglobus sp. PH5-5. The sequence continues at coordinate 187,261 of NZ_JAQFIT010000006.1, read as the reverse complement.
TGAACAGGTCAACCTTGGGCGACTCGGTTTGCGACAGGGGCAGCAGGTGGAGGATGGCGGCACGTCCGGCCATCGACTCGTTGACGCCGGTCATGAGCGCGGATTCTTGCGAGCCGGCGAGCAGCCAGCGTCCGGTCTTGCGCGGGGCGGCATCAATGTGGGTGCGTATGTAGGAGAGCAGCTCGGGCGCGTTTTGGATTTCGTCGAGAATGACCGGCAATGTTTGTTCGTCCAGAAAGGAGCGCGGGTCGCTTCTCACCCGGGAAAGCAGGTCGGGATCCTCCAGCAGATGGTAGGCGGCGTCGGGGAAACAGTGTTTGAGGATTTCGGTTTTGCCGGCGCGCCGCGGACCGGTCAGCACCACGGCGGGAAACTGACGCGCCGCCTTGAGCAGCACTGGCTCGAGTTGTCTGTTGATGTATTTCATTGTGGTGAAATTTAAAATGATACTTTAAATTTCACCACAATTGGCAAGCTCAGTTTTGGTCAAGAATCAAACCGTTCGACTGTTTCAAAACACCCAGGCCATGCCGAATTTTATCCAAAGGGGGATCGTGATGATGCCGAGGATTGTCGTGCCGATCACCACTTGCGCGGCGGTCAGGGGCTGGCCGTTGTAGTGTTTCGCAATCGCTATCGGGAACATGCCGGCGGGCATCGCGGCTTGCACGATCAGCACGCATTTCATGTCGTCCGTGAAGGGCAGGTATTTGGCAACCACCAGAAAAACCAGCGGAAACACGCCGAGGCGCAGGATGCAGGCGATGGGGGTCACGCGCGAGTGATAGAGCGCCGAGGGATGCGCGAGGTATTCGTGGATTGTGCAGCCGATCAGAATGATGCCGATGGTCAGCCCGCAGAGGCCGCAGCGGTGGATCGTTTCCATGAGGAAGCCGGGAATGTGTTCGCGCAGGCCGGTGAGGTTGAAAAAGAGTCCGAGCATGAGCGCGATCAGCGGACCGTTGATGAGTTTTTTCCAGCCTTCGCGCAGCGAAAGACCGGCGAGCACGAAGATGCCGACGGTCCAGACCGCTGCTTCACCGCCGACGGCGTGCACAAGTGTGAGCCCGATAACGGGCGAGTGCAGGCCGAATAGCGCGCCGCAAACGGCAAGCGCAAAATAACTGTAGTTGTTTATGCCCGAAGCAAAGGCGAAGGTGCGCAGGCCGTGGCCTTGCGTGAGCCCGAGAAGCCGCCCGAGGTAGAGCGCCGCGACGATGCTGCTGCCCATGAGAATAAAACCGGAAACGGGCGCGGCGGCGAGGTTGGCCGGGTTGCGGAGCGCGTCGTTATTTAGGACGTTTTCGAAAATAAGGCAGGGATAGAGGCAGTTGACGACCATGCGCATGATGCTGCCGTCGGCCTCGGGCGTCACCCATTTGAACGCGCGCAATCCCACGCCGATGGCGACCAGTCCGAAGACGGGAACAATCGAGAGCAGGACGGCGGTGTAGGAAAAGGACATGGGAGGGATGATTTTCGATTTTGGATTCTCGATTTTGGATTGGGCGCTGCCGCGCCAAAGGGTGTTTCGGAGTTTAGGGTTTGGGATTCTGGCCTTTTGGCTTTCTGGTTCCCCGGCTTTCTGGTTTCCTGGCTTTTTGCAGCGCGTTGCGCATGGCTTCGACGGGGATTTTTTCGCCGGTCCAGATTTCGAGGGAGCGCGCGCCTTGGTGGATCAACATCGAGAGGCCGTTGGCGCGGGGGATGCCGAGCGCGGCGGCTTGCGCGAGGAGCGGCGTTTGCGGCGGGTTGTAGATCATGTCGAAAACGGCGAGCGGGCGAGCGTTTGCGGGGAAGGCGGCGAGGTCGATGGGCGGCGCGTCGGCGGGGCGCAGGCCGGAGCTGGTGGCGTTGATTATGAGAAAGGCTGAATGACTGAAGGGCTGAAAGGCTGATAGCGGGATATCGCCGGCAAGGGGGCGCATGGCGTCGAGGAGGGCGTCGAGGTTGGCGCGGGTGCGGTTGGCGATGGCCAGGCTGGCGCAGCGGCGCTGGAGGCACTCGACGGCGGCCCCGCGGGCGGCTCCGCCGGCGCCGAGGAGGAGGATGTGCGAGTCGCGGAGTTCGAGGCCGAGCGTTTCGCGGATGGCGGTGGCGAGACCGTGGCCGTCGGTGTTGGCGCCGTGCCAGCCGTTGGCGGTCCATGTCAATGTGTTGACGGCCCCGGCGGGGGCGGCGGCGGGGTCGATTTCGGCGACGCAGTCGAGCGCGATCACTTTGTGCGGGGCGGTGAGGTTGAGGCCGTGAAATTTTTTCTCGTGAAAAATTGCCAGCGCGCGCGGGAGGTCCTCGGGGGCGATGTCGAAGCGGTGGTAGCGCCAGTCGCGGTAGCGGGGGTCGCGCGCGGTCATTTGGGCGAGCGCGGCGTTGTGCATGAGGGGGCTGAGCGAGTGCGCGATGGGGCGGCCGAGCACGGCGAGGTGCGTGCCGGGGCGGCTCCAGGTTTCGAGGTCGGCGAGTGTGTAAACAGTGGTGTCGGCGGTGCTCACGGATTTGCGATTGGCGAAGTTGTCTAAAAAACGGGATGGCGCCTCGAAACGCCATTAAAAACAACGGCCCGCCCCTTCAAGCGAGGGGGCGGGCCGTGATGGAAAACTTAAAAAGCTTCTTTTTTAGAATTTCAGAACGGCCTGGACTCCGGCCATGAATTCATACTTGACCATGCCATTGTCGCGAAGCTCCTTGTCGAAACGGGTGTATCCCATCTCGGTGCGGATTTCGAGGTTCTTGGTGACTTCGTATGTGACGGGCGAAACGGTGACTTTCCAGAAGTTGCCGTAATCTTTCCTGTCGCCGAAGCTGAAGCGGCCGGCAATCGCGATCTTTTCGTCGATTTGCTGCTTGGCCATAAGCATGGCGTAGAAGGTGTTCTTGGCGTCGGCACCCTTGATCTTTTCACGCATGAGGACGATTTCGCCGGCAACGGTGATGTCTTCGCCGATTTTGCGCTCGAGCCAGATGTCGGCGGTGAAGGTCTCGGGTTCGTCGGCATAGGGATCGACACCGCCGAAATCCTGATAACCGGCCTTGGTGTATTGGTAGGCAAGGGTCATGCCGAGCGTCCATTGCTCTTCGGTGTAGGTGAAGTTGCCTTCAACGCCAAAGCCGTCGCGCACGTCGCCGTCGCCGCGGTAGAATTCGTCGTTCACGTTGTAAACGGAATCGACGGCGGAGAGGCCGAGCTTGGCCTTGTCGTTCACGTATTCAATTCGCACGCCCTGCTGATAGCTGGGGAGGATGTTGTTGAAGAGTGAATCGGAGATGGTCGCGTTGCCGTATGAGCTGAAGGTGTTGTCAACGAGGTCGAACGATTCGTAGCCGAGCCAGGTGACGAAGCGTCCGGCGGAGAGCTTGAGCTTGCTGCCGAAGTCGTAGCTGACGTAGGCGTCGAGCAGATGGATTTTGCTGGCGCCGGCATCGGTGTAACCGCTGATGGTCGCGGTGATTGGCGAGAAATCGAGCGTCACTCCGAGTTTGGCGGCATCGATATCCATTGTGGTGTCGGTGCCTTGCTGCTGCACTTTGTTGTAAGTGATCGAGCCGGCGGCGTAGCCGAAGAGGCTTACGTTTTCGTTGATGGCGAGATCAGCGCGAATTGCCAGGGTTGAGAGAACGGAGGCGAGGACAGCGCCGGCGATCTTCAAGGAAGCGGTTTTCTTCATGTGGAATGTTATGTAGTTAATCTTTGCTTGGCGTGGATTGATGTAATACTACGCGGGCGCAGCATGCATAATATGCCGTGCCAAGGCTGAATAGGTGGGCTTTTTGACACGAGGTGTCCAGTAAATGTTACAAAATAATTCCCATAATTTTTCCGGCTTGTGGAAACGCGATTGTAAAAACGGCCAAAATGCGGGGGGCGAATATTTGCCCTTTCCTTTCGCGAAGGTTTTCGCCTCATATCAAGGGCATGTCACATTCCGTTGAAAACGTCGTCATTATCGGCACTGGTTGCGCGGGGCTCACCGCCGCCATTTACACGGGGCGCGCCAATCTCTCCCCGCTCGTGCTCGAGGGGGGGCAGCCGGGCGGACAGCTCACAACGACATCGGAAGTGGAGAACTTTCCCGGTTTCCCGCAGGGAGTGGACGGCTTTCAGCTCATGGACAACCTGCGCCAGCAGGCGGCGAAATTTTCGGCGCGCTTCGAGACGGGGCGCGTGGTGTCGGTTGATTTTGCGTCAACTCCGCTGAAATTGCGCACCGAGGAGCGCGAGATTTTGGCGAAGGCGGTCATCATCGCGACCGGCGCGGCGCCGCGCATGACGGGCGTGCCGGGCGAGAAGGAGCTTTACGGCGGCAAGGGCGTTTCGACCTGCGCCACGTGCGACGGCGCGTTTTACCGCGGCATGGACATCGCGGTGATCGGCGGCGGCGACAGCGCGTGCGAGGAGGCGCTTTTCCTGACGCGTTTCGCGAGCAAGGTTTACCTCGTGCACCGGCGCGACGCGTTGCGCGCGTCGAAGATCATGGCCGGGCGCACCGTGGCGCATCCGAAGATCGAGATGGTCTGGAACAGCGTGCCGGTGGCGGTCGAGGGCGTGGCGGAGGGCGCGGTCAGCGGACTGCGCGTTCGCAATGTGAACAACGACGTCGAGAGCGTTTTGCCGATCAAGGGGCTGTTTGTCGCGATCGGCCACGAGCCGAATACCGCGCCGTTTGCCGACGCGCTCGTGACCGACGGACAGGGCTACCTGAAGCCCGCCGCCGGCTCGCAAGTGCGCACGCACATCCCCGGCGTTTATGTGGCGGGGGATTGCGCCGATCATGTTTACCGGCAGGCCATCACGGCCGCGGGCATGGGTTGCCAGGCTGCGATTGAAGTCGAGCGCTGGCTTGCCGAAAACGAGGCCTAATCCGGTCTCCGGGTCGCACCAGAATCTTTTTTTGAAAACAAACATGTCTCTCGAAGTGAACGATAACAACGCGCCGGCACCCGTCGGCGACACACAAACCGCGGAGACGCCCGAGCAGGCGTTGCGCAATTCGCTCAAACGCTGCTCGCCCGCGACGGTTGAGGCTGCGATTAAGTTCCAGTCCTCGCGCGAGCCCTCGCTCGTGCCCGCGATCGTAATTGGCATCATCGAGCGCTACGTCGAGTCCGACCTGCGCCCGAAGCTCCGCGAAAACACCGACGACGTGCGCCTCGTCGACGATCTCGGCATCGACTCGCTCACGATGATGGAGATCGTGATCCTGACCGAGGAAGTGCTTCAGGTGCAGATTCAAAACGACGAGTTGCGCAACTTGCGCACGGTTGGCGACGTGAAGATTTTCATTGATTGCAAGCTCCGCGGGCTGCCCTTGCCAAAACCCACGCGGTTTTTCCCCATCGAGCAAATCGCCGCCGTCATGCCGATGCAGCCGCCCTTCCTTTTTCTCAACGAGGCCTCGGTCGGCAACTCGGGCGCGCAGGGCAAATACCAGATCACCGGCGAGGAGTTTTTCCTTCAGGGCCATTTCAAGGACAACCCCGTCATGCCCGCGTCGTTGATGCTCGAGGCGCTCGGCCAGCTCGCCGTGTTTGCGATTATCGAGGGCGCGCTTCCCGCCGAGCCGGGCAATGAGGACAAGCCCATCGACCCAAAGACAATCTACTTCACCTCGTGCGACGGCGTGCGCTGCCACCGCGTGTGCAAACCCGGCGACCTGCTCACGCTTTCGGTAAAGCCAAAGCGCGTGCACATGCCCCTCGCCACATTCGAGGGCGCCATCCGCGTGGGCCAGGAAAAAGCCGTGATCGCCGAGGAAATCACGCTCACGTTCGGCTATGCCGAGCCGGCGCCGGAAGTGGCGAAAACACCGGAGGTTGGGGAGGCAAAATAGAAGCGGGTCTTTTGCGTTGCTTAAAAAAACGTAAAAAATCAGGCGGCCGGAATGGCCGCCGCCACTATTTTTTTGCCACCACATGAAATGCCGTGTGTCTTTGTCCGTTTCCACTCATGTCCAAAGTTTTTATAACCGGCCTCGGCTTTATCACCAGCATTGGCAATGACGCGGCAAGCGTCAGCCAAAGCCTGCGCGAGTTGAAACATGGGATGGCGCTTTATCCGCCGTTCCAGCGGCCGGATTGCCCCGTGAAGGTGTCCGCGCCCATCAAGGATTTCAGCACCGATTCCTTTGATCCCGAGGACTGGACGTATCCCGACCGATATTGTCCGCGTCGCGACACGCTTCGCAGCATGGGGCCGAACGCCTTTTACGGTTGGTGCGCCATGCAGCAGGCGGTCGAGGATGCGCGGCTCTCCGAAGCCGACACTTCCAATGAGGACACCGGCCTCTACGCAGCGTCGGGCGGCACTCCCGGAATGCTCGGCCACCTGTTGCACCGCATGCACACGCAGGGCGTCATGCGCTGCCCGCCGCTCGGGATTGTGGCGTCCATCGCCGGCACGCTTAACTTCAACCTCGTCGCGCATTACAAGATCAAGGGCGCGTCAACCGGGTTTTCGTCGGCGTGCGCGTCGTCGTCGCACGCGCTCGGGTTTGCCTTTGATGAAATCTCGCGCGGACGCCAGAAGCGCATGTTTGTCGTCGGCGCGGAGGACGGCAACATGGACGCGATCCTGCCGTTCGCCGGCATGCGCACGCTTTCGCAGCAAACCGATCCCGCCAAGGCCTCGCGTCCGTTCGATGCCGCGCGCGATGGATTTGTGGGCACGGGCGGGGCGACGGCGCTTGTGCTCGAAAGCCAGGAGGAAGTGTTTCGCCGCGGCGCCACGCCCTATTGCGAAGTTTTCGGTTGGGGGCAGGCGTCCGACGGCCATAATGTCGCCATTTCGCACCCCGAAGGCTCCGGGCTCGCGACCGCCATCCGGCATGCGCTTCGCTCCACGGCGCTCAACCCCGCCGACATTGATTACATCAACGCGCACGCCACCTCGACGACCATCGGCGACCTTTCCGAGGCGAAGGCGATTCGCTCGGTGTTTGGCGACGCGGGGGCGCGTCCGCTCGTGAGCAGCACCAAGGCGCTCACCGGCCACGGCCTTTCGCTCGCCGGCGCGATGGAAACCGGTTTTTGCGCGCTCGCCCTTCGCGAGGGGTTTATTCCCGGCTCCGCGCACATCACCGAAATCGACCCCGGCTGCGCCGACCTGAACATCATCCGGAAAACGGAAACCAGGCAAGTCACGCACGCGCTTAACAACAGCAGCGGCTTCGGTGGCGCGAACGTGGCGATCGTGTTGAGAAAAGTGTGACGCGGTTTTTCTGTCGCGATGCTTTCCCGGAAACACAAAACAGCCTTCATCACCGGCGCGTCTTCCGGGATCGGGCGCGCCATCGCCGAAATGCTTCTCGCCGAGGGCGTGCGCGTGTGGGGCACCGCGCGCGACACCGCGCGGCTCGCGCCGCTTGCGCAAAAACACCCCGGCGCCTTCACGCCCGTCGCGCTTGATCTCGATGATCCCGACGCCGCGATGACGGCGCTGGAAAACGCCGCCTGCGATGCGGGCGAGACGGGCACGACGGCCGATGCGCTCGGGTTGACGCGCTCTTTCGACCTCGTCATCAACAACGCCGGCTACGGTGTGTTCGCGCCTTTTGCGTCCGTGGATTTTTCGCTTTGGCAAAGGCAGCTCGACGCCATGCTCGCCACGACGGCCCGCCTGGCGCAAACGGCGTTTCGCTCCATGCAGGCGCGCAGGCGCGGCTGCCTCGTCAACATCTCCTCGCTGGTTGTCGATTTTCCGCTTCCCTACATGAGCGGCTACAACATGGCCAAGGCCGGCCTTTCCGCGCTCAGCGCCAGCCTTGCGTTTGAGGCGCGCGGCACCCCGGTGTGCGTAATTGATTTCCGTCCGGGTGATTATCGCACCTCGTTTAACCGCGTCATGCAGCCCGGGGCCGGGAATCCCGCCGGGGGCGCGCAAGACGGGCGCGTGGCTTCCGTGTGGAAGACCGTTGACGCGCAGTTCAACGCCGCGCCGCCGCCCGAACGCGCCGCGCGCGACCTTCGCCGCGCGCTCTATCGCGGGCGTTCCGGCACCGTGCGTTCGGGCTCGTTTTTTCAGGCCAGGCTCGCGCCGCTGGGCGCGCGTTTGCTGCCCGGCCGGTTGCTGCGTGCGATCGCCGCGCATTATTTTGGAGACCGATGAGCGACGCGCCCGCACAGTCCTCCCCTGAAAAACTCCGCATCCTCGTGCTCACGTCGAGCACCGGCGGCGGGCACGACGCGCGCGCGCAGGCTTTTGCGGAATGGTGCTACCAGTTGTATCCCGGCCATGTTGATGTGCGCATCGAGCAAATGCTTGAAAAATCCTCAATGCTCAACCGGGGCGGTGTCAGTTTTTATAACTGGATACAAAAGAAAATCCCGTTTTTGCACACGGCGTTTTTTGGGTTCGTGGAAATATACGGCCGGCTCAACAACCACAGCGTCGTGCTAGGCCGCGGTTATTACAGGAATGTGCTTTGCGAATACCGCCCGCATCTTGTGCTCAGTGTGCACGACTGCCTGAACCGCGGTTATTTCCAGCTTGCGCGCAAGTTGCTCGGCCACGAACGCGTGCGCTGCGCCACGTATTGCGGCGAGTTTTCCGGCGGCTGGGGCTACAGTCGCAACTGGGTGGAGCCCACGGTTGACCTTTACATTTCGCGCACGAAAACCGCCAATGACTATGCGGTTAAAAAACTCGGCATGGTCGCGGCCCGCACGCTCGTGCGCGGTCACTTCATGCGCCCCAGCGCGCATCTCGAAGAGGTTGACGCGGCCCAGCGCGCCATCTCGCGGAAAAAACGCTACGGGTTGCGTCCCGATGCGTTTACCGTGTTTCTCGCCACCGGCAGCAATGGCGCCAACAACCATTTCGAGCTCCTGCCCGCGCTGGTGAAGCATCGCGACCGCTGCCAGGCCATCATTATTTGCGGACACAACCGCGACGTGTATAACAAGCTCATGCGCTGGCGAGCCGAGAACCCCGGATTTCGTTGCCATATCGAGGGTTACTCGGAATCGGTGCACTTGCTCATGCAGGCCTCCGATGCGATTGTCACTCGTGGCGGCACGACCACCTGCGCGCAGGCGCTGCATTTTTCCTGCCCGATTATTTTTAATGGCTTCGGCGGGGTGATGCCGCAGGAAAAGCTCACGCTGAAGTATTTCCGCAACACCGCCGGCAGCAGCATCATTCGCAACGCGGATAATTTTGCGGAGATCATCGACCAGTGGATGACCGCTCCGGCGACCTATCGCGCTTATAGTGAAAACTTTGCCAAGGCCCGTTACGAGGAGGACCCCGCGCGTGTGATCGACGAACTCGTCGCGCTTGCCCGCGAGGCCGACCCGCATTTGGCCGAACCGATCCGCCAGCCCTTCCCGCCGGTTAACGGCAACGGTTTTTGCGCAACAACGAAGTAAGCGCCTTGGGCGTATCAAACGCCAAATGGCGCGGGTGTTTTCTTTTGACGGGAACTGCGAGAAACAACCGCCCTGTCATCGGAAGCCTGAAAAATAAATTCGTTTATAAGTGGCTCGTTCGATCGTGCATATGGAATATGTGTAAAATGACGAAAAAATAATTTTTTTAGAAAATCGTTCTTTCAATGAGACGCGTTTTCCTCCAGCGCTATAGGTTTATCACCGATTAATTGCATTAATCGGCTGCTGGTAAAATCTCATCACCAGAATTATTTCACACTAATTTTATCAACTTTATTCACTACATGGTGCGCTGAAAGCACTGGGAAAATATCATGCAAAACCAAAATCAAGGCAAGGCGAGGCGCTCTATCCGCACCCGCAAACGCAACATCTTTTTTGTGCTCCCGCTTCTCGCGGCCTTTGCGCAGCCGATGCCGGGACAGGTAAACCCCATCCCGAGCGGCACTGCACTTAACAGCTTCGCGCTTAATGGCGGCACATACAGCCTTTCCGGAACGCTCGTGACCACGGACGTCGGGAGCGCGGGCATTTGGTTCGCTTCGGCCAGCGACCTCATCATCGAATCCGGCGGTTACACGCGGGGCGGAAACGCGGGAGTGAACATGGCGGGAGGCAGCACACTGACCAATGCGGGCGTGATTAGCGGCACCAAATCCGATGCCAATGGCGCTTACGGACGGGGCGCCGTGACGATCACCAACAAATCCACGGGCGTCATTTCAGGCACCAGTCGTGGCATTCATGTGGACAACGGCGCCGCGATCATCACCAACGACGCGGGCGGCCTCATCCAAGGCGGCTATCGCGGCATCCAACTCAACGCTGGCGGCGAAATCACGAACTCCGGCAGCATCGTTGGAAAAAGCAACCACGGCATTGAAACTAATTATGTCTCGGTGCTCGTCACCAACAGCACCAGCGGCCTCATCCAGGGCAACACCGACGGCCTGCACATGGGCGCGGGCGGCACCGCAGCCAACCACGGCACGATCAGCGGCAGAGACCGCGGTCTCTATGCGGGTAACATCGCGAAGGTGACAAACGAAACCGGTGCCACAATCCAAGGCCGCTCCAATGGCGTGGTTCTGAACAAGGGCGGCGAAGTGGACAACCGCGGCACGATCAGCGGCACGACGGACTACGCAGTCCGCATAAACTCGGGCGAGGGTCGGGTCACGAATTATGAAGGCGCCACGATCAACGGCGGCGTTTACGCCGGCGGCACCACGGCCGTGATCAACAACGGAAACATCTCAGGCAACAGGGGTGTTTACCTCTCCTCGAACTCCACCCTTTCGGGAACCGGAGCCATCGACGTCACCGGCACCGCTTTGATTGCGGAAAACGGAGTCTCGCACACCAATGGTGCCGACAACCTGCTTCGCGGCGGCGTTACGGGCGCGCATTTCCTGAGTGGCGGCACGCTCACAAACTCCGGCACCGTCATTGGCGATGGCAACATCGGTGTTTATGCCGGCGGCTCTGTGCTCATCACCAATACCAACAACGCCCTTATCCAGGGTGGTAATCGCGGCATATCACTCAACGGCAGCGGCACCGTTCGCAACTCCGGCACCATCAAGGGCACCGGCGACACAGGCATTTACGCGATCGGAGTCGCAACCATTGACAACGCTGAAAACGCGCTCGTTCAGGGCGGCACGCATGGCATCGTGCTCGCCACCGGCGGCACGGTCACAAATTCCGGCACCATTAAAGGCGACGGCGGATGGGGCGTGCAAATTGGCGGCGGCGAGGGGCGCGTCACCAACAACGCAGGCGGCGCCATCATCGGCGGCATCTTCGCCGGCGGCACCACCCAAGTGAAAAACGACGGCACCATCACCGGTGCCAACGGCGTTTATCTCAGCGCGAACTCCACCCTCTCCGGCACCGGTATTATCGACGTTGCAGGCATCGGCCTCACGCTGGCGAACGGGGGCGCGCACACAAACAACGGCCTGATCAAAAGCGGCACCACCGGCGTGGTCTTCGAGGGCTCGGGCTCGCTCGGCAACACCGGCACAATTCAGAGCGCCGGTGTCGGCGTTTCCGCCGTCGGAGTCGTCACCATCACCAATGGCGCCGACGGCCTCATCACGAGCGATGTCACCGCCGTCTCCCTGAGCGCGGGCGGCACGGTCGCCAACTCCGGCACAATCATTGGCGGCATAGACTACAACCATGGCATTTATTCAGGCGGCCTTGTCACCGTCACCAACGATTCAGGAGCCCTCATTCAAGGCCCCGACAGCGGCATCTACCTGGGCGTCGGCGGCACCGTCAGCAACGCCGGCACCATTACCGGCGTCAACGGCCAGGGCATTTACGCAAACGGCATCGTGGAAGTCGATAACGCCGCCGGCGGCCTCATGCAAGGATACTGGCACGGCGTCCGGCTCGACGCCGGCGGCACCATCGTCAACTCCGGCAGCGTCATCGGCGACGTCGGCCATGGCATCGAGGCCAATTATCAAGCCGTGTTCGTCAGCAACACCGACACCGGCCTCATCCAGAGCAACGGCAAGGGTGTTTCCCTCGGCGCGGGCGGCACGGTTGCCAACTCCGGCACCATCATCAGCACCGGACAGCACGGCATTTATGCCGCAATCGGCGCCGAGGCCACGATCAGCAACACCACCGGCGGCCTTGTCCAAGGCGGCATCATCGGCGTCGAGCTGGCCGGCGGCGGCACCATCGCCAACTCCGGCACCATCGCCGGCGGCGCCTCCGGTTGGGGCGTTCAGGTCGCCACCGGCGAGACCATTGTCACCAATGCCGACACGGGCGTCATCGTTGAGGGCGTTTACGCGGGCGGCACCACGCAAGTCACAAATGACGGCCGCATAACCGGCGCCCTGGGTGTTTATCTCGGCGCCAACTCCACGCTTTCCGGCACGGGCACCATCGACGTCACGGACACGGCTCTCATTCTTGCGAACGGCGCCACGCACACCAACGCCGCGGAGGCTTTTATTCAAGGCGGCACCACAGGCGTGCGTTTCGAGGGCACGGGCTCGCTTGGCAACTCCGGCACCATCATTGGTGTGGTGGGCCAGGGCATTGACGCCGTCGGCTCCGCCGCAATCACAAACGCCACCGGCGCCCTCATTCAAGGCGGCCATCACGGCGTGCAGTTGGGCTCGGGCGGCACTATCGCCAACTCCGGCACCATCATCGCCCAAAACGCGCACGGCGTCATATCCTGGAACAACGCCACTCTCGTCACAAACACCACCGGCGCGCTCATCCGGGGCAACCAGCACGGCGTCGAGTTGGTTGCCGGCGGCACCGTCACGAACTCCGGCACCATTGTTGGCGTCACACAGGACGGCCTGATGGCCGGCGGCCCCGCTGAAATCACCAACGCAACCAACGCCCTCATCCAAGGCTCCGGCCACGGCATCCGGCTCGACGCCGGCGGCGCGGTCACCAACTCCGGCACCGTCCTCGGCCAAAGCGGCCACGGCATCGAGGCCAATTATCAAGCCGTGCTCGTCAGCAACACCGGCATCGTCCAAGGCGCCGCCAGCGGCGTCTCCCTCGGCGCGGGCGGCGCGGTCGCCAACACCGGCACCATCATCGGCGACAGCGCCCACGGCATCCTGTCGTGGAACAACGCCACACTCGTCACCAACGCCGCCGACGCCCTCGTTCAGGGCAATCAGTATGGCGTCGAACTGGTCAATGGCGGCACCGTCACGAATTCCGGCACCATCATCGGCGAGAACGATTGGGGCGTGAAAGTGAACGACGGCGCGGCGCTCGTCGCCAACAACGCCGGGGCCACCATTAACAACGGCATCTACGCGGGCGGCTCTGTTGAAATCACCAACGACGGCCTCGTCGGCGGGAACAAGGGTGTTTACCTCAGCGCCAGCTCCACCCTCTCGGGCACCGGCACCGTCGACGTCTCCGGCGTGGCTCTCGAACTGGCCGATGGCGCCACGCACACGAACAACAGCACCATGCTCCTCAAGGGCGGCGAAATCGGCGTGCAGTTCCACGGCAGCGGTTCGCTCGGCAATTCCGGCACCATCATCGGCGACTCTTCCACCGGCGGCGGCATTGGCATTTACGCGAACAACAACGCCGCCACAATCATCGTCACCAATGAAGCCGCCGGCTTGGTTCGCGGCGCCGATAGCGGCATCGTCACTTACAACAGCGGCACCATCACCAACACCGGCGCGGTCATCGGCGAAACCGGCAACGGCATTCGTGGTGGCTCATCCCCTGTCACCATCACCAACACCACCGCCGGCGCCCTGATACAAGGCCACGATTTCGGCATCTACATGGATGCAGGCGCCATTTACAACTCCGGCACCATCATCGGCACGGATAACAACGGCATCCAGACCGCCACCGCCGACATCGCTGTCACAAACGACACCGCCGGCATCATCCAAGGCGTTAATTTCGGCATCTACATGAACGGCGGCACCCTGGCCAACTCCGGCACCATCATCGCCACGGACAACGTCGGCGCCCAATCCTCCGAGTCCGTCCACATCACCAACGCAGGCCTGATCGAAGGCATTGCAATCGGCCTGTATCTCGAAAAGGGCGGCACAATCTCGAATACCGGCATCATCACGGGCGGCACCGGCTACGGCGTGGGCGTGGGCTCGGGCGTCGCGGAAATCACCAACAACGCCACCGGCATCATCAACGAGGGCGTTTTCGCCGGCGGCACCACGCAGTTGATAAACGACGGCGCCATCCTCGGTCACTATGGCGTTTATCTCGCCGCGGCCTCCACCCTCACCGGCACAGGTTACGTCAACGTCACCGGCACCGCGCTCATCGCCGAGGACGGCGTCGCGCACACCAACGACACCATGAACCTGCTCCACGGCGACATCGTCGGCGTGCATTTCCTCGGCTCCGGCACGCTCACCAACTCCGGCACCATCGAAGGCGCGGGCGACACCGGCGTGTATGCGGCGGGCCAGGCGCTCGTCACCAACACGACCGGCGGCATCATCACCGGCCCCGTTTACGCAATCAACCTCGCCGCCGACGCCGCCAACGAAGTCCGCCTCTGGAACAGCAGCACGCTCGCGGGCAACCTCGGCATCGCGGGAACAAACTCGCAACTCACCCTCATCAGCAACGACACGCTCAACGCGCAACGCCACGCCGACGCCGTCACCGGCAGCACGGAGTTCACCGGCACCCTCGTCAAGCAAGGCGCGGGCACCTGGATCATCGACACCGACCCCGGCGCGGGCATGGAGCAAGCCGCCACGCTCGTCCAGTCCGGCACGCTCGTCGTCGATTGGGACGCGCACCAACTCAACGCCGCCAACAATGCCGAAATCGGCATCGACGCCGGCGCGACCCTGCAAATCTCCACCACCTCCAACGCGACCACGACCCTCACCAACCCGCTCGCCGGCGCCGGTTACGTTGACCTCCACAGCACCGCCACCGATCCCGGGGCGACCTTCGGCCTTCAGCCCTCCGCACTTGGTTTCACCGGCACGGTCGGCATCCGCGGCGACTCGCAACTCGCCTACTTCCGTTTCGACGACGACGCGGAAAACGCCCTTGCCGACGCCACGCTGCGCCTCGGCCAAAACTCCGAAACCACGCTCGACAAGGACCGCGAGATCGGCGGCTTCGACCTCTTCTCGGGCGTCTTCTTCGTAAACGCCAGCACGACCGGCACCACGGTCGAACCACACACGCTCACCGTCACCGGCACGCTGCACGGCACCAGCGGCACAATCGGCGTGCACACCGACGTGCTCGGCGGACTCGACCTCCCGAAACCGCCCGGCACGGGCGGACTCACCGGCCACATCTTCGACGTGGACGCGCTCAACGACAGCGTGCTCAACAGCAAAGTCATCGTCTCCGCCACCGAGTCCACCATCATCGGCACCGCCTCATACGACCTCGTTGACAGCGCCACCAACGCCCTCGGCCAAAACTCGACAGTCGATTTCTACAACAACGACGGCGACACCATCGTCGGCAAAACCTACTACGGTTACAAAGCCACGCACGTCAGCGGCACCGGCATCGTGCTCGACTACGGCCTCACCCAAATCGAAAGCACGCACACCGATCTCCTCGTCGAAATCGACCCGACCGGCTCCCACGACAAAACCCTCAGCGCCAAACTCAGCGGCGCCGGCGCGGGCTTCGCGTTCAGCGGCACCGAACAAATCACGCTCGCGCAACAAGCCACCTACACCGGCCAGACGCAGCTCATCAACTCCGCCACGCTCAAGGCCGGCGTCGCCAACGTGATCGCCTCCTCCACCAAGGTCACCATCAACGCCTCCACCGCCTTCGACCTCGGCGGCTACGACCAGACGTTGCAAAACGTCTCCGGCGCGGGCGACATCCGCCTCGGCGACAAAACCCTCGCCATCGCCAACACCGAAACCGGCCTCGAATTCTCCGGCACGATCGACGGCACCGGAAACCTCGCCCTCAACGCCGCCGGCGAGTGGACGCTCACCGCCAACAACACCTACACCGGCACGACCATAATCGGCGCCGGCGCGCACCTCCAGCTCGGCACCGGCGCGGGCGGCTCCACCACCGGCATGATCGCCGACGCCAGCACCGTCGCCAACTCCGGCACACTCACCATCAACCGCTCCGACGACCTCGTTTACGGCGGCGCCGTCACCGGCGCCGGCATCCTCGTCCAGCGCGGCGCCGGCACCACCACCCTCACCGGCGCGAACAACATCGCAGGCGGCATCGTCGTCGAGCAAGGCGCGTTGCAAATCGGCAGGGACGACACCAGCGGCTGGGACGGCGGCGTCATCGCCGCCAACGTCAGCGTCGCGGACGCCACCACGCTCATCTTCAACCGCTCCGACCTCGTCACCTACACCGGCGTCATCAGCGGCTCGGGCAACGTCTCCACCATCGGCGGCGGCACCGTCGCGCTGACCAAGGCGCAAACCTACACCGGCGAAACCCGCGTCGGCGCCAACAGCACCCTGCGCACCGGCACCACCAACGCCATCCAGACCAGCAGCCGCGTGTTTCTCGACGGCGCGCTCGACATGCACAACCACGCGCAACAAATCAAAAACCTCACCGGCAACGCGGGCCGCATCCATTACAGCACAAACAACGGCCTCGCCACCACCTACACGAACCTGACAATCACCGGCACGCTCGAAGGCACGACGACCAGCCACATGAACGTGGACCTCGCCAACAAAAACACCGACATGCTGATCGTCCAAGGCGCGACCAGCCTCGCCACCGGCACGCACTACGTCGAGTTCACCCAGACAAACCTCACACCCATCGACGACGCCACGCGCACCTACGCGCTCAAAGTCGTCGATTACGTCGACGGCGATCCCGTGTTCACCTCCAACATCGTCGAATCGGGCATGTTCACATTCCAGCTCTACAAAGGTGACGGCGGCCTCATCATGCCCGACGACACCGCCTTCTACCTCTCCGGCGGCGACGCCCTCAGCCGCGCAGCCGACGCGATCCTCTTCACCGCCGGCATCATGGGCCCCTCCTGGCACTTCGATCTCGACAGCGTGCACAAACGCCTCGGCGACATCTACGCGCACCGCGACCGCGACACCAAGGACGAGGACGAGGGCTCCGTCTGGATGCGCGTCAACAACTACCGCCTCAACGCCAGCTCCGAGCTCGGCGGCAGCGCCTTCGAGCAGGACAGCTACGGAGTCACCGCCGGCGCGGACAAACTCCTGCGCCGCGAAACGGCAACGATCGCCCTCGGCGGCTTCATCGGCATCTCCCGCCAGGACCGCACCTTCGACGACGTGCGCAACCAATACGGCGACGGCAGCAGCAACACCGTCGGCGCCGGCCTCTACGCGCTCTGGATGAACGAGCAAAACTGGTTCGTTGACGCCGTCCTGCGCTTCGACCGCACCAGCAACAAACTCAACGCCCGCGGAGTGGACGGCTTCGTCTCCCGCGGCAAATACACCAACTACACCCAAGGCGCGTCGGTCGAGTTTGGCCGCCGCCTCGTCCGCCCGTCGATTCAAACATCGAGCGGCAAACTCCTCACCTTCTGGACCGAGCCCCTCGCGCAAGTCGCCGTGGCCTGGATCAACGGCGCTGATTACACCGTCTCAAACGGCGTGAGCCGCGACCTCGAAGTGCGCGTCGGCGATTCCGACGCGTGGCAATACCGCCTGCAAGTGCGCACCGGCGCGAACTACGGACAATGGATGCCGTATCTGAAGTTTGGCGCCGTGAAAACCGACACCAACGGAGGCGAAGTCACGGTGGACGACCGCGAGTATCAACCCTGGTTCGACGGCTGGCGCACGGAGCTCGGCCTCGGCGTGGGCTATCAAATCAATGACAACGGCCAGTTGTATTTCGATTATGAATACAACAAGGCCCAACGCTACGAACGCCCCTGGGTCGTCAACCTCGGCTACCGCCGCGCCTGGTAAAGAAGGCAACCAACACCAACCCGGACAACACAAGGGCGCGTTCCCAAAAGAACGCGCCCTTGCTGTGCCCGGACCGCATCAAAAAGCCCCGAAATTTTCCTGCCGCGCCGCTTCAATTTCCCCTTGCGCGCCGCTTCTCACCCGTTGCTATGGCACCCCTCTTTTTTTGATTTTTTCACTCTTCACCATTCACTCTTCACACTTTCCCTGATGTCCACGCCCAATGCCGAACACGTCCTGCGCATCGCGCAGGAGCTCAATCTAAAAGTCCACCAAATCGCCACCACGGCGCAGCTCTTCTCCGAGGGCGCGACCGTCCCCTTCATCGCCCGCTACCGCAAGGAGGCCACCGGCGAACTCGACGAAGTCCAGATCACCGCCATCCGCGACCGCCTCGAACAACTCGCCGCGCTCGACGAACGCCGCGCCTCCATCACCGCCTCGCTCAAGGAACGCAACCTCCTCACCGACGAGCTCGCCAAAAAAATCGCCGCCGCCGAAACCCTCAACACTCTCGAGGACATCTACCTGCCCTTTCGCCCCAAAAAACGCACCCGCGCCACCATCGCGAAGGAGAAGGGCCTCGAGCCCCTCGCCGACCTCCTCCAGGCGCAAGACCCCGCCACCGACGTCGAGGCGGAGGCCGCCGCGTATTCAGGACGTGAATACACGCCCGACGACGGCAAGAACACGCCCGCCAAAATCAAGGACGCCGCCGAGGCCCTCGCCGGCGCGCGCGACATCATCGCCGAGCGCATCAGCGACGACGCCTCCACCCGCGCCAAACTCCGCGCCCTCTACGCCGCCAACGCCGTCATCTCCACCAAGGTCATCGGCGGCAAGGAAACCGAGGGCGCGAAATTCAAGGACTACTTCGACTGGAGCGAACCCCTCGCCAAGGCCCCCAGCCACCGCGTCCTCGCCATGCGCCGCGGCGAAAAAGAACTCGTCCTCATGATGCGCGTCACCGCCGACGAAACCGCCGCCCTCGCCGAAATCGAACCGCTGCATGTCAAGCAGAGGCCAGAAGGCCAGAAGCCAGAAAGCCAGAAAAACACCACCGGTTCCACCCAGCCGAAGTCTGGCACTCTGGCCTCTGGCCTTCTGGCCTCTGGCTCCGACACTTCTGCCTCCACCCAAGTTCGCATGGCGCTTACGGACGCCTACAAACGCCTCCTCGCCCCCGCGATGGAAACCGAGATGCGCCTCGAATCCAAAAAACGCGCCGACGAAACCGCGATAAAAGTCTTCGCCGAAAACCTCCGCGAACTCCTCCTCGCCTCGCCCCTAGGCCAGAAAAACACCCTCGCCATCGACCCCGGCTTCCGCACCGGCTGCAAAGTCGTCATCCTCGACCGCCAGGGCAAACTCCTCCACAACGACGTCGTTTACCCCGACCAGGGCGCCGCGCGCAACGACGAGGCGACCGAAAAAATCAAAGGCTTCGTGGACTTCTTCAAAATCGAGGCCATCGCCATCGGCAACGGCACCGCCGGACGCGAAACCGAGGCCTTCATCCGCGACCTCGGCCTCCCGAAAAACATCCCCGTCGTCATGGTCAACGAATCCGGCGCGTCGATCTACTCCGCCAGCGAAGTCGCCCGCGAGGAATTTCCCGACCACGACATCACCGTGCGCGGCGCGGTCTCCATCGGACGCCGCCTCATGGACCCGCTCGCCGAACTCGTGAAACTCGACCCCAAGTCAATCGGCGTCGGACAATACCAGCACGACGTTGATCAAAACGCCCTCAAACGCTCGCTCGACGACTGCGTCGTCTCCTCCGTCAACGGCGTCGGCGTCGAGGTGAACACCGCCTCGAAACAACTCCTCAGCTACGTCTCCGGTCTCAACGCCAGCATCGCCGCCAACATCGTCGCGCACCGCAACGAAAACGGCCCCTTCAAAACCCGCGCCGAACTCCTCAAAGTCTCGCGCCTCGGCCCCAAGGCCTACGAACAAGCGGCGGGCTTCCTCCGCATTCGCGGCGCGGAAAATCCGCTCGACGCCTCCGCCGTCCACCCCGAGTCGTATCCCATCGTCGAAAAAATGGCCGCCGACCTCGGCGTGACCGTCGCCGACCTCATGCGCGACGAAAAACTCCGCAAAAAAATCGACCTTCAAAAATACGCGACCGACAAAGTCGGCCTCCCCACGCTCACCGACATCCTCGCCGAACTCGCCAAACCCGGACGCGATCCGCGCCAAAAATTCGAAGCCTTCGCCTTTCAGGAAGGCGTGAACAAACCCGAGGATTTGAAACCCGGCATGAAGCTCCCCGGCATCGTGACCAACGTCACCGCCTTCGGCGCCTTCGTCGATGTGGGCGTGCACCAGGACGGCCTCGTCCACGTCAGCCAGCTCGCCGACAACTTTGTGAAAGACCCGGCTGAAGTCGTGAAAGTTTCCCAGCGCGTGATGGTCACGGTGACCGACATCGACCTCGCTCGCAACCGCATCGCCCTCTCAATGCGCTCCAACCCGCAACTCGGCGGAAAATCCGGCGGAGGCCAAGGTAGGGCGGCCTCGGCGAGGCCGCCGCACGGAGGTTCATCCGGCGGAGGCGCCCCGCGCCGCGACTCCACCCAAAGCCTAGGCGGCGACTGGTTCACCGCGGCTCTGAACAAGAAGAAGTAAACCGAACACGCACGCGCAATGTGGCACAGACATGGCTGACTGTCGCTGCGCTCGAAACTTGTCTGTGCCGTTTGAATGTTGCGAATACCGGCACAGACAGGAATGTCTGTGCTACATTTCTCATTCCCCATGGACTTCTTCTCTGCACAAGCACGCGCGCGCAAAAAGACCCGGCAGCTCATCGTCCTGTTTGCCGCGGCGATCGTGTTTTTGGTGGCCCTGAGCTATGCCATTCTCGCCGTGATTCGCGCGGGCTGGCTTTATTATTACGAGCCCGGTTCCGCCTTTCAATTCTGGCAGCCCGGGTTGCTTGCGTTTCTCATCGTCATGACGTGCGGGCTCGTCGGTGGGGCGTCGTGGTGGAAGTGGCGGCAACTGAGCAAGGACGGGCTGCTCGTGATCAAATCACTCGGCGCGCGATGGGTTTCGCCCGGTTCGGCAAACATCATTGAGCGCCGCCTTGTCAACATCGTCGAGGAAATGGCCATCGCCTCGGGCGTGCCGGCGCCCGCTATTTTTTTGATCGAAAACGAACAGGCCATCAACGCCTTCGCTTGTGGACTCAAACCGCAGGACGCCGCCATCGTCGTCACACGCGGCGCGCTCGACCACCTCACGCGCGACGAATTGCAGGGCGTGATTGGCCATGAGTTCAGCCACATCCTCAACAACGACATCCGCATGAACGTCGTGCTCATGGCGGTCGTGCACGGGCTGTTGTTCATGGCGCTCGCCGGCGAGGGTATCTTCAAGGACTGGAATCTGCTCGAGGAATCGCCGTTCTACTTCATGAAGGTGATCGTCGCCATGGTTCGCGTGCCAGTCGGCATTGCCGTGTCTATTTTTGGATACACCGGATACTTTCTGGGCCGCCTCATCATTGCCACGATTTCGCGGCAGCGCGAATACCTCTCGGACGCCGCCGCCGTGCAGTTCACTCGAAATCCGTCCGGCCTCACCGGCGCGCTGCGCAAGATCGGGCTCTCAGGGGGCGTGGTTGTCACCAGCAAAAACGTGCGCGCGATCCAGCATTTCTTTTTTGTGGATGCGTGCCGAAACCACCTCGGCCGCTGGTTTGCCACGCATCCCTACTGGCTGGATCGCGTGCGCGCAATCGACGCGCAAACCGCGAAGTTTATCGTTTCCGACTCCCTGGATCGCGGACGCCTCGTGACGGATGATTCCGACGAGCGCCCCGCCGTGGCGGGGCGGCGCAAAGCCGGCTTGCGGTTGAAACAAAAAATCGAAGCGCCCTCGTTCGGCGAGGGCGGCCCCGCCGCAAACATATCCACCGGTGAAAACAAGACGGACCCCGCGGAAAACCGCGCCGCGATGCTGCAGCGCCTGCTTGGCGCGAGCGCGCCGGAATCAATCGCCCGGGCGCGTCAATTGCTCGACTCGATCAACCCGGAACTGCTGGACGCGGCGCATTGTCGCGACACCGCGCCCGCGCTGGTGCTCGGGCTCCTGATTGATCGCGACGAAACCGTGCGGCACATGCAATGGGACGCCTTTACTTTTCAAGGAGGCGCGCCGCTTAAAATAATCACGCGCCTCGAACCGGCGCTGCTGAGGCTTCCGCTCGAGCACCGCCTGCCGCTCCTGCAACTCGCGCTCCCCACGCTGCGTATGATGCCCGGCCAGGATGTCGGGCGATTCTGGCAGGCCGCGGACAAAATCGCCCAATGCGACGGGCGCATCACCGTATTCGAATACTCGCTGCTCCGCATGGTGCAACGGCATCTCGTTTCGGTTGCCGCGACGCCCCTGCGAAAAACAAACAAGGCATTCGCGCAGCCCTCGGAAATTGGCGCGCATGCCGGCATGGCGCTGTCGATGCTCGCAAACTGCGGCGGCGCGGACGAAGGAACTTCCCGGAAGGCATTCGAGGCGGGAAAATCCAAGCTCGGACGCTTTGCCGTTTTTGCCAAATGGCACAGGCCTCAAACTGGCGAAGTCGAGGGTGCCGCAATGATCCAGCAACTTTATCGTCCGCTCGACACCGCGCTCGACCGCCTCGCGACCGCGCCGCTGGAAACCAGGCGAGCCGTGCTCGCCGCCGCTGCCGCCGTGGTGATGGCCGACGGGAAGCAACACATTGAGGAAATCGAGCTCCTCCGCATGATGTCCGACTCGCTCGGCTGCCCGATGCCGCTGGTGTGAAACTGGGCGCGGCGACACAAGGTAACACAGACGTTCTTGTCTGTGCTACCTTCCGAACCGCCGCGCGAGTTCGCCTAGCGACAGCTCGAAATAAGTCGGGCGTCCGGCGGGGCTGGTGAGCGGGGTCTTGCAGGCGAGTAGCTGGCCGATCATCGCGCGCATCTCGGCCTCGCTTGCCGCGGCGGGCAGGCGAATCGCCTTCACAACGGCGAGCCGCGCCAGTTCGTCGCGCGCGAGGTCGATGTTTTTTTCCTGCAAGCGTCCGTCGCGCAACGCGCCGAGCAGGTCGCGCACAAACGGCTCGGCATCCGCCGGCTCCATCCACGCGGGCACGCTCTCCACGCGGAAAAAATTGCGCCCGAACTCGGTGATTTCAAAACCGTGCTTGTTGAAAAAATCCAGCCGGTCGAGCAGCAGCGCGCTGGCGATGGCGTCGAGTTCAATGGGGATGGGAAGCAGGAGGCGCTGGCTGGGAACCTCGCCGGAGCGGAATTGCGTTTGCAGCCGCTCGAACCAGATGCGTTCGTGCGCAGAACGGCGGTCAAGCACGACGAGCCCTGCGGACGTTTCAAAAAGCGCGTAAGCCTGGTGCGCGAGCCCGAGAAACCGCCAGGTGGAATTTCCGATTTCCGGTTTCCGATTTTCGATTGGCCGCGGTTCGGGTGGGTTGGGTGGCACGGGCGACCCGCCCGTGTGTCCGGCGGATTGAATGGGTTGGGTGGCATGGGCGACTCGCCCATGTGTTTGAACCTGCGGCGTGACTCGCGGAGTCGGCGCAAACGTCGGCGGTGTTTGCGCGGCCGTCCCGGCCATGCCTCCCAAGCCCACGGGCGGATCGCCCGTGCCACTCGATCCGCCCAATCCGCCTTGCGCGTTGCGCAACGCATCAAGCACGTTGCGAATCACAAAACCGCGCACGGCGGTTTCGTTGCGAAAGCGCACTTCGCGTTTTGCCGGGTGCACATTCACATCGACCGCCGCCGGATCGATCTCGAAAAAAACAAACGCCACCGGATACCGGCCCTTCGGCAGGTGCTCCGTGTAGCTTTCAATGAGCGCGTAGTTGAGCGCGCGGCTGTCCACCGGGCGCCGGTTGATATACGTGATCATCTCGTGCCGCGTCGCGCGTCCCATGCCGGAGCCGGGCCGGTCGATCAGTCCGCTGATGCGCATGCCGCCCTCGGCGGCGTCGATGGGGATCAGGTTCTCGGCGATTTGTTTTCCAAAAATGCCGGCGACGCGCTCGCGGAGCGTCTCGCATTGGGGCGAGCGAAAAATGACGCGCCCGTCCTCGATCAACGTGAACGCGACATGCGGAAACGCCAGCGCGTAGAGCCTCACGCCCTGGATGATGTGCGCGGACTCGGTGGCGTCGCTTTTCAAAAACTTGCGGCGCGCGGGCACGGAGTTGAAGAGGTGCTTGACCTCGATGCGCGTGCCGACGGCGCGGCCGCATTCGCGCACGTGGACGAGTTTGCCGCCGTTGACAAAAACCTCGGTGCCGGTGTCGGACGAGGCCTCGCGCGTTTGTATTGAAAATTCGGATACGCTGGCGATTGACGGCAGCGCCTCGCCGCGAAACCCGAAGCTGGAGAGCGAGTCGAGGTCGGCGGCGGCGGCGATTTTGCTCGTGGCGTGGCGTTCGAGCGCGAGCAGCGCGTCGTCGCGCGACATGCCCGCGCCGTTGTCCTCGATGCGCATGAGCGAGCGTCCGCCGTGGCGAAACTCGACCTCGAGCCGCGTGGCCCCGGCGTCGAGCGCGTTTTCCACGAGCTCCTTCACGACCGCCGCGGGCCGCTCAATGACCTCCCCCGCGGCGATCTGGTTCGCCACGCGGTCGGGAAGGATTTTGATTTTCGAGGACATTTTCTTAATCGCGGAAGCGCGGAAGGACGGAAGGCGCGGAGTCAAGAACGACGCGTTTTATTGCCAGCCGCGCTTCGGCGAAGTTGAGGACGAGGGCAAGTTTGCATCCCGTGGCTTTCAGATAGGAACGGGCTGTGGCCAGGTGGATGTCTTCGATGGCTTTGCAGGCCTTGAGCTCAAGAATGATGCGGCCATCAATGATGAGATCGAGCCGATGCTCGCCGAGGATTTGGCCGTCATAGACAATTGTGACGGTCTTTTGGCACTCCACCTTGTGGCCGCGTTTGGTGAGTTCATGCGTCAGGGCGGTTTCGTATATCTTTTCGAGAAATCCGGGACCGAGTGCTCGATGCACCTCGATGGCCGCATTCAACACGCGGTCACTCAAGTCTTGTTCTATTAAATTCATTCCGCATTTCCGCCCTTCCGCGTTTCCGCGATTAGCTTTTTCCAGCGCGCGAATTGTTTTTTGATTTGTTGCGGGCCGGGCATGCCGGTGCCGCGGCGTTTTTGCATGGCGCGCTTGAGGTCGAAGACTTGCGTCCAGTCCTTTGCGTAGGCGGGATGGATTTTTTGAATTTCCGCGAGGGGGATTTCGTTGAGCGGAACATTGAGCGTCTCCGCAACACGCACGACCGCGCCGACGGCGTGGTGCGCCTCGCGGAACGGCACGCCGCGCTCGACGAGATAATCCGCGAGATCGGTGGCGAGCAGCGCGGGGTCGGCCACGGCGGCGGCGCATTGGTCGCGGTTCATCTTGAGGCCGGTGAAGGTGCCCGCGAGCACGTCGGCGCAGATCGCGGTTTGGTCGTGGCTGTCGAAGAGCGGCGGCTTGTCCTCCTGGAGGTCGCGGTTGTAGGTGAGCGGCAGGCCTTTCGCGAGCGTGAGGAGCGTGTGGAGGTTGCCTTGCAGGCGCGCGGATTTGCCGCGGAGAAGTTCGCACGAGTCGGGGTTTTTTTTCTGCGGCATGAGCGAGGAGCCGGTGCAAAACGCGTCGGGCAATTCCACGAATTTAAACTCCGCGCTCGACCAGAGAATCAAGTCCTCGGCGATGCGCGAGATGTGCACGCCGAAGAGCGCGCAGGCGTGCGCGAACTCGATGAACAGGTCGCGGTCGGCGACGGTGTCCATGCTGTTTTGCGTGACTTGCGGGCGGCCGCGCGCATCGACGAAGCCGAGTTGTTTCGCGGTGAACTCGCGGTCGATGGGGAGCGTGGTGCCGGCGATGGCGCCGGAGCCGAGCGGGCACCAGTTGGCGCGCGCGGCGGTCTCGGCGAGGCGCGCGCGGTCGCGCTGGAGCATTTCGAGCCACGCGAAAAGATGGTGCGCGAGATAAACGGGCTGCGCGCGCTGGAGGTGCGTGTAGCCGGGGACGAGCACGTCGGCGTGCGCGGCGGCGGCGGCGAGGATGGCGCGCTGGGCGGCGGCGATTTTTTCGGAGAGTTGCGCGCAGGCGTGCTTGAGGTAGAGGCGCATGTCGGTGGCGACCTGGTCGTTGCGGCTGCGCGCGGTGTGGAGCTTGGCGGCGGCGGGCACGCGGCGGGTGAGCGCCTGCTCGATGTTCATGTGCACGTCCTCAAGTTTCACGTCCCACTTGAATTTGCCCGCGTCGATTTCCGCGAGGATGGCGTCGAGGCCGGCGTGGATGGCGTCGCGTTCCGCGGCGGTGATGATGCCGGTGTGCGCGAGCATGGCGGAGTGGGCCTTGCTGCCGGC
The DNA here is from genome assembly GCF_029504805.1 of Ereboglobus sp. PH5-5. Classification (NCBI taxonomy): domain Bacteria; kingdom Pseudomonadati; phylum Verrucomicrobiota; class Opitutia; order Opitutales; family Opitutaceae; genus Ereboglobus; species Ereboglobus sp. PH5-5. The sequence goes on along the minus strand of NZ_JAQFIT010000006.1, from coordinate 161,060 downwards.
GATGTCGAACGGCGCGAGGCGGCGGTCGAACGAGACGGATTCGCTAAACGCGAGCATGAGCTCGGCGGGGCCGGACGTGAAGCGGCCGCCCCAGGTGGCTTGTTGGGACGGGCGGGCGGTTTTTGTGGATTTGGCCATGATTAAAAAGGGGGAGAGTGGGGAAAATTTTCGAATCACGAAATCCCAAATGTCAGGCCACTCGCAAGCTCGTAGACCAAAGAAATCTCAAATCCCAAAAACCGAAATTTAAAAAAGGCGTCAATCGTGCAACTGGCTGCGGAAAACAATTATGTCGGCGTGGCCGGCGGCGAAGGAAGAGGCGGTTGCCGGAACTGTGATCGTGAAGGTTTGTTTCTGGAGGTAGACGGGCTGCATGTCCTCGTCGAGAAAGTCGAGCGTGACGGGATGCGTTCCGGGCGGAAGTGACAGCGGAAGGTAGCAGAGGTGGCGGGGCAGATTTTCCCACACGCGGGTGTCGGCTTCCGTTTTGGTGGCGTTTGAAAGCGCGGATGCGCCGATGCCGATTGCAACGAGGGCGCCGATGCCTATTGCGATGGGCGCAAGGACCGCGCCGATGTCACTTCCGTCATCATGGTCATCCTTGTGTTTTGGTTTGTGGGAGTTGCGGGGCTTGGGCGGGCGGGTGGGGGGCGGCGGGTTATACGGCGCGGGCACGTCGCCAATGCCAAACTCGGTGTTGGCGAGCGCGGTTGCCAGCAGGGAGGGAATGGCAAGCGCGGCATCGGCAACCATGCCGGTGTTTTCCTTGAACGCGACTTTGTTGCCGAGAACATGATCCATCACGCGCGGGCCTCGAGTGGTGGCTTGATAACCAAGATCGTCGTATGCGGGAACCGCCTGGGTTTGGCCGGCGACATGCAGCCGGACGTGCCTGACCGGGCCTTTTCTGACGGTGAACCAGAGGCGTTCGCCCGCCTGCCCCGCCGCGTATTTAATCGGCGCGCGTCCGTATTCGACGAAGAGATGGACGTTGGTTTTCAGGTCGTAGTCGGGCGGCGCCGGGACGTGTTGCAACGCGGCGCTGGCGCGGGCCCGGGCGAGCGCGCCTGCCCCGGCATCGGGATTGCCGCTGAGTTTGGCGGTGATGAAACCGTCGAGATAATCGAGCAGGATATAGTCCGCGGCGTAGGTTTTATCAACGGTGTCGGAATCAAGGAGCGCGGCCGTGCGGAGAAGCGCGCGGGCGTTGTCGGGTTCGCCATCCGCCCAGTAAAGCAACGCGCGGTAAAAGTTGGCCATTACGCGCTCGTAGGGCTCGCCGTAAAAGGGCTTGCCGGCCTCGCTTTTGAAAAGCCCGCGGGCCTTCGCGGCATCGCTGTTGGGTTGTCCGTAGGCCGCGGCGGCGGAGGCGAGGGCGTCGTCGAGAAAAGTTTTCGCAAGCGCGTGTTCCCCGCGGCGAATCGCGGTGCCAGCGGCGCGATATTGCCAGAGGACTTTGTTGCGGGGCGACGCGACATTGATGTTGGCCTGATGATAGGTGAGATAATTGCCTGTGAACGGAATCTCGCGGTCGGCGCGCGGCGTTGATGCGCACCCGCTAAAAATAAGCGCGAGCGAAAGGAGGACGCAGACGGTTTTTTGCGGGATTATTGTTGAAAGCATGCGCATGCGCGTTGTGCGGAATCCAGACTATCGCAAACGAAACGAGTGAAGAGGAAAAGTTCCATCGGGGTGAATTGTAAACATAATCGATACGTTCGTCCTTATCGAATCCCGGCGCAATTTCCCTGCTTCACATTCCGCAATCCGCAATCCACATTTCGCATTCAAATGAATCTGTCGAAACACTGGGCTTCGCTTTTGGATGATTATGTGATCGATCTGGCTTGGTCGCCGGACGGGGAGTTGCTGGCGGCGGCATCGGCGGGCGGCGGCATCTCGATTTTTCGCCCGAAGGCGGTGACGGCGACATCCGACGTGTCGGAAACCATGCTCCACGAATTGCCGGGCCATGATGATGGCACGAATTGCATCGCATGGGCTCCGGTGACGGCGGGAGGCGCGGTTTCGCGCATGCTGGCGAGCGGCGGTCAGGACGGGGCGGTCAAATTATGGGACGCCGACTCGGGCCAGCATGTGACCACGGCGGAATTGGGCAGTGCGTGGGTTGACCACATCGCATGGCGACCGGGGAAATCAGAGACCGGAGAGCAGGAAAGTGCGGAGACCGGGAAAACAAATTCTCCCGGCGTTCCGGCTTCCTCGCTTTTGGCCGCGGCGGCGGGGAAGGATGTCGTGTTTCTCAACGCCGACGGCTCGGAGCGGTATCGTTGCAAACCCGCGCCGAAAACCGTGCAGGCGATAGCTTGGGAGCCGGACGGCGGCGCGCTCGCGGCGGCGCATTTCGGCGGCGTGCGGCTTTGGGACGGGGACGATTTTGTGCTGCAAAAAGAGCTGCCCTACAACAACGGCATCCACTCGCTGGTCTGGTCGCCCGACAACCGCTGGCTTGTCTCCGGCAATCAGGACCAAAGCGTGCATTTGTGGATTCCGGAGACGGGGCTTGAATTGCACATGAGCGGCTACGAAAGCAAGGTCGTCACGCTGGCGTTTGACCGCAACAGCCAATGGCTGGCGACGGGCGGCGGGCGTGATGCGTGCGTGTGGAATTGCAGCGGCCCCGGCCCCGAGGGGCGCGAGCCCGACTTGCTGCCCCATCCCGAAAAAGTGTGCGCGCTGGCGTTCCAGCGGACGCATGGCTTGCTCGCATCGGCGTCGGAGGACGGCTCGGTGATGCTGTGGAGCCTGGATCGCAACCAGCCCTTGCGCGCCACGGTGAAAATGCCCTCCGCGGCCACAAAACTGGCATGGACTCCGGACGACCGGTTTCTGGCAATCGGCTCCAAAAAAGGAGCCGTGTATGTGCTGTCGGTGGAAGCGTGAGCGCCGGTGGCTTGTCGCGTGTGTTTGCCAAAAGGCCAGTCGACGGCCTTTTGATTCCCCGCGCACGGTGTGTGTTGGTCTGCCCGTGAATATCTTTTTTTCGACTCACCGCGATCGCACTTGGTTTGCGCGTGTTCATATTCGGCGTGGTCCCGCCTTTTTCCTCAAAATAACAAATCAACGAGCCCGCCCGACAGAACACATGTGTTGTGTGTTAGTATAATTTTATTAATAATGCGGGGGCTTTTCGTTCTGCACATCAAAATTAGACTGGTTGCTTTTATGAGATAATTGCTCTTTTAGGAGTATCAGTTGGTTTTTTAGCAGGTCGATCTCGAACGATTGTGTGCTAATTATGCGATCTTGCTCGGTTGCGTGTTGCTGCAACCAAGTGAGATGTTCTTCGAGTCGGGCGGTGCGTGCTTCGATGTCCATAAAAGAAGTTTCTTGCGCGAGAGAGAAACAGATTGTGCGTAATGTCAATGAGTAACGATAAAACCGACATGTTTTATCGAAGCTGTTTTTTACGGCAAATTAGCCCTTTATTACGAAACAGATAATAGTGATGAGTGTCTAACATTTATATCTAACATGGATATTTTAGTCCAAGGGTGGGGGAATGTCCATCGGCAGTATGACACATTAAATTCAAACACAGCAATTATTCAATACACTCGGATTCTAATTTATGCTACAAACAGCCTATGTAATAACATGTTAAAAAAGTTTGCCGATGTATTGACAAATTAGCAAATAGCATAATCAACTAGTAAATTAATCCAATGAATTACACACAACTCTTTCGTAATCTGAGGGAATCAAAGGGGCTCACGCACGATGGGCTTGCCAAGCTGGTGGGATGTCACAGAAACACGGTTATCAATGTTGAAAGTGGCAGGCCGGTTAAGTTTAAAACCATCGCCGAGCTGATGGCGAAGATGGGGTATGACAGCAATTCACCGGAAACCAAGAGTATCGCGCTGTTGTGGCTCGAATCGATCAGCGGCATCAACCTCACGCAAGAGCAGAGTTCGCACGAGGCGCACGAACGCATTGCGCAATACCGGGCGACGGAGAAGGAGGCCGTGCAATTGCTGAGCGAGCTCGTCATGCGCGAGCATCTCACGGTGAACCAAATCCGCACGCTCTACTACGCCGCCGAGCAGCCCGAGGTGATTGCCATTTTGGAAAGCATCCGGAAGCTCAAGGTGGAGGAGAAAAACGCCGTCAACAACCCGGCGGAGTAAATTCCATAAATAACATATTCCCGCAAAGCCGCATGCCAGCATGCGGCTTTTTTGTTTATACAAAACCGTGCGCGGCAAGGCGGGTTTTTATTTCAACGCGGCCTTTTTATAAGGACGACTTTCCCTTGAATGGCGCGGCCGTTTTTGGCGGGGCGCCGCCGGCGCTCGAGACGGCGTTCCGCCAGCCGCCGCGTTTGCGGTTCACAAAACCCCGGCGCGAATTTCGCGCGCGCGTTGCGCGGGCGATCTGAAGGCCGCTCTTTTGTCGCAAACTTTTTCAGGCTCGGCCTTGCGATGCCGGCGCTTGCATTTTTGCGTCAAGGATGAGTTTGAGCAGCTTGCCAAGTTGGGCCGAGGTTACTTTGTTGGGGATGTCGGTGTTCACCCGGTGGACGATCACGAGGTCGTATTCCGGAAGGATCAAAATGCAGTGGCCGCCAGCGCCGCGCGCCGAGTAGGAGCCGTCGGGCAGCTCTGCGCCGGGATAATGACGCCCGTCGACCGCGACCCACCACAGGTATCCATAACCGCCCGAGCCGCCGGTTTTCGAATATGCCGCGACGCTTTCGCGCACCCATTTTTCGGGCAGGATTTGCTTGTCCGCCCATTTGCCGTTGCGCAAATAAAGCAGGCCAAAACGCGCCATGTCGCGCGCGGACATGCGGAAGACATACGCCGGGAAATCGGACTCGGGCTCGTTGACAAACTTGGTGTCCGCCGGGACCTGAAAGTCCTCCATTTGGAGCGGGGCGGCGATGTGTTGCCGGAAGGCGTCGAAGACATTTTGTTTCGCGACTTTTTCGTAAATGCCTCCGAGCGCGTTAAAGTCCCAGTTGTTGTAATACCAGAATGCGCCGCGCGGATGAGCGCCTCGCGCGGGGCGCTTTTTTTTCATGGACGCTGTTTCATAGGCGGCGGGGTGATAAACGCCCGAGCGGGCCTTGAGCAAGTCGCCCACAGTGGCTTGTTTTTCGGCGGCTGTGAGCGAAGGGGCTCGGTCGTCGATGCCGAGTTTTTCGAGTGTGTCGTCCAAGCTTATTTGCCCGGCTTCCACGGCGATGCCGTAGAGCGCGCTGATGAAGCTTTTTCTGATCGAGTGAATGTTGAGGCGTTTGGTCGTGGCGCCCCATTGGTCGAGAATGACGCCCTTGTGCACAATCATCACCGCCTCGGTGGCGATGGTTCCGGAGTAGGCGCGGGCTTGTTGCAGTTTTTCCGGGGACCAGCCGTATTTTTCGGGCGCGTCGGCGCTCGACCATGTTTTACCGGGGTAAACAGGCACCAGTTTCGCGGGTTGCGTTTGTGCCGGGCATTGGAGCGCCGAAAGCAGGCAGAGGCCAAGCAGAAGCGTCTGCAATCGAAGGGTTGTGTGGGTTTTCATCGTCAGGGGAAATGCAAAGAGATGCAGCTGGCAAAATGGCTGGCGACACAAATCCACGAAATCCGGCTTGAATGGGGAACAATTGCTTTGGGTTAAGGTGTGCCGGCGGCTGCCGGATTTTCACGGATGCGCTATTTTTTCAACTCCGTTGTTTTGACGACGGTTTTGGGTTTGGCGTCGTTGTGGATGAAATTTTTCACGTCGGTCAAGCGCGCCCATGCGGACTTTGCCTTGGCGGGCTCGGGGAGCGTGATGTCGCGCAGCGTGATGCCGTCGATGTCCTCCAGCACCAGCGCGGGACGCTCGTCGGGTTGCGTCGTGGCGACTTCGACGTTGTGGAGCTGGAGGTTTTTGACGTGGCGCGCGTAGAGCGCGGTCGCCGGCAGAAGGCCGAACATGCTCGGCTCGGGATAGGCGTTGTCGCGCTCGGGCACCGCGAAGGGCGCGCGCTTGCCTTGCACGCCGGGCGCGCCGCCGCGCAGGAAGAAGGCGTTGACGAGCGCGTCGGGTTGCGCGGCGATTTCCTTCATCGTCAGGCCGCCGCGCGTCTCGACGCGGATGTTGGAGAGGCGGATGTTTTCAATGTGATGGCCGGGGATGCCGCTGATGATGAAGGCGGGGAAGCGGCCGTCGGCGTCGGAGGCGACGAGGTTGTCGATGGTGACGCGCTTGATCGAGCCGACGGGCGTGCCCTTGGGGCCGCGGGCGCGGTTGCCGAGGCGGATGAAGAGCGGGGCGTTCGACACGTCGCGCATGGTGATGTTGCTGATGGCAATGTCCTCGATTTCGGAGCCATCGACGCTTTCGAGCGCGATGCCGCGCGAGCGGTCGAAGACGATGTTCGAGATGGTGATGTTGCGGAAGGGGCCGTTGGACTCGGTGCCGAATTTGATGCGTCCGGTGGGGCCGTCCTTGTCGGGCGAGTGGGCGAGGGTGCGCCGGTAGGTGCCGTCGAGGAGGGTGCCGAGGTTGTAGCCGGTGACGGAGCAGTTCGTAATCGTGACGTGCTCGGTGGGGCGGACTTCGCCGAGGGCGTGGGAGGTTTTGAGGACGATGGCGTCGTCGTTGGGGGTGTTGAGGGAACAGTTGGAAATGCGGACGTGGCGGCAGCAGTCGATGTCGAGCGCGTCGCGGTTGGTGTCGATGCGGAGGTTGTCGATGGTGAGGTTGTCAACGCCGGTGGCGAGGAGCGCGAAGTGGCCGCCGTGGTAAACGGAAAAATCGCGCAGGGTGACGTTGCGGCAGAGGCGCAGCGCGATGGTTTTGTTGCCGGAGCCCTCGGTCGCGCCCCAGCCGCGGTTGAGGCCGCGTCCGTCGATAAGGCCGTGGCCGGTGATGGCGATGTTTTCGAGGCCGTCGCCGTGGATGAGCGAGTTGGCCCAGTGCGAGTGGCCGAAGTCCTGGTATTTGAGGTCGCCCCATTTATTGGGCTCGGGTGCGTCGTAGCCGGTGTCGGCGGCGAGGATTTTCGCGCCGGCGTCGAGGTGAAGTGTGATGTTGCTGCGGAGGCGGATTGTCGCGGAGAGATATGAACCGGCGGGGAAGTGGACGGTGCCGCCGCCCGCGGCGGACGCGGCTTCGATGGCGCGGTTGATGGCGGCGGTGTCGAGCGTCTTGCCGTCGCCGACGGCGCCGTGCGCGCGGACGGAATGCGAATGCGGGATATCGGGGACGGTTTTGCTGGCGCGGACTTTGGGCATGGGAAGGATGGAGAGGATTGTGAGCAGGATGACGGTGGCGTGTCGCATTGGGGGAGCGCTTGCATGCCAGGATGGTTGGACAGGCGCGGCCGGGGCAAAGCCGCGGCGGGGTGAACAGTCAGACAACTGACACAAAAAAACCGCGCCTTTGCGGGCGCGGCTTTTGGGGGAAGAGTAATGGTTCGCCCTTATTTGGAGGCGAGCAGCTTTTCGACCGTGTTGTAGAACTTGATCGACTGGTCGCGATCGCCGCCGGTGCCCCAGCGAATGCGAATCTTGGTTTGGAGGCTGTTGGCCTCGGAGACTTTGATCTGCACCTTCAGGTCGTTCGCATCGCGGGCAATGATTGTTGATTCAAACTTGCCCTCGGTGAGGGCGACCTCGGTGAGGCCGAGTTGCTGGGCGGCTTCGCGGGCGGTTTGGGTGACGGTGGGCGCGGTCGTGTTGTAGAGGCCTTCGAATTCGCCGAAGTTAAACGCGCCGACGTTGTTTTCCCCGCCGAGGGGGATGTTTTGGCAGCCTGCGACAAAGGCGAGGCAGGCGGCGATGAGGAGGGTGGCTATGGTGTGCTTGAGCATGGTGTTGTGCTGTAAAAACTGAGTGTTAAAAAAGACAGGAACTTTGGACAATGGGTGAATTGCGAGTATTTGTCAGGCGTGAAGTGCGCTTGTTGCATTAATTTGCAACGGGAGCGCGTTTTTTGCATGGAGATATCTTTTGTTTTCGTTGTCAGAGACGGGGTTTCCCGATTCAAAAAACATCTTTTTCAATCATTTTGTGTTTCGGCAATGGCTTTTTTTAACGCACACATCAACAGGCGGTTCGTCTTCGCGGCGGTCCTTTGGGTGATTGTGCCTGGCCGCGGGATGGTTTTTGGGGCGTCGGAGGATGCGTCGGCGCGTGAGACCGTCGTGGCGCGTTTGCAGGCGGAACTGCCGGAGCGCAAACTGCCCGTGCTCGACGAGATGCTGCGCAAGGGGCTCGTGAACGGGCCGGACATAATCATGAAGGAATGGCTGGCGGCGGTGGCGCGCGAGGAGGTGACGGTGGGTCGCGCCCCGATGCTGCCCAATGTGAGCGCGTGGGCGCGCCCGGGGGTGATTTACGAGCAGCACCGCGAATCCGGCGCAAAAGACCGCACCGTGGCATCGGTTTTGTTCAACGTGGGTTTTTACCAGCCGCTGTATCATTGGGGGGCGTTGGAGAAAAATTATCAGATTGCGCAAATCCGAAAGGCGATTGCCGAGCGCAATGTCGCCGAGACGCGGCGGGTGCTCGCGGTGGATTTGCGCAGGCGGTATTTCGACTTTGTGCTTGTGTCGAATGACTTGGAGCTTGCGCGCTTGAAACTGGAGCGGGTTCGGAAGGATCGCGAATATGTGCGGCAGTCGATTGACGACGGCTCGCTCGCCCCGGCGGCGCTTGACGGCGCGGACCGCGAAGTCGATTTGCAGCTGCCCGAGGTTGCGCGACTTGAAAACGAATGCGCGGCGTTGCGCGCGACGCTTGTGCAAATCACGGGAATGACGCCGGCGGAAATCGACCGGCTGCCCGTGGAAATCCCCCCGCTTGCCGACATCGGGGATGCGCTGGCGGCGATATCCGGGATCGTGAGCGCGCCGCCATCCGCGCGCGCCGAGGAGATGGCCGACGCGGCAAGGATCGAGAGACTCAATTACGAAATCGCCAAAAAACGCCTGTATCCAAAAATTGGAGTCGAACTCTCGGTCAACCAAGACGACCGGCGCGACGCGGGCGACACGTTCGGGCAAAAATCGCTCATAACAAGCTGGAACGCGTTGCTCGCGGTGAACTGGTCGCTGTTTGACGGGTTTGCGTCGCAAGCCACCCGCCGCGCCTCGCTCAACCGCCTGCGCGCCTATGAAACCAGCCGCGCGCAGATCGAGCAGCAGGAGGGCGCCGAGCGGCGCGCGGAAACGGCCAGGTTGATGATTGCGTGGCGGCAGTTGCAAAACTCCGAGCGCGACCTGGACAGGGCGCGCGAAGTCCTGGAGCGCGCCGGGCAGGATTTCGCGAGCGGCATGCGTTCGCGGCGCGATGTCGATGACGCGAGGACTTCCCTCAATCACGCGACGCACGGCATCCACGCGGCGCGCGCGCAGTTTTACACAACATTGGCGTCGTATTTGTCAAATCGCGGACGGGACCCGGTCGCGCGGGATCGCGGAAACGCGGTCGCGGGAGATTGATATAATCGAAATATAATATTCATGCCGACTTTATAATAATGAAATTGAAACGCATTTTAATAATACCGGGGGTTCTCGCGGTGGCGGCCGCGGTTGGATTCTGGGTGTATTACCAGAGGCTGCCCGTGGCGGTTGTCGATTCCGTGAAACGGGGGACGGCCATGCGCGTGGTGCCCGCCAACATACTCGTCACCGAGTCGTTCAGCATGGATATAAAGAGCGAGGCGGGCGGGCGCATATTAAAAAGCAATGTGCAGCTCGGGCAGGAGGTGCGGGCGGGCGATGTTTTGTATCAAATCGACACGAAGGACCTCGAGCTCGACATCGAGCGCACGGAGTCGGAATACAGGGCGTTCAAGGACAGCATCGCGCTCGGCTCGCCGAGGCGCTTCGAGATTGCCGCCGCCGAGGAGTCCGTGAAAAACAGCACGCGCCTCGCCGAGCAGGGGCGCATTTCCCAGCAGGAGCTGGACCGCGCCAAACGCGCATTGGAGCAGCTCAAGTTTCACCTGGCCAACGAGGAAATATCAAACCGGCAGAGGCTCGAAAGCTTCGAATTGTCGCTGAAGACCAAAAGGCGCTCGCTCGAAAAGATGGCGGTCGTCGTGGCGAACGACGGCACGATATCCGAGATCGTCGCGCGCGCGGGCGATCTTGTCGGCGGAGGGCAGGTGTTGTGCCGCGTCATTTCGCGAGAGCGGCTTGTGCAGGCGCAAATCAGCGAGGAAAATTTTTCGGGTGTGCGCCCCGGCCTGCCCGTGAACATGCAATTGCTCGGTTACGGCGGGCAGCAGTTCAAGGCCTCGGTTGAGCGCGTGCTTCCCAATGCGGATGAAAAAACGCGGCGCTATATTGCCTACTTGAAGGCTGATATTCCGGAGGACCGCCTTGTGCCGGGGCTCACGGGCGAGGCCAGCATCACGGTGGACCAGCATAATGATGTGTTGATCGCCGACAGGCGCGCGCTGCTGGGCAATTCCGTTTTTGCCGTGCGCGACAATCGTGCGTTCAAGGTTGCCGTGAGCACGGGTTTCTCGGGGTTGAACAATGTCGAGATCCTCGACGGCTTGAGCGAAAGCGATGAGATTATAGTGGATTTCCCCGCGACGTTTCGCGACGGACAGCGCGTGCGTGTCGCAAGGCCGGCGGCGCGCTAATATATAATAATGCAAACGAACCTGAAAATCGCGCTGCGCTTTTTGCTGGCGAAAAAGCGTTCCATGCTGATGAGCCTTGTGGGCATCGCGATGGGGGTTGCGTTTATTATATTAACACAGGCGATCACGAGCGGATTTCAGGAGTTTTTTGTTCGCACAATCATCGGCACCGACGGGCCGATGCGCGTCGAGGACAAGATGTTTCAAAACATGACTCCGGCGGTCGGGGCTGTTGACGCCCAGGGCCGCCCGGTCGGGAGCGTGACCGTGGAAAGCAATCGCAAGTATCAGGAGGGCGTGGCCGAGCCGCGATTGCTGGGCGAGGCGATCAAGCGTTTTCCCGATGTCACAAACGTGTCCGCCGTGTTGCGCGGCAACATCGGCATCCAGTCGGCGACGCGCGAGGACGCGGGGCAGGTTTTTGGCATCGAGCTGGACGACCATCTGGCGGTTTCCGACCTGGCGCACCAGATTACAATCGGCGGCATTGATGATTTCAGGCGCGCGCCCTCCGGCGTGCTTGTCGGCTCGGTGCTGGCCAACCGGCTCGGGCTCAGGCCGGGGGATTCCGTGTTAATATCATACGCCGGGCATTCGACGCGTTACAAGGTGTCGGCGATTTATGAAACCGGAATTCGTGACATAGACAAGGTGCGTGTTTTTATGCACATGCAGGAGGCGCGCATATTATTGAACCGCCCCTACGGCGCGACGTATTTGCAAGTCGGTTTGCGCGATATAAACAAGGCGCCCGAAATGGCGGAGCAGGTCTCGCTGATGACGGATCACGTGGCGAAGAGCTGGCAGGAGCGCGAGCAGATTTGGCTGGCGGTGTTCCAGTTTTTCCGGGTCATGGCGGCGATTATAGTATTTACCATAATAGTGGTTTCGGGGCTGGGCATGTTTAACACGCTTTTCATGATCGTCATGGAAAAAACGAAGGAGATTGCGATTTTGCGCTCGATGGGTTTCACGCGCGGCGACATCGGGTTTGTGTTCATGATGCAGGGGATGATGGTGCTTGTGCTGGGTGTGACAATCGGGTGCGCGCTGGGCGCGCTGGCGACTTGGGGCGTTTCGAGCATGCCCATGCCGAACACGGGATTGTTTGCCGCCGACCATATTGTCGTGGCGTGGCGCGTGCTGCATTATTTGGGCGCGGCGTCGGCGTCGGCGGTTGTTGTTTTGATTGCGAGCTTGCTGCCGGCGCGGCGCGCGGCCGAGCTTGAGCCGGCGGCGATCATCCGGGGGGCGTCACAATGAGCGCGATTAATAATAAGGATAATAATATTATACAACCGGAGAACCCGGCGGGAGAGGTGGCGTTGCGTTGTGAGAAACTCGTGCGTCATCTCGGCGAGGGCGAGGCGCGCGTGCATGTGCTGCGCGAGGTTTCGTTTTCGGCGCGTCGCGGTTCGGTCACGGCGATTGTCGGGCCTTCGGGTTGCGGCAAGAGCACTTTGTTATATTTGCTCGGCTTGCTCGACAGGCCGGAGGGCGGGGAAATCTGGATTGGCGGCCGCGATGTCGCGCAGGCCGGCGACGACGAGCGCACGGCGATTCGCAACGAGCATATCGGCTTCGTTTTTCAGTTTCACTTCCTGCTGCCGGAGTTTACGGCGCTTGAAAACGTGATGCTGCCGATGAATCGCTTGGGCCGCTGGCCGGTGGCGAAACGGCTGGACTGGGCGCGGCATTTGCTCGACGCCGTCGGGCTCGGCGCGAAAACACACCGGCTGGCGACGCAGCTTTCCGGCGGCGAACAACAGCGCGTCGCGATCGCCCGCGCGCTGGCAAACCAGCCTTCAATCATCCTCGCGGACGAGCCAACGGGAAACCTTGATGTAAAAAATTCCGCCATTGTGTTCGACCTGCTCACGCGCCTTGCCAAGGAAAACGGCCAGGCGATCACGCTCGTCACCCACAATCCCGAGATTGCGGATCGATGCGATCGCGTCCGCACGATGCGAGATGGCGTGTTTGTCGATTGACCGGGCGCGAATTCATAATTTTTTGTAAAAAAATGATATTCAATGTCTTAAAATCAAGGATGCGCTTGGTTCCCGCTGGTTTCGTGTTATAAATGCCGGACGCTGAAAACAGGCGGCACCATATTTCCCCAAAATTTCCACTTCAAAAAAACGATTGTTTTTTACATGAAAGAAAAGAACCAAAATACTTCATAGCCAAGAGTTCATGACCAATTTCAAAAACCGGAAGTTTTCGGGCAACTAAAGAGAATTATGCTTGTCTGCTACATGTTAGTCAGTTGAAATTAGTCACAAGCAACTACTGTGTGCTAACCAGTTTGTCCTAACACCAAGTAAACCAGAACCAACCTTCTATGAAACCGATAAGTAAAATCAAGATCACCGGTCTCGCATTCGTCATCGTCGCGTTTTTGGCCACCAATTTGATGGCCGTTCCGCAGTCGAAGCAATATCCGGAGTATCCGCAAAGCAATCCGGCTCCGGCTATTGAGGCCACAAATGCCGCTCCCGCAAAAGCCTACACCGAGGCTCCCGCTGCCGCAGCTCCCACAAGACCTGCCGCAACCAAGACCACCACCACGACCACTACCACCAGAACCACCGTCACCGAGACCAAGCCGGCCACCGTTGTCACCACAAAGACCGAGAGCAAGCCCGCTTATGTTGCTCCCGTGGGCACTGGTGCGATTGGCAACCGTTTTGACTCCAACCTTTACACCATTGAAAAGACCCTGCTCAGCGCACCCGGCGAAGTCGGTTCCGCTTATCAGTATCGCGTTCGTGTCACGGCGCTGGCCGACATCACGGAAGTCCGCGTCACGGAGCATCTCCCCGAAGGCGCGACCTACGTGGGCGCCACGCCCGACGTTGCCAAGAGCGGCAACGACCTCAACTGGGGTTATGCCTCGATGCGCAAAGGCGAGCAGCAGGATACCGTCATCACCGTCCGCCCGAACATGGAAGGCGAGTTCCTGACCGCCACCAAGGTTTGCGTTGACCCCGTGGCCCGCCTCGGCTTCCGCGCCGGCTCCCCGCGTCTTGCCATCGAAAAGATCGGCCCGCGCGAGGCCGAGCTCAACAGCACGATCGGCTACACGGTGCGCGTCTCCAACGTCGGCACGGCCACCGCCAAGGATGTTGTCGTTGTTGACAACCTCCCCTCGGGCCTGCGCGGCAGCGAAGCACAACCCACCTACACCATCGGCACCATCGCCGCCGGCGAGACCAAGACCGTCAGCATTCCCGTCACCGCCGCCTCGCAAGGCCAGTGGGTCAACAAGGCCACCGCCACCGCCAGCAACGCGGCCTCGGTCAGCGCCGAGTCGCCCGTCACCATTGTCATGTCCCGCATTGGCGTGACCAAGACCGGTCCGGAGCGCCAGACGATCACCCGCAACGCCACTTACACAATCACCGTGACCAACGAGGGCAGCTCGACGCTCGACAACATCACTGTCACGGACGACATTCCGAAGGGCTCGAAGCTCGTCTCGGCCTCCGACGCGCCTGTCACCCAGAACAACAACCAAGTTGTTTGGACCATCGCCTCGCTCGCTCCCGCGCAGAGCGTGACCCGCAACGTCACCATCACCGCCGCCGAGCCGATGACCACCACCAACAAGGTCACCGCGCGCACCGGCAAGGGCCTGACCGCCACCGCGGCCGCCACCACCATCTGGGACGGACCTCCGGGTGTGCTCACCGAGATCATCGACAATGTTGACCCGATCCGCGTCGGCGATTCCGTCACCTACACGATCCGCATCACCAATCAGGGCGCCTATCGTGAAGTCAACAGCCAGATCCGCGTCATCTTCAGCGATGAAATCACGCCGGTCGCCTGCTCCGACAAGACCGCCACAATCACCGGCAAGGTAGTCACACTGCCCGACATGCTCCTCAAGCCGCGCGGCGTCATCACCTTCACCATCCAAGCCAAGGGTGCGCAGGAAGGCGTCGCCACGACCCGCCTTGAGTTCAACTCGTCGTTCCTCCCGAAACCGATCAACAAGGACGAAACGACCTACGTTTACTAACTCAGCACAGCAAGGTGCTCGTGCGCGCCGCCTGCCAAATGATCGAAGGCGGGCGGCGGTCGGGCACCTCTGCATTACCCATATTTTCCTGTAAAAATTATGAAACTAAGAACCATACTCGCCCTCGTCACTGCCGCGGTCGGACTCACGACACTCAATGCGCAGGCTCAAACCACTTCCCAATGGGAAGGTTCCTTCGAAATGCGTTACGCCACGCGCTACGTGTTTCGCGGCGATAAGAAAGCCGGCCAGTCCATGCAGGCCAACTTTGAGTTTAATCCCATCACCGGCCAAGACGGCTTCTTTGTCGGCGGTTGGGCCAACCAGCCCTTCGCCTCCGAAAAGGACTTCGAATTCGACCTCTACGGCGGTTACAAATACCACTGGCAGGGCTTTGAGTTCACCGGCGGTCTCATCGGATACTTCTATCCCGAAGCCGACAACGACCAGACCGATTACACCTACGAAGTCTATGTGAGCGCAGGCCGCGAAATCCTCGAAAACTGGGGCGCGAACGTCACCGCATATTACGACATTCGCACAAAGGACTTCACTGTTGAGGCGGCGACCGGCTATCGCATCCCCTTCAACATCGAGCAGTTCCCTGCCTCGGTCGATTTTAGCCTCTTTGTGGGCAATAGCAACATCCGCGACCAGTATCCCGACACGCCGGGACCCGACGTCAAGGATAACTATAGCTACTACGGAGTCACAGTCAGCGCCTCCGTTTGGTTCACCAAGCATCTTCGTGCCACTGTCGGCGTGCAATACGGCGACACCATTAACCGCAAGTCCTGGTCCTATGGCTACAACGATGGCAGCGACAACCTCTACGGTTACGCGGGCATCGGCCTGAAGTGGTAACAGTTTCAAGGCGGGGCTCGCGCTTGGCATTAACAAGCGCAGCCCCGTTTTTTTTTGCCCAAAACCTAACTTACCGTTAAGGCAGTTATTTAACATCAAGAAAAAATGGCATCACGCAAAAGCAAAAAAAATAACACGATCTACGCAGTCGTGCTCTTGCTGCTATTGCTCCTCGCAGGCTGGCTGCTTTGGAAAGTGATGGCTCCAGGTTCGACAACCCAAACAGCCGGCACCCAACAGCAACCGGCACCGGCCACTCCGATCACCCCCTATACCCCCGCGCCCCCCGCCGCGCCCATTCCAACCATCAGTTTTTCGATGCCGCCGTCGCCGTCGCGCCAGACCGCGCCCGCAGAGCAGCCCGCCCCCCCACAACGGGCCGCTCAACCGACCTCCTCCACGCGCGCCACAACCGCCGCTCCGGCGCCCACGCGTTCCACGACCACTAGAAAATCGACAAAGACTGCGCCCAAGAAGACGGCAGCCGCGACGCCCAAGAGCTCCGTCCGCCGCGCTCCCACACGCCCAACCCGCCCCGCGGTGGCAGCAACGGCGACCACAGGGATGCCCGGCAGCCCGATTGACGGCATGGCTATTGTTAAGGGTAAGCGATATGACCCTGCCACGGGTCGGCACTATCTTATTTGTGCGAGTAGCAAAACCAATCTCACCTACGTTTACGAAGTAGACATCGCGACCTATAACGAAGCCACCGACCGCCTGATGTATAATCCCGCCAAGGTCGCCAACTGGAAGTTCATAAGCAGCCAATAACGCTTTCGCCCTCAAAAAAATCAACGACCATATGTCTTATGCTGACGCGCTCTTTATAGCGCGTCTTTTTAGTGCGGAAAACGAAAAGATTGGGAAAGGGAAATGGCGCTGGCTTTGTTGGTGGTTTGTCCTAACTGCAACGCGAAGGAAAGACGCTCCGCGACAAGCATGGTTTTCGCATTTAAAGGCGGCCTATAACCATTTGTGGAAACGCCACTTCCTAAACGGCACCTTCAAGTTATTGAATAAAATTGACAATAATAATGCTAATTATGTGCTTTTGCGCAAACGCGCAACCATGGTTCCCATAATACTGTGGCCGCGCGGATTAAAATAGCGGGGCTTGGCCCCTTTCACGGGCGAATTTTTCATCAAGACACAACTTTCATAAACAAACTATGAGTAACAAATCCTCTGCAATTCTCACTGCCTGTATTTTGGCCCTTTGGGGCTTTTCCAGTGCCGTGTTTGCGCAAACCACATCCGGCACATTCACCGGCTCCGGCACCAATTGGAGCGACTCGGCTAACTGGACATCCCCCGACGCACCCGGGGCGGTGGCCGGTGACGCGGCTTCGTTCAGCACAATATCGCCTTCGCTGCTAAACGGCCGTGTCATCCTGCTCGATGCGGGGAATGTCACACTTGGCGAGCTCAACGTCACCGGGCCGAGCTCGTCCGCGTCGCGCACCACGCTCGGGTTTGACGCGGCGGCGGGGAAGTCCTTCATCTTTGATTCCGGCATCGCGGGCACGCCGGCCGAGCTCAATCTTTCGGGCAATGTCAACCTGACCATCAATCCCGCGGTCAGCCTGGGCTCCGACCTTGAGGTCAATAATTTGGGCAATTACGTCAACACGCTCGCGTTCACCAACACCGTCGCAATTGGTGGCAACACACTTTATGTGAACCCCGTGGCGATCGCCTCGACCGTCCGCCTCGGCGGCGCGCTCGCCGGTTCGGGCACGCTGGTCAAGACCGGCGGCGGCACGCTCGTCCTCGCGAATGCCAACACCGCGTTCACCGGCAAGGTCCGCTTCGAGGCCGGCACGATTTCGCTCGAGGCCAACAACGCCCTCGGCGCGTCGCCCATCGTGGTGACCACCGGCAACGCGAAGGCGTTCGCCGTCACCGGCGCGCGCACGCTTGCCAACACCCTCGCGTTCGACGCGAGCGCGTCCAGCCTTGCCATCAACGGCGGCTCGGGCTCCTCGCTCACGCTTGGCGCGTCCGGCGCGACCACGCTCGGCGCGGCGGCCACGACCTTCAACATCGACGCGAACACCTCGCTCATTTTCGGCGCCTCGCACGCCATCACGGGCGCGGGCTCGCTGGTGAAGGACGGCTACGGCACGCTCACGCTTTCCAGCGGCAACAGCACCTTCGACGGCCTCATCGTGCGCCAGGGTTACGTCAACACGTCGGCGTTCACGGGCGAGCTCGTCCTTGGCGCGGCCTCGGCGGGTAAAAATATTCTCGGCAGCGGCAACATCACGGTCATGGGCGACGACACTCCCGGCGACGAAACCATGCTCACCTTGACCGGCGCCAACGCCAGCGCGCTCGTCACGTTTGGCGGCGGGCTCGTTACCATTTCCAACAACGCCAAGCTGCGAATTGAAAACGCGGGCGTGGCGCTCACCTCCGGCACCATCGATTTCGGCACCGGCGCGCTCAAGGGCAACCTCTTCTTTAACGGCGACGTGACGCTCGGCGACACGGTCATGCTCAACACCACCTCCGCCGTCATCAACCTCGGCAAAAACGTCGCCATCAACGCCGGTTCGCTCGTCGCGGCGGGCACCCCGCTTGTCATGCGTTCCGAGACGGGCGCCGCCCGCGGCCTTACCGTCAACGGCGTCGCCACCATCGCCGATCTCACCGTGTCGGGCACGGGGCTCGTCACGCACACCAACAGCGTCGGCGGCGCCACGACCACGTTTGCGAAACTTTCGTTCATCGACTCCGGCTCGCTCTCGCTTGGCGGTGGTAGCGTCGGCATCGGCTCGCTGTATTTTGACACCGGCGCGCTTGTCGCCGGAGCCGCGACCCAGCTCGACGGCGCGGCGGTCTCCACGCTTGGCGGCGTGAGCAACACGCTCTCGCTCGGCGGTCACGACCAGGCGTTTGGCTCCCTTGCGCTCGCCGCGAACACGCAGTTCCTCATCGACTTTGGCAGCGACGGCGGCTCGACGGCGACAGCCCTCGGACTCGGCAACACCACGCTCGGCGCCAACTCGATCCTGAAGTTTAGAAACTACAGCGCCGGCGGTTCGTTGACGGACGATCTCATTACCACGCTCAACACGCTTTCGTCCGGGGAGCTTTCGCAAGTGTGGTTCTACGGTTACAACAAGGGCGCGGAGTATGACTCGGGCAACCTCGTCCCCATCGCGGGCAATTACCTTGAGTCTGTGTTCGACAACAAAACCGACGGCCTTGCCACGACGGGCAACTGGAAATGGTTCGACGCGACCAACTGGGTCGGCGACGACGAGTTCAACATCCCCAATTTCGCCGGCGCCAAGGCCACGATTAGTTGCGCCGCTATCGGCTCCACAATCAGTTCCTCAAACCCCATCACCCTGGGCGGCAACACCGTCACGCTCGGCTCGCTGACCATCGACCCCACCGGCTATAACAGCAGCTATTTTGCCATCAACACGGGCACGTTCGTCTTCGATAACAACGGCGCCGGCGCCACGCTCACCCAAATTTACGGCGTCAACCTTCAGATTCCCGCGGCCATTGTGCTCAAGGACGATCTCACCATCTACTCCGGCAATTACGTGCTGCTCAACGGAATCGTTGAGGGCGACAAAAACATAACAAAAACCGGGCCGGGTTATCTTTATATCTGGACCACCGAGAAGACGGGTTTTTCCGGAACGCTGTTCCTGGAGGAAGGCATCCTGACATCGGAAATGCGCAACAGCACCGGCACTTGGCTCGGCGACGGCACCGTCGTGCTGCGCGGCGGCGTGTTCCAGTCGTATCACGCCGACAACAAGCTGAAGTTTTCCGGCGCGTTTGAGATCGAGGGTGACGTCACACTGAACCGCCTGAACTTTCTTTACAACGGCTCCGTTGATTTGGATTCGGTTTATAAACTCGCCATAAACTCGATGCCCACTGACCCGGCGGAATACGCCTCCGTCACCTTCGGCGCGGGAATCGATTTCACGGGCACGGGCGGGCTGGTCAAGGCGGGTGGCGCCGCCATGGAAATGCTCGGCGACAACAGCTCGTTCTCCGGCGGCCTCACGATCAATACGGGCGCGCTTTACACAACCATCGGCGCCGCCGGGTTGCGCATCGGCGCGGTCGAGGCCGGTAAAAATTATCTCGGCTCCGGCGAGCTTTTCCTGACCGGTGGCAACAGCGTTATCAATGTCGAAACCGGCGGCAACGCCGTCCTCCTCCAGGGCGCGGACACCTTGCACACGGCCACCATCACCTTGAACAACAACTCCGCGTTGCGCTTCACCGGCGACGGCGCGGTCACGCTCGGCTCCGACATGCGGATTATTTCGTCCGCGGGCGCGGGCACGCTGTCCGTTGCGGGCGATGTCATTTTTTCGGGAGCCGTCTACGGCAACGGCGTTGACTCATCCCGCTCGCCGACCCTGCGCCTCGACACCAGCACCAACACCACCGGCCAGTCCTACGTGAAGGCCGGCGGCGCGGCTAACGCCAATATCACGAATCTCTCAAACATTGCCAAATACGGCAACGGCATCAGCACCTTCTATCACAACGGCGCCGACGCAGCCAATGTGAACAGCATCACGACGGGCACCGTTTACGTATACGGCGGCATCCTCCAGCTCGGCAAAAGCGACCAGCTCGTCGCCGGCGCCCTCGTGCTGCAAGGCGGTGCGTTCGACGCCAACGACCACACAAACGCAATCACCAACCTCTACTTGCGCGACAACAGCTCGCTGATCCTCGGCGGCGCGGGCGGCCTCACCTTCACCAACGCCATGACGGCGGCGGACGCGAATTGGAGCCGCTCCAAAATCCTCATCGTTCAAAATGCCGACGGCAACTGGGCGGCTGGCGACACCGGCGCCTACGTCCGCTTCAGCAACGACAATTTCGCAGCAATCTCCGACAGCCTGCTCGCCAACATCGCCTTCACCGGCTGGGAAACCGGCGCGAAAATCGAGCAGGGCGGCGACGGCTTTTATTATCTCCTGCCCGACACCGGCAGCGCCCTCCGCACAACGGAATGGTCCGGCGTCGGCGGCGCCTCGGACTGGAGCGACACCGCCAACTGGCTCGACAGCACCGTGCCCAACGTCGCCACGGCCAGTGTCACTATTCGCGACATCGACTCGGGCCTCGCGGCCAAGACCATCAACGTCGATGGCGGCTACGCGCTCAACCACCTCAACATCGAGACATTCCAGTCGCGCGTCACGCTCGACGGTTCCGGCATGCTCACCTTCAACGGCGTCGGCGCGATCGAGGACGCATCCTTCGCCCGCATCAAGCACGCCGGCTCCTCCATCCTTGCCATTGGCAGCGATGTCACGCTTGCAACCGACACCGAACTCGCCACGACCATCACGCCCGCGGCCAACACCACGGCGTTTCCCGGCTATGTCGTCTGGTCGGGACAAATACACGGCGGCGGCAAGCTCGTCAAAACCGGCGCGGGCATGCTCCGCATCACCAGCGACAACGCCGCCACATGGACCGGCGGCGCGGAACTGCGCGACGGCGGCCTGATCCAAATCGGCGCCAGCAACGCGTTTGGCTCCGGCGTCCTCACCCTCGGCGACACGCTTGCGGACACCCAGACCCTGGAGGCATGGTGGACATCCGGCGGCGGTGGCGCATCCGTCGCCCTGCCCATCATAAGCAATCCCACCGCCGCCGCGCTCGCCGCCGCCACGCGCGTGCTCGACAACGACTGGATCCTCAACGGCAGCCTCAAGCTCCAGCGCGAAACCGGCAACGGCGCGGGCGCCGAAACCGGCAACATCACCCACTTGCGCATGACGGGCGACGGCGTCCTCTCCGCCGGCACGCACAGCATCAGCGTCTGGGGTGCAAACAACGTCTATTACAGCACCGACACCTCGGTCCGCAACAGCCAGCAACTGCTCAGGGTCGACGGCAACATCAGCGGCGCCGGCGGCCTCGCCCTCGGCGGCTACGGTTCGCTCATGCTCACGGGCGCAAACACCTTCGAGGGCGGCGTCACGCTCAACGGCGTCGAAATCTACGCCGGGCACGACCACGCGCTTGGCGATGCCGCCGGAGTCATCAAATTCGGAGCCGTGCACAACGGGTTTCACGCGTGGAATCCGGCCGGCAACACCTTTCTCGCCACCACCGGCGCGTCCCGAGTTGTGTCCAATCCGCTCAGCTTCAACGGAGGCCAGCAAACATTTCGCGGTAATTTCACCTTCGACCACGCCGGTGTCTCGACCATGACGGCGGCCACTTATTTTTATGTTTATAACACCTTGATCTTTGGCAAGGACCACATCCTCGACGGCACGGGCAGCCTCTATAGAATCAACTACGGCGGAGGCACCATGCGCCTCCAAGCGCCCAACCGCTATTCCGGAGGCACGCTCTTTGAGGTCGGCGTCTTGGAAATCGGCATCGACAGCGTGCTCAATCCCGACGGCACCGTGCAAAGCGGCGCGCTCGGCACCGGCGCGCTTACGTTTCAAAGCTCGGGCGCCTATCTCTCGCCCTATTCCAACGACGCCGGCACGACCTCGCGCACGCTCTCAAACGCCATCGAATTCAGCAACGGCAGCAACGCCTTCCTCGTGCGGAAATCGCTGGCTGCTGACAACGTCGCGCACACCCTCATCCTCGACACCCCGACCATCACGCTCAAGGGCGGCAATTCCTACGCCATCAACGTGCTCTCCGGCGCCACCCTCGCCATCAAGTCGCAACTGCTCGACACCAACAACACCAGCGGCTTCACCGCCAACGGCGCCGGCGGCATCATCGAGCTCTCCAACGCCGCCAACATCATCACCGGCGGCATCAACATCACCAGCTCCGGCACCGTGCGCGCCGTCGCCGACATCGCGGGTGACGGCCATGTCACCATCGGCGCCGCGGACACCGCCGCCAACTACCTCGGCACCGGCGTCCTCACCGTTTCCAACGCCAACGGCGCGTTCGAAATCGTCACGCAAGGAGCCGACGCCGGCAACCCCGCCCTCGTCACCATCGCAAAACGCGCCGACGGCCAGTCGGCAATCGTCCTCAACAACGGCGGCAAGTTCAACGTCACCGGTGCCGCCGTCGTCACGCTCCTCGGCGACGGCGTGACGCTTGGCAGCACCACCGCGGCCAATCGCGGCACGCTATTTTCCTCCGGTATCATGCGGGCGTCCAACGCCACGGTCGGCGTGAAACTCTCCGCATCCTCCCTCGAAATCACCGGCGGCGTCCTCACCCTGGCGGCCGCCAACCTCGTCGGCGGCGTGCAGGCGCTCACCCTCGACAACGGCACGCTCGATCTCGGCGGTCACACCCAGACACTCGGCGGCGGACTCCTCATCTCCGGCAATTCCACCATCGACTTCGGCGCCAATACCAGCCTCACCAAGTTCATCGCCGCGGACCTCCTTTTTGATGTCGGGGCCCAGCTCGCCTTGATCAACTGGAAAGGCAACGCCATCACCGGCGGCGGCCTCAACCAGATCATTCTCAGCGGCGCGAGTTCCGAGCAGCGCTACGCCGACGTCAACTTTGGCTCCCAATACGCGCTCGGCGGCAAGACCATGAAGATCGGCGGCGACTGGGTGCTCGTGCCCTTCGGCGTCGCCTACGCGTGGGACGGAACCTCCAACGATGAGTGGAACGGTGAAAACTGGCTTTCCTACGACGCAGGCAGCGACACCTATTATCCCACCAACGCCAAGCCGGATTACAAAGGCAAGGGCGCCACCTTCGGCGATGCCGACGCCAGCCTTGGCGGCAAGGTGATTAGCAACGTCAACGGCATGGTCATCGGCGGCATCGGCCTGAGCCGCACCTATGCCGACAGTTTCACCATCGGCACCACCGGCGACATTATCAACCTCGATAGCGACGGCGGCAACACCTACATCACCGGCGACGCGCTCTCGAAGGCCTCGATGATCATTAATGCCGGGCTCAACCTCGAATACGACCGAGGCGTTGGATCAAACAGCTTCGTCGTCACGCACGAAGGCTCCGGCACCATCACGATCAACGGCGTCATTGAGGGCAGCCAGGCCATGATCAAGCGCGGCGCGGGCGTGCTCGTCCTCGCCGGCGCAAACAGCTTCACCGAGGGCTTCGCGCTCGAAGGCGGCCTCGTGCGCATCGCCGCCGACGGCACCGCCACCAACGGCCCCCTCGGCGAGGGCAAAGTTATCCTCAAGGGTGGCGCGCTCGAGGCGCTCGGCGCGGACCGCACACTCCTGGCCAACCCGCTCGACATTGCGGGCAGTTTCAGCGTCCTCGGCGACCACCGGCTCGCCTTCGCCAACGTCACGACATCCACCGTTTCCACCAGCGCCACCGTGACGATCGACACCGGCGCCGCGCTCAGCCTCGCCGGCGCGCTCACCGGCCCCGGCACGCTCACCAAGGCGGGCCAGGGCGTCCTCATCCTCGCGGGCGACAACTCCGCCCACGCCGCCGGCATCGAGCTCGCCGCCGGCAAAATCGAAGCCCTCACCAACACCGCCCTCGGCGCCGGCGTCCTCAACGTCACCGGCGACGCGATTCTATCAAACACCAGCGCCGCATCCGTCGCGCTCTCCAACACCATCGCGCTCGCAACCGGCAAGACACTCTCGCTCGAAAACACCGCCGCCTCCGCGCTCGCTCTCAACGGCCCCGTCACCGGTGACGGCGCGCTCGCGAAAACCGGCGCCGGCGCGCTCCGCGTCACCGGCTCGAACGACTACGCCGGCGGCACGCAAATCACCAGCGGCAGCCTCGTCGCCCAAAACGCCGCCGCGCTCGGCAGCGGTTCCGTCACCATCGGCGCGACCGGAAACCTCGCGCTCGATTTCACCGGCACATTTGCAAACATCCTCGCGGGCGGCGGCACCACGCATGTCAAACAAGCCTCCGTCACGATCACGGCCGACAACAGCGACTACGCGGGCGACTGGCGCGTGCACGGCTCCTCGATGATGATTGTGAGCGCGACTGAAAACATCGGAACCGGGGATCTCAACCTGGCCGGTTCCTTGAGGGTCGCGTCACCCGGCAGCTTTGTTCTCACCAACAAAGTTGACAGCGTGTCCACCTACGCTGGCGACATTTCGCTGAACCTCGCGGCGGGCGGCACGTTGTCGTTCGTATCCACGGCGCAGGGCGGCAACTTCACCGGCACCGTCAATATCAACACCGGCGTCCTCAACCTCGACTCTGTTGCGGGCGATGCGACCAACGGCGTTCTCAAAAACGCCCTCGTCTCGCTCAACGGCGGCGCGATCAATCTCAATGGCGACCAAACCGTGCGCAACCTGACACTCATTAACGGCGGCACGATGATCGTCGATTTCGGCCAGGAAAAACTCAGCGCAACCGACATCAACATCGTCGGCTCCGCCACGATTGACAGCAACCCGGCCGGCGCGGGCGGACTCCTCTCGCTCGACGATGGCGTCACCGCCGCCATCGCCCAAAGCGCCAATGCCGTAACTGGCAACATCGCCAGTCTCAGCCTCAAAGGCGCGCTGAACAGCACGACCATGCTGAGCGACATCATCCAAGGCTCCGACACCGCCGCCAGCCCGACCGCAAAGGCCGTGCACAACTACGTTTTCTCCGCCATGCACGGCGGCACCCACGGCATCTTCCTCAGCAGCACGCTCACCGCCGTCGAAATCCAGTCCGGCAAAACCTTCACCCTCTCGCAAACCGACGGCGGAGGCGCGCAAGACTTCAAGGCCCTCATCACCCAAGCCGCCGGCTCGCCCGCCAATCTCGCCATCGCCGCGGGCGCCACCGCGGGCGACCTCATCACCCTCGCGCCCGCCGCCGCCTACACCCACACCGGCACCACCACGATCGCCAGCGGCTCCGTCGCGATTGCGGCGACCGCGCCCCGCGAGCTCTTTGCCAGCAGCACCGCGTTCCAAATCGACGCGGGCGCGACGCTCGTTGTCACCAATTCCCTCGCGCTCAACCATCTCGGCGGCGCGGGCAAAATCGCGCTGACCGGCGGCGGCATCACGCTCAACAACACCATCGCGTCCCAATACGACGGCGTCTTTGAGGGTGCCGCGCGCATCGAAAAAACCGGCGCAAGCACGCTCACGCTCACCGCCGCGAGCACCGGATTCACCGGCACGACGCTCGTCACCGGCGGCACATTGCGCCTCGAAAACCTCGCCGCCACGGGCACAGGCAGCGTCACCGTGGCTTCCTCCGCCGTCCTCGACCTCGCCGACGTTGGCGACTTCGCCAACAACATCGGCGGCAACGGCGTCGCCGTCGTTTCTGAAAACGGCGTCAACCTCACCGGCGCCAACACCATCGCCGCGTGGAATATCACCGGCTCGGGCACCGTCAGCGGCACGCAAAATCTCGGCGCCGGCAACGTCAGCCTCGCGGGCGGCCGGCTCGCGCTCGCGCCCGCCGCCGGAGGCTGGACCTTCACCAACACGCTTGGCGGCGACGGCACGCTCACGGCAAACTTCGCCGACGCCACCGGCACGCTCGCCTTCGCGTCCGGCCTGAACAATTCCTTCACCGGCACGCTCGCCATGCGCGGCGGCCACCTCGCCCTCGACGCCAACGCCGGCTCGCTCCTCGCCAACGCCGCGCTTGTCCTCGGTCAAAACGGCTCCACCGAAATCAACGCCAACCGCGTCATCGGCGCGCTGGAAATGGACGGCGGCACGCTCATGGTCGAAACCACGGGCGCGCACGTCAGCCCGACCGGCACGCTCACCGTCACCGACCTCGTCGCCGGCAGCGGCACCATCAAAATGTCGAAACCCGTCACCGTGGTTGACGACACCGACGTGATCAACGCCCCCTCGTTCTTTGCGCAAACCGGCACGGTCCAGCAAATGATCGTCAACGCCACCGGCAGCGTCACCGGCACAGGCGTGCAACTCGACATCATCCAATACGACGGCACGCCCGTCTCCGGCAACGCCATCGCCACCGGCATCCGCGACGCCTCCAACGCCGTCACCGGCACCGCGAGTTACGATTTCTACGCCGCGGTCACCGGCAGCGGAATCGGCTGGGCCTACGGCCTCGTCGAACTCAGCGCCAACGCCGGCGCATCCATCACCCTCTCCAACTCCAACGCCGCCCAATCCGCGCTCGGCGTGAAGCTCACCGGCTCAGGCGGCTACACCATGAGCGGCACCGGCGTGTATTCCATCGGCAACGCCGCCAGCAATTACGAAGGCGCGACGCTCGTCACCGGCGGCACCGTGCGCATGCTCACCGACAACGCCTTTGGCGGCACACCGCTCCTCGACCTCGCCGCCAACACCGGCGTTGACATGAACGGCAAGACCCAGACCACCGGCACGCTCAACACCGCCGCCGGCAGCACGCTCGATCTCAACGCCGGCGTGCTCACCCTCACCAACGGCGGCACCTCGCTCGGCGCGCTCACCGGCTCCGGCACGCTCAACACCGCCGGCCGCCTCGACATCCGCGGCGCCAACACCGGCCTCTCCGCCGACATCGCAAACACCGGCACCATCCGCATCGACAACACCGCCGGCCTCGGCCGCTCCGGCACGCTCGCCAACAACAACCTCCTCGCAATCGACACCGCGAGCGGCACCTTCGCCAAGTCCGTCACGGGCGCGGGCAACATCGCGCTCGCCGGCAGCACCGTCACACTGGGAGGCAACAACACCGCCTTCACCGGCACCTTCGACATCGCCGCCGGCTCGCGCCTCGCCGCCTCCACCAACGCAAACCTCGGCGCGGCAAACTTCGTCGGCGCGGGCGTTTTTGAAAAACAAGACACCGCGACCACGATCACACTCACCCACGCCAACGCCGCCTTTACCGGCACGACCCTCGTCACCGGCGGCACGCTGCGCCTCGAAAACCTCGCCGCCACCGGCACGGGCGCCATGGTCAACAACGCCGCGCTCGACCTCGCCGCCACGGGCGATTACGCCAGCAACATCACCGGCTCCGGCACCACCTTTGTCACCGCCAACGGCGTCAACATCACCGGCGTCAACACCGGCTCGGCCTGGAACATCACCGGCTCCGGCACCGTTTCCTCGACCGCCAATCTCGGCGCGGGCGACACGCACATCGACGGTCTCCTCGTGGTCAAAACCGGCGACTCATGGCTTTGGGGCAACACCCTCACCGGCTCCGGCACGCTTTCGGTAAACCTCTCCGGCTCGACCTTCTCCTTCGGCTCTTCAGCCGTCAGCCCTTCAGACTATTTCGAGGGCACCGTCACTCTTGCCAACACCACAATGAACCTCGGCGACGACTCCAACGTCACCGCCCTCAAAAACGCCACCCTTCAACTCGACGCCGGCTCCGCGCTCCACACCAACGCGGTCACCGGAACAATCGGCGGCCTCACGCTCAACTCCGGCAAACTCTGGATTCCGAAAAACGGCGTCGATCCCTCCGAAGTCCTCAACGTCGGCACGCTCTCCATCACCGACGCGTCCAGCGTGATCGTGTTTGAAAACTACACCTCCGGCACGCACGCCGCCGTCGAGGTCGGCAAAAACTTCCTCGACCAGGACGGCCCCGGCTCCAACGCCACGCTCCTCGTCAAGGCCGGCACGCTCGCCGAGCACGCCTCCCACCAACTCGACATCGTCAAGGCCGACGGCACCGCGCTCTCCGAGGGCCAGGTCATCGACTACGGCAATGTTGAGGCCACCTACGGCTACGCCGCAATCACCGCCAGCGCCACCACCAGCACGGGACACGAAGGCGGCCTCTACTACGATTACGTGCTGCGCCAGCTCAACGTGAAGGACGGCGAAACCCTCGTGCTCACCAGCACCGGCGCGACCGACAACACTCTCAGCGCCGACATTGCCGGCCTCGGCGGCGTCACCTACACCACCGGCTCGCTCATCGTGCTCACCGGCTCCAACAGCTACACCGGCACAAGCACTCTCAAGAGCGGCACCGTTCAGGCGGGCGCGGGCGTGGACAACGTCCTCGGCAACACCAAGCTCGTCATCATCGAAATCCCCGCCACCTTCGACCTCAACGGCAACGCGCAAACCATCGCCGAAGGCGGCCAAATCGACGGCCACATCACCGGCACCGGCGCGCTCACCCTCGCCGGCGGCACATTGACCGTCACCAGCGCCAACACCGATTACACCGCGCAAACGACCATCGGGGCCGCCGCCACCGCGCGCCTCACCGACGCCGACGGCCTCGGCTCCGCCGACATTCTCCTCGACGGCATGCTCAGCTTTGAAGCCACCGGCACGGCGCGCAGCACGCTCTCCGGCGCCGGCACCCTCCGCGTCGCCGGCGGCGAAGTCACGCTCGCCACCTCCAACACCGGCTTCCACGGCACGGGCACCGTCGCCGCCGGCCGCCTCGTCGCCACGCAAATCGACACGCTCGGCGATGCCGACATCGGCGTCGCATCCGGCGCGGCTTTCGAGCAAACCGGCATGTCCGGCACGCTGCGAAACAACATCACCGGCGAAGGCACGCACTACGTGACCAGCAGCACCATCACCATCGCGAACACCGCCTACGACATCGCCGTCACGACGCTCGACCAAAACGCGCAACTCAAGCTCGCGCGCGACGCCGTCAGCTTCGGCACCCTCAACATGCACGGCGGCGCGCTCCTCTTCGACAATCCCTCCGACACCGCGGCAATCGCGACCCTCGGCGACACGTCGGGCCTCTTTGTAATGAACGCCGACCTCGCCGCGCAAACCGCCAACCGACTCGACCTCGGCAACGCCGGCTCCGCCACGCACTCCGTTTACATTCTCGACAACGGCATCGAGCCGACCGCGCACAACATCTCCATTGAAATCATCACCGCGCAAACCCCCGGCGTCGCCGACTTCGTGATGGCCAACCCCGGCGGCAAACTCGAATACGCCCTCACCTCCATCGAGCTCGTTCGCGGCGACAGCAGCATCTACGCGCCCAATCCGGACAGCTGGTATCTCCTCGACCAGGGCCTCTCGCATTCCGCCGACGCGATCATCAACACCGCCTCGGCCCTCGCCCTCGACTGGGCCAGCTCCCTCGACGCCATCCACACGCGCCTCGGTGACATCCGCTCCGAAACCCTCGGCTCCAAGCCTTCCGCCGGCGGCATGTGGTTCCGCTCCCGCGGCTACCGCCTCAACGCCGCCAACGAACTCTCCGGCATGAGCTTCAAGCAATACGGCTGGGGCGTCACCGGCGGCGCGGACAAAGCCTTCGCAACCCAAGCCGGCGTGAACTTCATCGGCGGCTTCATCGACATGGGCAATGTTGACCGCCGCCTCGACAATGCCGGCGACGGCAAAACCCGTTCCGTGGGCGCGGGCGTTTATCTGACCATGCTCGGGAACAACGGCTGGTTCCTCGACGGCACCGCGCGCTTTGACCGCTACAACAACGAATTCGACGCCAAGTCCGTGAGCGGCCGCGTCACCCACGGCAAATACAACACCAATGGGCAGAGCCTCTCGCTCGAGGCGGGCCGCCGCCTGCAACGCGCCGACGGCTGGTGGATCGAGCCCGGAGTGCAAATGGCGGTCCTTTGGCTCAAAGGCTCCGACTACTCGACGCGGGCCACCGTCGGCCAGCGCGCAATCGACGTGAGCGTTGGCGATTCCGACACCTGGCAATATCGCGCGCTGGTCCGCGCGGGCCGCCGGATCCGCGACAGCAAGTGGCACCCCTATGGCAAGTTCGCCGTGGTCGCGGTCGATTCCAACGGAGGCGAAATCACCGCCCACAGCAAAACCTTCAAGGCCGACTACGACGGCAGGCGCATCGAAATCGGCTTCGGCACGAGCTACCGCCTCAACGACATCAGCCAGTTGTATTTGGATTATGAATACGCGAAGGCCGCCTACTACGACCGCCCCTGGTCCCTAAACCTCGGCTACCGCCGCCTGTGGTGATTTTCGACGCGAAGGCGCGCGCCTTCGCGTGCGCTCGCTGCGATTTGATCGCGCGCTTGGCTCCAAAGTCTAAATTCGTTCGCAAATGGCATTATGACTTGAACTCGGGTTTCCCCGGCGCAGCGTGTGTCGAGGATGCCTTGTTTTGCTTGATGTCGCATCCGCGCCGCCATCCAATATTTCCCCCAATGATTGCAGTCCAAAATCTCACAAAGGTATTTCGCGACAAAAAGCGCGGCGAGATTCGGGCGGTCGATGATGTCAGTTTTACCGTCGAGCCGGGGCGCATCTACGGGTTGCTCGGCGCGAACGGCGCGGGAAAGACAACGACGCTGCGCATGCTCGCCACCCTGCTCAAACCCACCGGTGGCACGGCGATCGTCAACGGGTTCGATGTCACGCGCGAACCGGAAAAAGTCCGCGTAAACGTCGGCTTCATGGCGGCAAGCACCGCGCTCTACGGACGTCTCACGGCGCGCGAGACGCTCGTGTATTTCGGACGGCTAAACGGCTTGGCGGACGCGGAAATAGGCGCGCGCATCGGGCGGCTTTCAAGCGAGCTCGACATGGATGAATTTCTCGACCGGCGCGTGGATAAATTTTCCACGGGCATGAAACAAAAGGTGTCCATCGCGCGCACGCTCATCCACGACCCGGCGGTCATGATTTTCGACGAGCCCACGATCGGGCTCGACGTGATGGCGGCGCGCACAATCGTGCAATTTATCCGCGGTTGCCGCGAGCGCGGCAAGACGGTCGTTTATTCGACGCACGTGATGAGCGAGGTTGAAAAACTGTGCGACTGCGTGGGCATTGTGCACGGCGGCAAATTGCTCGCCGAGGGAAGCGTGCCGGAGTTGCGCGCGCGCCACGGCGAGCATGACATGGAGGAAATCTTCGTGCGCGTGGTTGGCGGGGCGGACGGGAGTCCGGCTTCCGTCGACCTGCGATTGAAGGGGGGCGCTCAATGAACTGGCGGCAAATCTCCACCGTGTATTGCAAGGAGCTGATCGACACGCTGCGCGACCGGCGTTCGCTGATCTCGATGTTTGTCGTGCCAATCGTCGTCATTCCCGTGCTCATGTTTGGCGCGGCGGCGGTCAGCTACAAAAGCGTGCGCAAGGCCTACGAGGAAATCCCGACCGTGATGCTGATCGGCGGCGCGGACTCGCCGCGGCTGCGCGCGGCGTTTGCCGCCGACAAACGCATAAAACTGGTGCCCTTCGCGGATGATTACGCGGCGCGGATCGAGAACAAACAACTGCGCGCGGCGGTTGAGGTGCCGGACGACTTTGACGCGACCGTGGCGCGATTGGGAAAAGCGCCTGTGGTGATGATTTATAATTACGCGGGCGACGTGCATTCCGGCGCGGCGGTGTCGGAGCTGACGCGTTTTTTCTCCTCGTATGGGGACAAGATGGTGCGCTCGCGCCTGGCCGCGAAAAATCTGCCCGCGGATTTCCACCGCCCGTTCACCGTAAAAAGGCAAAACGTCGCCCCGCCCGAAAAAGTGGGCGGCGCGCAACTCGGCGGGCTGATTCCATATTTGCTCATTTTGCTGTGCTTCACCGGCGCGATGTATTCGGCGCTGGACCTGACGGCGGGCGAGAAGGAGCGCGGCACGATGGAGACGATCCTGTGCAGCCCGGTCGGGCGCACGGAACTGGTGCTGGGCAAATTCCTGCTCGTGCTGACGGCGTCGCTGGTGACGGTGGTGTGCACGCTCGCGTCGCTTTCGCTGACGGCGCTTGGCGCGGTGCGCCTGCTCGCGGGCGACGCGGCGGTGCAAGGCGCGAAGGTCGTGGGGGAGGGCGGGCTGGAGATATCGGTGAGCCTGCCGGGATTGTTCGGCGTGTGCGTGCTGGTGGTGCCGCTGGCGGTGTTGTTTTCCGCGGTGCTGTTTTCGGTGGCGCTGTGCGCGAAGAATTACAAGGAGGCGCAGAGTTATGTGTCGCCGCTCATCTTCGTGATCATATTGCCGGCGGCGCTTGCGATGCTCCCGGGCGTGGAGTTGAACGCAAAATACGCCCTCGTGCCGCTCCTGAACGTGGCGCTTGTGAGCAAGGAAATGGTCTCGGGAAATTTCCCGATCGGCATGATCGCCCTGATCTTCGGCTCAACCTGCGTATACGCCGCCGCCGCCCTGGCAATCGCCGTGCGGATGTTTAAAAAAGAAAGCGTGATTTTCCGGGCGTGAGGGGTGATCAGTTTTGAAATGGTATAGGTCGCGGATTTCGAAATTTTTAACTCGCGGTTCCCGCATGAATAAATAGATAAATTTCGCATGGCTAACATACCTGCAAGAATTGAAGCACGCTTTAAAGAAACCCTAAAACGCTTTCAGCCTGTTGTTGAACAAGCCAAAGCTCGCGATGTTGGAGAGGCGGATACATCCACCCTTATAAAGGACATACTGGCTGAATTATTTGGCTACGACAAATATTCGGAAATTACTGCGGAATACATGATCAAGGGCACTTATTGTGATCTTGCTGTTAAACTCGATGGAAAGATTGCCCTCCTTGTTGAGGTTAAGGCTATCAATATTGATCTTAAGGAAGCGCATTCAAAGCAGGCTGTAGATTACGCAGCAAATCAAGGTGTAGAATGGGTGATTCTCACTAATGCGCAGACTTGGAATTTGTATAAAGTCACGTTTGCTCAACCAATAGGGCAAGAGCTTTTGCTTTCATTTCAGTTTAATAACCTCAATGCTAAGGACGAGGATGATCTCCAGGCTCTCTACCTTCTAAGTAAAGAAGGGCAGAGTAAATCTTTGCTCAATGAGTATCACCAACAAAAACAAGTGCTTAGTCGTTTCGCTATCGGAGCTATAATATTGAGCGATCCTATTCTTGCGGCTATTCGCAGGGAATTGAAAAAAATTTCTCCTGAAGCTAAAGTCGACGTGGCTGAGATCAAGGAGGTTCTTGCCTCCGAAGTCATCAAGCGTGATGTCCTTGAGGGAGATAAAGCCGATGATGTGAAAAGAAAAATAACACGCGTTGCCAAAAAATTGGAACGCGAGAAGAGTAAAGCGGCAGTTCAATTACCGCAAGAGTCTGCACAGACTGCCGTATCTGCTGTTCCTGTTTTGTCGGATCAATCGGTTCCGCAGGCCCCGCAATGAGTCTTATCATTGTTGGGGGACACCAAGTTTGCGAATGTAAATGGTTCCTCTTAACTTTCTCCCATCATGAAAGAGATTATATTCGATGTGCGTGAGGACGAAGTTAACAGCGACTATACCGCCTCGGCTCCCGGCGCGGGCATTCATACCGAGGGCGACAGTCTGGACGAATTGCGCGCCAACGTAAAAGAGGCTGTGGAGGCGTATTTTGACGAATCCATGGACGCCCCCCTCATTATCCGGCTGCACTTTGTTCGTGACGAAGTGTTTGCGCGATGAAACTGCCGCGCGATGTTTCGGCTTGGACTTGGTCAAGGCGTTGAAAGAATAGTGGCAAGCATGACGCCAAAGGCGTCACACAACTTAGCCCGGGGTGCGCGTAAAGCGCGCAACCCCGGGTTGCCAATAACACGCAGACCGGTGCCCTGTAAGGAGCGCGACAATGTTGCGGGGTTCGTGACGATTTGTTGCGCCCATTCAGGGCGCTGAATTTTAAAAACAAAGCCCCCAGGGTGTCGCAGCCTCCACCCTGGGCTAAGTTGTGGCACGCCTTTGGCGTGCAAAGGCGGCTCATACCCATGCCTCGACGCTAATCCCATGTCTCGACCGGCTAAATCCCACAAATACTCGCCCTTGGCTTCGCTTCTTCTTCGCGCGCGCGGTATTTTGAAAAATAATTGTCGACCGGGTTTTGGTTTTCCCGCGTGACGGCGCGGGCGGTTTTTTGTATGCGTGCGATTTGTGAAAACTCTCAATATCGCTGTCGTGGGTTATGGAAACATCGGTCGTTTTGCGGTCGATGCGGTGCGCGAGGCGCCGGATATGAAGCTGGCGGGCGTCGTGCGCCGCGCCGCATCGGTCAAAAAATCCGCCGTGCCGCCGGAGCTCGCGGGCGTGAAGGTCGTGGCCGACGTGGACGAGCTGGGCAAGGTTGACGCGGCGATTCTTTGCGGGCCGACGAGGAGCATTCCGGAAATCGCGCCGCAGTATTTGAAGCGCGGCATTCACACGGTGGACAGTTTCGACATCCACGGCGAGGCGTTGTGGAAATTGCGCCAGTCGCTCGACAAGGCGGGCAAGGCATCGGGGTGCGCGGCGGTGATCTCCGCCGGCTGGGACCCGGGCAGCGACTCGATGGTGCGCACGTTGATGCTCGCGATGGCGCCGCGCGGGATCACCTACACGAATTTCGGCCCCGGCATGAGCATGGGGCACTCGGTTTGCGCGAAGTCGAAGAAGGGCGTGCGCGACGCGCTTTCGATGACGATCCCCACCGGCACGGGCGTGCACCGCCGCATGGTTTACGTCGAGCTTGAGAAGGGCGCGAAACTCGCCGCCGTCGAAAAGACGATCAAGACGGACGACTATTTTGCAAAGGACGACACGCGGGTGTTTCAAGTCGAGAGCGTCGATGCGCTCAAGGACATGGGGCACGGCGTGAACATGGTGCGCAAGGGCGTGAGCGGCAGCACGCACAACCAGTTGCTCGAATTCAACATGCGGATCAACAACCCCGCGCTGACCGCGCAAATCATGGTGGCGTGCGCGCGCGCGGCGGCCACGCGGTTGCGTCCCGGCGCCTACACGATGCCGGAAATCGCGCCAATGGACTTGCTGCCCGGCGACCGCGAGACGCTCGTAAAAACGCTGGTCTGAGGCCGCGCTTTTGGGGCGACCTTTGCCGAATTAAATCGACATAAGTCGATTCACGTCGAGCCCCGCACCGATTTCAACTCCGGCAATGCGCAAAGCCACGCGGCGTCCTCGGGCGCGAGCGCTTTCAGCTTCAGGGCGACCACGGGGTCTTGCGCATTTTTTGTGTGGATCTGTGCGAGGACGGGCCGGTCGCGTCCGGCGGGCTGGTCGATTTCCGTGCGGATGATTTCAGAGAAGCGGATAAAGCGGCGAAATCGAAACAGGGTGACGGTTTCGATGCCGTCGGGACGGATTGTGATGCGCTGCGAAAAAACAATGATGATGACGGCGGCGTAAAGAACGACCGGTATGAGCGCGAGAAAGAGGATTATGGGTTGAAAGCCGCGCTGGTTAAAAAGAACCGCCGCGAGCACGAGCAAGGGTGCCAGCGCCACCGCAAAGGATGCAAGCGGCCGCCGGGAAATTTTTAGTGTGCGCGGGAGATCGGTGGTCATGTGGTAAAGGTTGTCTTGAGGGAGGGAAGGGGCGAGGGCGAATTATTTTGGCTCGGTTTTTTGCGAATGGCGGGCGCATTTAGGGAGATTTTTAAGAAAACATTTTTTGCAAAAAGATTTCAGTTCGTTCTGTGTGTGCGCATTGTGTTGTTGTATAGAGGATTATAAATTTTAAAAAAATCATGCTAAATTTTGAACCCAACTTAATTTTTTGTAACATTTCCTCGACACCTGCTGTCTGAGTTGGCTGTCTCAATGCATCTTGACTTGTTGAGGCAGCAGCGGCGGCTCACCCCGCCAGATTCTCCCTTAATCACTGAAAGAACACCTAACCAAACTATGAACAAGAACATCATCAAAGTTGCCGGTCTGGCTCTCGCCGCCGCTTTTGCTCTCTCGGCTCGCGCCGACGTTGCCATTCACCAGAATGTGAGCGTCTACGGCTACGCCGCAGGTTCCGTCCAATACACGAAGCCCGACAAGGGCAACTCGGATACCGAAATGGATCTCGACGCCGCCAAGATTGGCCTTGCGTTTAATTTCGCTCCCGTCACCGCCAAGATCAGCGTTTACTCCGATGCCGGCGCCAAGGATCTCTACGTCCTCGAAGCCAACGCCACCTACGATATCGGCAACGGTTTCAGCATCACCGGCGGCCGCTTCCAGAGCTGGATCGGTTATGAAGCGTTCGATATTCCGAACTGCAACTTCATCACCTACGGCACGGACGAGATGGGATGGATCATTCCGAACTTCCACGAAGGCATCCGTTTCGACTACGCCCTCGACAAGATGAGCTTCGGCGTCGCGGTTGTTAACTCCGTCTATAATATCGAAGGCGGATACCGCGGTGATGGCAGCCTCAGCGACGGATACGGTGTCGAAGGCCACTTCGGCTACAATGACGGCGCGCTCTCCATCGGTGCCACGCTCGCCTACCAGAACACCCGCGATGATGCTCCTAGTTACAATCCGACCCTCTGGGGCGATACCTACATTGCCGACGTCTGGGCTCAATACGTCATCAATAACAAAACCACGATTGGCGCGGAACTCTTCTACAGCAAGAGCCGTGAAAACTCCAGCGTCAACGTCGAGGACTACTACGGCCTTGTGATGGTTAAGCAGCAGTTCACCGAAAAGCTCAGCCTCGCTGGCCGTGTAAGCATGGGACAGGAGAAGATCAAACTGGGCGCTTCCGGCAAAGGACAATTCTGGAAGGTTTCCGCACAGCCCTCCTACGCTGTCACCCAAAACCTCAGCGTCGGCGCCGAGGTCAGCTACACCAAGTATGAGAAACTCGCGAAGGATCTTTACGGCAAGAGCAAGTGGTTCGCCGGTGTTCAAGCCGTCTTCAAATTCTAATATAATCCCGAAACGGATTAATATTATTCAGCTTTAAGCAGCGAAACCCCGGTGGCGAAAATGCCATCGGGGTTTTGTTTTATGATATATTGACGCCCTGGGAGTTGCGAGAGTCACACAACAAGATTAAAATGACACACAATTATGATAACCCCGATAAACAGTAACAAAACTCCACGCACCACAGACAAAAACACACGCCGCCGCTGGCCGCGATGGGCGCGCATTGTTCGCGCCGTTGCAATCGTTGTGGCCGTTCTCATCTTGGCCGGCTTTTTTGTCGCGCCGCCCATCGCCAAAAACATCCTCGAAGAACAGCTCACCAAGCATCTTTCCACGCCCCGGGTCACGCGTGTCGCGCAAATCGAGCGCGTCCGCATCAATCCCCTCGCGCTCTCCTGCTCCGTCGAGGGCCTTTCCATAACCGCCAGCGGTCGCGATCCGCTCGTCAGTTGGGACAGCCTTCAGGCAAGCCTCGATCTGCGAACGCTGATCTCGCGCGAATGGCGTTTGCGCAAAATCGCGCTCGACGGTTTCGCCGGGCGCGTCGCGATCCTGCCCGACGGCAAACCCAACTTTGCCGACCTGATCCCGGACGAAAAAACCGAGCCGGGCGCGCCCGATGAAAACAAAAAAACCGCGATCCTCCACATCAACGAACTCTCGATCACCAACGCGCGCATCGACTACTCCGACGCCTCGCTGCCGCAACCCTTCTCCACGCAACTCGGCCCGGTCAATTTCACCGCGCGCGATTTCCAAACCGGACGCCCCGACCGCGCGCCGGGCGAGTTTTCCGCGACCACCGAGTCCGGCGAAACGCTCTCGTGGCGCGGCAGCCTCGCCATCGCCCCGGTTTCCTCGCGCGGCGAAATCCGCGTCGGAAACCTCGACATTAAAAAATACGCGCCCTTTTACGGGCACCTCGTTCGCTTCGACGTGACCGACGGCAAGCTCGACATCAACCTGCGCTACGAAGTCGCAACCGACGCGGACGGCGTCGCCATCCGAACCGCCCAAAGCGACATCGCGCTCCGCGACCTCCAGATTTCCGAGCGCGGCAACCCTGTCCCCGCCGTCGGCATCGGCACGATCTCGCTCTCCGAAATCACCGCCGAAATCCACACCGCGCGACCCGCCGCGCCCGTGCTGCGCATCGGGCGCATCGCGTTCGACAACGGCGCCGTCGCGCTGCGCCACGACGCGCGCGGAATCAACCTCGCCGAACTTTTCTCCCCCGCGGCCACCGATTCGCCCGCCTCCGCCACAAGCGCACCCGCCCCCGCCGCGGCACCCGCCCCCGCGCCTGACATAACCGTGGGCGAAGTGGCCGTGCGCGATTTCACCATCAACATCGAAGACGCCACGCTCGACGCGCCGTTGCTCACCAAGGCCGTCATCGACACGATGAGCGCCAAGAATTTCTCCCTCGCAAAACTCGACTCGCCCCTCGCGCTCGAGCTCGCCATGCGCATCGCCGGCGAAGGCGAACTCCGCGCCGGCGGCGAACTCGCGCTCTCGCCAATGCGCGGAAAAATTTCCGCCGAACTGGGCAACCTTCCCCTCACGCTCGCCGACGCGCACCTCGGCCAGTTCCTCAACGCGCGCATCGAGAAAGGCCGCCTCGCCGTCAAGGCCGACGCGACCATTGATCCCGAAAACGGCCTCGCCGTCGCGGGCAGCACGAGTGTCACGGACCTCGCCGTAAAGGACGCCTCCGGCGGCCCGCTTCAATCATGGAAGACGCTCGCCGTGCGCGAAATCTCCTACGCCGAAAAACCCGCCGCAAAAATCGCGATCACCGAAATCGCGCTCGACGGCTCCAGCACGCAAATAAACATCTCGCCGGACGGCTTGCTCAACATCGCCGCCCTCGCCAAGCAAAACGAGCCGCCGCAACCCGCCCCCGCGCCCGCCGAAAAACAAACACCCGCGCCCGCCTCCGCGCCCGCGAAGCCCGCGCCGGCGGCAAGCGAACCGCCCCTGCTCATCACCATCGGCAAAGTCACGCTCAACGAAGGCCGTGTCGCGTTTTCCGACCAGTCAATCGCGCCCGCCGTCAAAATGTCACTCGACGAAATCAACGGCGCGGTTTCCGGACTCTCCTCGGAAAACCTCGCCCATGCCGACGTGGATGTCCGCGCAAAAATCAACGGCGCCGCGCCCGTCTCGCTCACCGGCCGGGTCAACCCGCTCAGCAACGATGTTTACACCGACCTGCGCTTTGCAATCGACCGCGCCGCGCTCGCGCCGCTCAGCCCTTACGCCGGAAAATACGCAGGGCGCACGCTTGCCGGCGGCACGCTCAATATCGATGTGAGCACAAAAGTTTCGAAGCGTTTTCTCGACAGCGCGAATGTCATCACGCTCGACCAATTCGAGTTTGGCGAGCACACCGGCAGCCCCGACGCAACCAGCCTGCCGGTCGGCCTCGCCGTGTCGCTCCTGCGCGATCGCAACGGAAAAATCATCCTCGACGTGCCAATCAAGGGCAGCCTCGACGACCCCGAATTCAAATACGGCCGCGCCGTCCGTCACGCGCTCGCCAACATCATCATGAAGGCCGCCACCGCGCCCTTCTCCCTGCTCACCTCCGTGCTCGGCATCGGCGGCAAATCGGACGGCGGCGCGGAGCTCGACCTTTCCCGCGCCGAGTTCCACGCGGGTGCGAACACGTTGAACGAAGCCAGCCAAAAGAAACTCACCCTGCTCGCCAAGGCGCTTGGCGAACGCCCCGCGCTGCACCTTGCAATCTCCGGCGGCTTCGATGCCGACACCGACAGCGCCGCGCTTCGCAGCATCCGCTTTTCAGCCGACCTGAAACAGGAATACCTGAACGAAAACAGCGGTGGACAAGTCTCCGCCGGTTCCACCGACGCATTGCAACTCGCGCCCGCCATCGAAGCCCGCCTTGTTGAAATCCTTTACCGGAAAAAAATCCCCGCGGCGGAACAAGCCCGCGCCGAAACGCCGCCGACACCCGAGGCGATGCGCGCGCAACTGCTCGAAACAATCCGGATCGACGACGATCAGTTGAGCCAACTGGCCGCCGCGCGCGCGGAATCGGTGAGGAGTTTCCTTATTGGTAAAGGAGTCGCGGAATCACGCGTCACCCTCTCCGGCAAACCCGCCACCGGCGCGCTCGCGAGCCTGGAGTTGCGGTGAGGCGCGCTACGAAACCAATTCGTCCATAAGCCGGCGCACGCCTTCGCTGGCGCCGGTTGCGATGTGGCGCACGTTTGGGCGCCCCGAGGTTGTTGCGGGATCAATCAGGTAAACCGGCGCTCCCGGCGGCACATGGTCGATGAGGCTCGCGGCCGGATACACGACGAGCGACGTGCCTATGATTACAAAAAGATCGGCGCGTTCCGCGAGTTCGGCGGCGGGGCCGATCATTGGGACATCCTCGCCAAACCACACAATATGCGGACGCAGTTGCGAGCCTTGCGGGCATTTGTCGCCGATCTCAATATCGCGATATCCGATGTCGATGACATAGTTGCCTTGCTCGCCGGGACCCGCGTGCGTGCCGCGCGCCTGCGTGAGCAAGCCATGCAAATGAAGCACGCTTTTCGAACCCGCGCGCTCGTGCAGGTCGTCCACGTTTTGCGTGATGATATGCGCGTCAAAATGCTCCTGCAACGATGCGAGCCCGATGTGGCCCGCGTTGGGCTCGACCTGTTCGAGTTTGCGGCGGCGCTGGTTGTAGAAATCGAGCACGAGCGCGGGATTGCGCCTCCACGCCTCGGGCGTCGCGACATCCTCGACGCGATGCCCCTCCCACAAACCGCCGGCGTCGCGAAACGTCGGGATTCCGCTTTCCGCGCTCATGCCGGCGCCGGTGAGAACAACAAGGGTTTTTTTCATGCGGACAAAATGGCCGCGCGTGGCGAGGGCTGCCAAGTCTGCTTCCGCAAAGCGCGCGATTTTTATTGAAGGCAGACCTGGCGGTCTGCGTCGTGGCGCGCGATGAAACGGGAAAAGATTATCCGATGCGTTTCACAAAATCGGCGAAACCGCCCGCCTGTTTTTCGAGTCGTTGCACAAGTTCGGCGGACTTGAGTTTTCCGGATTCGTCGAGCTCGTTAAAAATGCCTGGAATGAATACGCGGGCGGGAAAAATGTGCGCGTTGCGATAGGCAAAAATTTGCGTCAACTGCTCGACGGAACGAAGCGCCCCCCACATGCCCGCCGAGATGCCGGTGAAGGTGACCGGCTTGTGCTCGAAGCTCTCGGGAAATGGCAGCATGTCGATGAAGTATTTCAGCGCGCCGGGAAACGAGCCGTTGTATTCCGGCGTGATGATGTGCAGGCCTTTCGCATCAAGGATGCGTTGTGAAAACGGAGCAAACGAGGCGGGTTTTTCGGTGTAGGAGGCGGGCGAAAAAATCTCCGCAGGAATCTCCGCGATGTCAAAAATCCGCGCGGCTGCATTGTGTCTTTTATAAATTTCCAAAATTTGCGCGGCAACTTTGCGACTATTGCTGCCGGGGCGATTGGTTCCACTAATTATTTCGATCATGCTGTATATATTGCACAGAAAATCGTGATAATCAATTTCGGCACGAAGATAATGCCCGCTGTCCGGACTGGCGGCGCGATACTAATCGCCGGGTTGGATTGCGCGGGCGGAGATTACAAAATTTCCCAACATTTGTAATGACAAGGGGATTTACTTTTTGGCGCGCTGAAAGGCAGCATTTACGCGATCAATCTTATCGCGCAAAAATTCACCTGATTTTCACAATAACATTAACCGTAATATACAATGACCACACGCAACCTCGTTCGTATTATTATTTCCACATTCGCGCTCGCGGGCGCCATTTTCGCATTTGCGGGCTGCTCA
Organism: Ereboglobus sp. PH5-5; assembly: GCF_029504805.1. Taxonomy (NCBI): domain Bacteria; kingdom Pseudomonadati; phylum Verrucomicrobiota; class Opitutia; order Opitutales; family Opitutaceae; genus Ereboglobus; species Ereboglobus sp. PH5-5. The sequence continues at coordinate 119,221 of NZ_JAQFIT010000006.1, read as the reverse complement.
ACCCCGGCGGGTCAGACCGCGCAGCGTGGGCAAAAGGAAACCGACCGGGTTGCCGACGGCATCAACGCCGCCGACAGCACCGTGAACAAAGCTGCGGACACCACCGAGAAAGTTTCCAAGACCGCCAGGCGGTTGTTCAAGTAAACCCGCGGTCGCCCCGGCGCCGCCCTATTCCCCGTCCTTTTTGCCCTCATGCTTGGCGCGTTCCTTTAGCGCCTTGTTGATCGCGTTGATATCGAATCTTTCGGCGTCGTATTCGGGGCCGAGCCATTCGATCCACTCCTGGCCGATCTCGGTGTGCGGTTCCTTGATGCACGCGAGCATGTCGTTGTAAGCCTCCACACCGCCGCAATCCTCCGGCGGACCCGCGCGCTCGCCCGCGACGCACGTCGGAGGGGAGAAATTCTTTTTGCAGGGTTCCGTCTTCTCAACCTGCAACTCCACCGTCCATCCCTCGCCGAAATGATAGCGGTAAAGCGCCATCCCCGCCGTTGCCAGGCCGACGTCCGCAAGCGTCACATCGCGGTCATCCTCAATGACAATATTGTCACGCTTGAACGGGTTTCCATAACGCGTGTTTCCAATGGCAAACTCATGCGTTTGGTAATCGAACCAGTCGAACGCGATCTGGATGGCATCGTGCAACTGGTGCAGCCACATCGATTCGCGCACGGTCAGGCACCGCCAAATGAGCGGCTCGCACCCCGCCACGCGGGCAAGCAGAACCAGCGCCCGGTCGTTGGGTTTCTTTTCGGCTGGCGCGCCGTGTTGGCCGTCAAGGGTTGAGATCATTGCGTTCGGAAAAAATTGCTCCCGTTAGAAAACCAGCCTCGCGCCGCCGGGCAAATCACAAATCGACGCAAGTAAGTTTTGGGACTTTGGGAAACCGCCGTTCCTGATCGCGCGCATGTTTGCGGGACGTCGCCTTGCGGCGCACCCGGCCGGCCGCAAAAAAAGCGCGGCTGTGTGGTGCCGCGCTTTGTGTTTTTATCCTTGGGAATATCTTACTTGAACATCCCCAGCACCACGTCCGGCCAGATGCCTAAGGCGATGGTCAGGGCGGCGGCGGCGCGGGCGATGAGCGTGCTTGCAAAGCCGCAAATTACACCCGATGTTGCCCGCATGAACGCGACACTTTCCTCCGAAATAGCACGCCTCACCGCCGGGGAAAAGCTCGCCCTCATGGAAGAGTTGTGGGACGAGCTTTCCGCAAACGAAAACGTCATTCCCATTCCAGCATGGCACAAAAACGCGTTAGCCGAGGATCAGGCGCGTTATGACGCAAATCCGACGGAAGGCGCGGAATGGGATGAGGTGAAAGCGCGCATTACCCGCAAGCCGTGAAACGCATTGTCCGCATAGCCCCCAATGCGGAAGCCGACCTGCGCGTCGCGTTTGACTGGTATGAGCAGTGCGATGCCGGCCTCGGTTTTGCATTTCTACAAGCCATTGAAACGAAACTCGCCGAGCTTGCCCGCGCGCCGCAACTCTTTCGCAAGCGTGCGGGCGCATACCGGCTCGCGACAACGAGGCGCTTCCCCTACGGCATTTATTTTATCTGGGACGAGACCTCGGACACGATTTCGGTAAGGCGGGTGCTGCATTTCAGGCAAAATCCCCGCGCCGCTGATTTGTAAGGCATCTGTTTCTTACTTGAACAATCCCAGCACCACGTCCGGCCAGATGCCTAGGGCGATGGTCAGGGCGGCGGCGGTGGCGAGGGCGATGACTGTGCCCAGCGGGACGCGAATCTTTTCCGTTGAGGCGGATGTGCCGGCGGTGGCGTTTGTCACGAGCGCGGCTTTCAGGATGACGAGATAATAGTAGAGTCCGACGGCGCTCATGGCGATGGCGAGGAAGGCCAGCCAGCCGGCGGGGGACATCAGGCCGTTCAAATAGAGCGCGGCGGCGAAGAGATAAAATTTTCCGAAGAAGCCCGCGAGCGGCGGAATGCCGGCGAGCGAGAGCACGCAGACAAAGAGCACGAGCGCCAGGAACGGGCTGCGTTTCCACAGGCCGGCGAGGTCGCTGATGCGCTGGCAGGGCGCCGTGCGTTCGATCGCGGCGAACACGCCAAACACGCCGATGGTCGCGATGCCGTAGGTGAGCGCGTAATAAAACAGCGGGCCCGCCCCTTCGGCGCGCACCGCGATCACGCCGAGGAGCATGATGCCGGCGTGCGCGATCGCCGAATACGCGATCAGGCGGCGCGCGTTTGTCTGCGCAAGCGCGGCGATGTTGCCGAGGAGCATCGAGGCGGCGGATATGATTATGACCACCATTATCCATCCGGCGGGGCCGCCGAAATTGATCGCGTCGCCCGACACGGTTCCGAGTCCGCTGAAGAGCAGGCGCGCGAAAAACGCGAAGCCCGCCAGCTTCGACGCGGAGGCGATGAGCGCGGCGGCGGGCGCGGGCGCGCCTTGATAGACGTCTGGCGCCCATTGGTGGAAGGGCGCGGCGGCGGCCTTGTAACCGAAGCCGACGAGCACCATCACGAGCGCGACGAGGAGCAGCGGGCTCGGGCCTTGCACGGCGAGCGAGCGCGCGATTTCGGGCAGCACGATCGTGCCGGTCATTCCGTAAATGAGCGAGAAGCCGAAGAGCATGAACGCCGCCGCCATGCCGCCGAAGAGGAAATACTTGAGGCTGGCCTCGGCGGAGGCGCGGCTGGTTTTGTCGAAGCCGGCCATCACGTAGAGCGAGAGGCTCGCGAGTTCGAAGCCGAGAAACGCGATGAGCAGGTTGTTCGACACCGCCATGAGCGAGAAGCCCATCGTGGCGAGGAGCTGGATGGCAACGTATTCGGCGGGGTGTTTGAAATGCGGAGTGCGGAGTGCGGAATGCGGAATGGAACCGGCGATGAGCAGGAGCGTGAGCGCGGACAGGCCGAAGACGCCCAGCCGCACGCCGTGCGCGAGCGTGTCGTAAACAAACGCGCCGTGAAACCAATACGCCGCGTGGCCGACGGGCGGCACGTTTGTGTGGAGCGTTTGGAAAACGGCGGAGGCGAGCGTCACGATTCCGATGAGCACGGCGACGCCGCGTCGCGCGCAATCGGACATGCGGCGCCCGAAGGCCATGTCGTAGCCAAGCGCCAGCAGCAGCCCGAGCGTGAGCGCTATTTCGGGGCGCAGGGCGTAAACGAGTTCGGCGTAGTTGATCGTCGCGTTCATATTACAGGCCTCCTTTCAGTGCGTTCATCGCGGCTTGGAAGGCGGGCGATTCGAGTGCGGGATTTATCCAGTTCAAAAGCAGTCCGGGTTTGACGCCGATGATGATCATCGAGGCGACGAGGATGAGCGCGCCGATTTTTTCGGGCCACGTTATGGGAGGAAAATCATGCGCGGCGCGCGCCTTCTCCTGACTCCTGACTCCTGGCTCCTGGCTCCTTTCAAAAACATTCGCTTTTCCGAAGAACGAAACATGCACGACTTTTAGCGTGAACGCGCCGGCGATGAGCACGCCGCACGCGGCGACGAGCGTCCAGATGTGCGAGGTTTTCCACGCACCGACGAGGATGCTGAGCTCGGCGGGGAAACCGCTGAAGCCGGGCATGCCCATCGAGGCGAGTCCGGCGAGCACAAAGACGACCGCGGCGAAAGGCATCAATTTGTGCAACGGCATCGCGGTGAGGTCGGCGAGGTTGCGCGTGTGCGTGCGCTCGTAAACCATGCGTCCGACGACGGCGAAGAGCAGTCCCGCGATGATGCCGTGCGAGAACATTTGCAGCACCGCGCCGCCGAGCGAGGCGAGGTTTCCGGCGGCGAGTCCGAGCAGCACGAAACCCATGTGGCTGACCGACGAGTAACCGATGACAAATTTAAAATCCTCCTGCACGAGCGCGACCAGCCCGGCGTAGACAATGCCGATCACCGCGAGCCATCCGATGACGGGCGCGAACGCGGCGTAGCCTTCCGTGAAGAGCGGGATGGCCACGCGCAGGCATCCGTAGGCGCCCAGTTTCATGACGACGCCGGCGAGCAGCATTGACGCCGCCGTGGGCGCGGCGACGTGGCCGGTGGGCGCCCAGGTGTGAAACGGAAACATGCCCGCGAGCACCGCGAAGCCGGTGAACACGAGCGCGAACATGCCGAGTTGTTGCGCGTGCGAAAATTGCGCGGCCACTTGCGCGATCACGGAAAGCGAGAACGAGGGCGCGTAGCCGTTTGCCTTGAGGATCGTCGCCGCCGAGGCGAACGCCCACAGCAGCCCGGCCATGACGAGCGCGCTGCCGATGAACGAATAGAGCACGAGCTTCATCGCGCCGTATTCGCGGTTGGTGGAGCCCCATTTCGCGATGAGGAAGTATTTCGGCACGATGGCGATTTCGTAGAAGACAAAAAGCACGAACGCGTCGGCGCTCAGGAACACGCCGTAAACGCCGCCGATGAGCGCGAGGTAGAGCGCGAAAAACTCGCCGACGTTTTCCTCGATGTTCCACGAAAACAAAATGCCCGCCACGGACGCGATGCCGGTGAGGACGACGAGTGTGAGGCTGATGCCGTCGGCCGCGAGGTGGTAGCTGACGCCGAGCTGCGGAATCCACGGCACGTTGACGAGGGTTTGCAGCGCGGGGCCGGGTATGAAGTTGAAAGCCGCGAACGCGGTGACGCCGAGCGCGGCGAGCGAGAACACAAGCGCGGTGACGCGCGCGGCGCATTTGCAGCGCGCGCCCGCGATCAGCGCGACAAACGCGCCGGCAAACGACAGGTAAATGGTCCAGGGAAGAAGCGACATGAGTCGAAGAGTGAAAGGTGAAGTGTGAAGAGTGAAAAAATTAAGGCAGGCTGGAGATGCTGGTTGTCCATTGGGCGACCAGCGGGTTGAAGAGCGCGGCGAGCACTTGCGGGACGATGCCGAGCACGAACATCAGCGCGATGGCGGGCACGAGAGGCGCGATTTCGCAGCAGGAAAGATCCTTCATCTCCATCCCCTTGACGTTTTCGCCGACCGGGCCGTGGAAAACTTTTTGCCAGAAGGTTAGCAGGAAAAGCGCGGTCACGAGCAGGCCGAGTGTCGCGGCGGCGGCAAACCACGGCGCGAGTCCGAACACGCCGCGGAAGATCAGGAACTCGCCCGCGAAGCCGTTGAGGCCGGGCAGGCCGAGCGAGGAGAACATCGCCACGCCGCACAGGCCCGCGAAGACCGGAGCGACTGCGCGCAAGCCGCCGAAATCGCCGATGCCGCGCAAGCCGCCCGAGCGTTTTTCGAGCAGCCCGATGCAATAGAAGAGCGCGGTGGCGGAGAGGCCGTGGTTGAACATTTGCAGAATCGTGCCGCTGAGCGCGGACGACACCGCGGCGTCGTGGGTTGTCCGTCCCGCCACGCGCGCGACGGCGAAGAGCGCGAGCAGGCAGTAGCTGAGGTGGTTGACCGACGAATACGCGATCATGCGCTTGAGGTCGCGCTGGCGCATCGCGGCGAACGCGCCGAGCACCACGCCCGCGAGCGCGAGCACCATCAGGCAAGGCGCGGCGGCGGCCAGTTGCGCGGGAAAGATCGGCCAGAGGATTCGGATGAATCCGTAAACGCCCATTTTTGAAAGCACGGCGGTGAGAAACATCGACGTGCCGGCGGGCGCCTCCGCGTAGGCCGAGGGCAGCCAGGTGTGGAAGGGGAACAGCGGCACTTTCACCGCGAGGCCGAGGAGCACGCCGCCAAACACGACGCCGGGCCAGATGCCGCCGATCTCGGCGAGCTTCGCGACGAGCGTGCCGTCGGCGCCGAGTTGCGCGAGCGCGGTGAAATCGAGCGTGCCGGTGGTGGCGTAGAGCGCGGCGAAACCAAACAGCATGAACGCGCTTCCGCCCATCGTGTAGATGACAAATTGATACGCCGCGCGCGTGGCCCTGGCGGCGTTTGCGCCGAACATTTTGATGAGGAAAAACGCAGGGAAAAGGCTCAGCTCCCAGAACAGGAACCAGAGGAAAAAGTCCTGCGCGAGAAACACGCCGAGCGACGCGCCCTGGAGGAGGAGGAAGAGGACGGGGTAGAGATTCGATTCGCGCGTGGCGGGCGCGACGCGCCATGAGGCGACGAGCGCGGTGGGGCCGATGATGCCGGTGAGGAGCACGAGCACGAGCGAGAGTCCGTCGAGGCCGAGCGAGTAGCGGACGTTGAGCGAGTCGATCCACGAGTGCGTTTCGGTGAGCTGGAGGCCGACGGCGTCGGGGTTGAATCCGCCGGGGAGCACGATCGCGGCGATGGCGTAGATGATCGTCGAGAGCGAGAAGACGACCGCGCCGGCGCGCGAGACGGCGTTGGGTTTGCGCGGATGATGCAGCGCAACCAAAAGCGCGCCGACCCACGGCGTGAAAATGATGAGAGAAAGAAGCGGAATGGAGTTCACGGAAAATGCGGAGTTGTTTTGGTTCGACTTAAATCGACTCAAATCGAGTTAAGTCGATTTAAGTCGAGGCGATGAGGATTACGATTGCGATGAGGCCGGCGAAGCCGAGGGCCATGGTGCGGAGGTAGCCGTGGGCGTCGCCGGTTTGGGCGCGGCTGTATGCCTTGCCGGTTTTGCGGAGGTCCTCGCTCACGGTGTCGAAACCGCCGTTGAGGGTGTTTTCGTCGAACTCGCGGTTCACGCCGCCGGCGAACAGGCCGAGGCCGCCGATCAGGTTTATGAGGCCGCCCCAAACATGGCGGTCGAACGCGTCGGAGAGCCACGCGATTGCGTCGAAGAGGCGCCCGAAGGTCGCGGCGTAGAGTTCGTCGAAGTAAAGGCGGTTGGCGAGCGCGGTCCAGAGCGCGGGCGCGGCTTTTTCGAGCGGGTCGAGTTCGCCGGTGGTGTTGCGTTTGCGCAGGAAATAATAGAGCGCGCAACCGACGCCGATGCCGAGCGCGACGAGCACGATGGACGTGATCATGAGGCCGGGTTCGGAGAAGATGGAGTGACCGTGGATCTTGTCGGCGGGGATGCCCTCGAGCATCGACTGGAGCCAGGGCCACGCGGGCGTGCCGAGGAAACCGAGGCCGATTGCGCAGACGGCGAGGAGCACGAGCGGCAGGGTCATCGCGGGGCTGTTTTCATGCGCGTGTTCGGAGGCGTGCGAGCGGGCCTTGCCGAGGAAAACTTCGCACACGAGGCGCGTCATGTAGAACGCGGTGAGCACGACGGCGACGAGCGCGACGTAGAATGGCAGTTGCGAGACCGTCCAGCCGTGCGCGGCGTGGAGGATGCCTTCCTTCGACCAGAAACCGGAGAAGAGGAACGGCACGCCGGCGAGCGCCATCATGCCGATGGCGAAGGTGGCGAAGGTGATTTTCATGCGCGGGGCGAGTCCGCCGAGATAACGGATGTCCTGCTCGTGATGCGCGGCGTGGATGACGCTGCCCGCGCCGAGGAAGAGCAGCGCCTTGAAAAACGCGTGCGTGAGAAGATGGAAGATCGCCACGGGCCACGCGCCGACGCCGATGGCGAGCATCATGTAGCCGAGTTGGGAGACGGTCGAAAACGCGAGGATGCGCTTGATGTCGTTTTGCGCCACGGCGACAACCGCGCCGAAGAGCGCGGTGATCGCGCCGATGATGGCGACGACGGTGAGAGCGTGGATATTTGGCCAAACCTCATTATTTATAAGACCTGATTCAGTCTGAATTGCTGTAAAAATATGGGTTGCTTGATCATAAGCGAGTAACGGATATACCCGCGCCATAAGAAATACACCAGCGGCAACCATCGTTGCTGCGTGAATGAGGGCAGAAACAGGAGTAGGTCCTTCCATTGCGTCAGGAAGCCATACGTGCAGCGGAAACTGACCGGATTTTCCCACCGCACCGCAAAAAATAAGGAGTCCAACTGCAGATGTCGCAATAAGGCCGCAAGGCAATACAGTATAGGCGAGCGTGATGAGGTTGGTGGCATCAAGAAAGCCTCCGCCGTCTTCCGTGTAGAACAGCAGCGTGCCGCTTGAATTGTAGAGCCAGCAGATGCCGATGAGCAGGCCGAGGTCGCCGATGCGCGTGGTGATGAAGGCTTTTTTCGCGGCGGCCGCGGCGGCGGGTTTTGTGAAACAGAAACCGATGAGTAGATACGAGGCGAGCCCGACGAGCTCCCAGCACACGAAGAGGAGAAGCAGGCTGTTGGAAACGACGAGGCCGAGCATCGCGGCGGCGAAGAACGAGAGGTAGCAAAAAAACTTCGCGGCGTTGGCGTCCTCCCTCATGTAGCCGGTGCTGAAAATAAAAATGAGCGAACCAACAAACGTAACCATCACGAGCATGAACGCGGTGAGCGGGTCGTTGATGAAACCGAGTTCGAGCGTGGTGGCGCCGAAATCGAGCCAGCGGAAATTCCAAGTGTCGTGAGCGGCGGGATTGGCGAGCGCGCCGCGGAGCGCGAGGCACGAGAGCACAAATCCGGCGGCCATCGAGAGGATCGCGGAGGCGGAGGCGATTTTGCGCGAGCTGCCGCCGCGCGGGAGGAATGTCCCGATTGCCGCGGAGATGAGCGGAAGCAACGGAATGAGCCAGATGTATTTTGCGGAAAGCATGAAGAGTGTTTTGGAAATTTTTCTCGGAGTTAATTAACCACGGAGAGCACGGAGGAGCACGGAGAGGAGGAAAAGGAGACAGGTTGCATGAGTTAAATTCTTCATGGGTTTGGCTCTGTGTTTCTCCGTGTTCTCCGTGGTTGATTGGTTTGAAAAATCAGCCTTTGAGCTGGTCGGCGTCTTGCAGGCGCACGTTTTTGTAGTGGCGGTAAACGGCAATGATGAGTGCGAGGCCGACTGCCGCCTCGGCGGCGGCGACCGCGATCGAGAAGACCGCGAAGATGACGCCGGCGTGCGGGTTGCTCGCGAATTGCGGCGAGAAACGCCAGAAGGCGATGAAGTTGATGTTGGCCGCGTTGAGCATCAGCTCGACACCGAGAAGCACGAGGATGGCGTTGCTGCGCGAGAGCGCGGCGGCAAGGCCTAGCGCAAATAGCAGCGTCGAAAAAATCAGGCAGAGGTGAAGGGCGCTCATGAGGAAAATGTATAATTTAAAATGTATAATGGATAATGGCGCATGCGTCGTCGGTTGCTTTTTCGGATTAGCCGGAGGCCTTCTCCTGATTCTTCATTTTTCATTCTTCATTTTTCATTAGCTTCTCTTCATGAGAAGCGACAACGACGGAGCCGAGGAGCGCGACGGTGAGGAGCGCGCCGACGATGAGGATGGCGGCGGCGTATTGGCCCATGAGTTCGAGGCCGATCGCGCGCATGTCCACGACGGGCGCGGCGGCGCGCGATGATGTTTGCGGCAGCTCGGTGCCGAGGATTCCCCAGACGACGGCGAGCGCGACGAGCCCGGCGGAGGCGACACCGGCGACCGCGCGCATCGAGGGCGTGACGGTGGTGTCAACAACGCTGACGGGCGCGCGGCGCGTGAGCACGACGCCGAAGAGAACGATCATCGAGATGGCGCCGACATAAACGAGCACTTGCGCGAAGGCCACGAATTGCGCGTCGGCCCACAGGTAAAACGACGCGATGCCGATCCAGCTCACGACAAGCAGGAGCGCCGCGCGGATGATGTTTTTCAACGCGAGCGCGACCGCCGCCGAGCCAAGGGTGGCAATGGCGATGAGGATGAAGATGAGAAGCGAGAGGGACATGGAAGAATTTTTGATTTTGGATTCTCGATTTTCGATTGCGCGCTACCGCGCGGATTTGAATGCGAAGCGGAACAGTGGTTTTAAAATCCAGAATTTCATAAGCGCGTTAATCTTACTTGAGGTCGGTTGGCTGATGGTTAGGTCTCGCGACGTTGGGCGCCTTTTTGAAGGCTCGATATGGACGAATGCTTCGGCAGGCCCAGCCCAACATCCATTACCCCGCCTTCGGGCGGGGTTCCTTTTTCGGATGTGTTGCGGAGCGGTAGCTCCACAATCGAAAATCGAGAATCAAAAATCGAAAATTTCATTGCGCGTATTTGTATTTTCTCGGGCCGAGGCCCTTGCTCATGTGGCGGCCGATGAGGAGGAAGGGCACAAACTCGAGCGCGAAGGCGCCGGCCCAACGGACGAGTTGCAGCGGGCCCGCCCAGTCGCCCGTCCGCATCCAGAACGCAACGACAACGAGGTTGACGAGCGAGAGCGGCACGAGGAGCTTCCACGCGAAACGCATGAGCTGGTCGATGCGCAGGCGCAGAAGCGTGGCGCGTATCCAGATGAAGAGGCACATCATCATGAAAAGTTTCACCGGGAACCAGATGTAGGAGGGGATGAATTGCAGGAATTCGCAGGGCGCGTTCCAGCCGCCGAAGAAGAGCGTGATGGCGAGCCCGGAGAGGGCGAGCATGCCGAAATACTCGCCCATGAAGAAGAGCGCGTATTTGAATCCTGAATACTCGGTGAGGTGCCCGGCGATGATTTCGGACTCGCCCTCGGGAAGGTCGAACGGACAGCGGTTCGTCTCGGCGAGCGCGGCGATGAAAAAGATGATGAAGGCAAAGATGCCCCAGGGCGTGAGGATGTTCCATTGCGGGATGATGCCGCCGAGCGTCCAGGAGCTTTGCCCGGCGACGATGCCGGGGAGCGAGAGCGTGCCGGCGGCCATCACGACGGACACGGAGATGAGGAGCAGCGGGAGCTCGAACGAGATGAGCTGCGCAAGCGCGCGCATGGAGGAGATGAGCGAGTATTTGTTATGCGACGACCAGCCGGCCATGAAGATGGCGAGTTCGGAGGCGGCGCCGGCGGCGAAGAAATAGAGCACGCCCGCGTCGAGGTTGAGCGCCGTGAAATACGGTCCGGCGGGGATGATGGCGAGCGTGAGCAGGCCGAAAAAAACGGTGGCGCAGGGCGCGATGAAGTGGAGGACTTTGTCGGCGGTCGCGGGGACGATGTCCTCCTTGCAGATGGCCTTGATGGCGTCGGCAAAGGGCTGGAGCAATCCGCACGGACCGGTGCGGTTGGGGCCGGGGCGGTTTTGGAAACGTCCCAAGCCCTTGCGCTCGGTGACGGTGATCATCGCAAAGAAGAGCCCGTAAAATGTGAGGATGACAACGATGGCGAGGAGCGCGGTGACGAGCCAGTGCAGCCAGGGCCAGGCGGGAAGGAGGCCGAGTATCCAATCGTGGATGCGGACGGGGAGGCTTTCGGCCCGGCGAGCGAAGGATTCAAACCAAATTGTGGCAGTGAAAGGGTTCATGCTTGGAAATGCTTATTTGGTTTCGGGTGTGGTGGGTTTGGCGGGGGCCGGCGCGGGCGCGGGAGCGGGGGCAGACTTGGCAGTCTGCGCTGCGTCGGCGGGGGCGGCGGGAGTTGCTGCTGCGGCTTTCGCGGCGGCGGCCGCTTTTGCAGCAGCAGCGGCCTTGGCGCGCTCCTCTGCCTTGCGTTTTTCCTCGGCGAGGCGGGTGTCCACTTCGGTTGCGTCGACCGGGTTGATTTCGTGGAAGTAGGTGTTGGGTTTCGAGAGTTGCTCGCGGTGCATGAGGAGCGGCTCGTAACGGTTGCGCACGGCGATTTCGTAAATGTTGTCCATCTTTATCGAGTCGAAGGGGCACGCCTCGACGCAGATCTGGCAGCCCATGCACACGCTGTAATCGATGTCGAAGATGCGCGGCTTTTTCATGACCTTGCCCTTTTCGTCGCGCTCGGGAACGATGTAGATGCACTGCGGCGGACACTCCTTTTCGCAGATGCGGCAGGCGACACAGCGCAGTCCGTCAACCGGGTTGTCGCCGTCGTAAACGAGGAACGGGAAGCTGCGCGAGGCGGGCGGGAGCTTGGCGCGCACTTCCGGATACTCGAGGGTCGTCAACCGCTCGGTCGTGAAATAGCTGCCGACGAGATTTTTCGCCGTTATATAAAAACCTTTGAGTATGCCTAAGCCGAGCATGGTTAAAAAAGGGCTGAAAGCCTGAAGGGCTGAAGGCTGAAGGCCGGAATGGCTGCCTCAGCGCGGTGGGTTGTGGTTATTGTGATTTTGAAAAGAGTCATGTTTGCCGTGGTTTTATCTCAGCCTTCAGGCTTTCAGGTCTTCAGGTTTTCCCGCGTCAGCGGTCCACTTCCCCAAGCACGATGTCGATGCTGCCGAGGATGATGATGGTGTCGGCGAGGGTTTGGCCGAGGCACAAGTCCTCAAGGATGGTGAGGTTGATGAACGAGGGCGGGCGCACGCGGTAGCGATAGGGATTGGGCGTGCCGTCGCTGATGAGGTAGAAACCGAGTTCGCCTTTCGGGCATTCGATGCGGCCGTAGGCTTCGCCGGCTTTCGGGCGGAGGCCGCGCGACTTGGCCTTGGGGTCGTTGACGGGGCCGTCGGGCAGGTCGCGCATGGCTTGCAGGATGATTTTCACCGACTCGCGCATTTCGAGCATGCGCATCATGTAGCGGTCGTAGGTGTCGCCGTGCTCGCCGAGGGGGACGCAAAAATCGAAGCGGTCGTAGATGGAGTATTTGTCAACTTTGCGGACGTCGTAATCGACGCCGCTGGCGCGGAGGCCGGGGCCGGTGAAGCCGGCGTTGATGGCGAGGTCGGGCTTGAGGATGCCCGTGCCCTGGGTGCGCGCGAGGAGGATTTCGTTGCCGGTGAGGAGCGCGTCCTGCTCGTCGAGGTAGCGCGCGAAGAGGCCTTCGAGGTAGTGCTTGAGGCGGGCGAGCCAGTCGGCGGAGACGTCGGTGCGGAGCCCTCCGAAGCGGAAGAAATTATACATCATGCGCGCGCCGGTGAGTTCCTCGAGCAGGTCGAGCATGCGTTCGCGTTCGCGCAGGGAGTAGAGGAGCGGGGTGAAGGAGGTGCCGAGGTCGTTGAGGAGAAAGCCGACGAGGCAGACGTGGTTGATGATGCGGCCGAGTTCGCCGAGGATGACGCGGAGGTATTCGCAGCGTTCGGTGGGGGTGATGCCGGCGAGTTTTTCGACGGCGTGCACGTAGGCCCAGTTGTTGGTGAGCGAGGCGAGGTAGTCGAGGCGGTCGGTGTAGGGGACGTTGGCGAGGTAGGAGTTTGTCTCGCCGAGTTTCTCGTGGTTGCGGTGCAGGTAGCCGAAAACGGGCTTGAGCTTGGTGACGATCTCGCCGTCGAGCGCGGCGTTCATGCGGAACACGCCGTGAGTCGAGGGGTGATGCGGGCCGAGGGAGATTTCGAGCAGGTCGCCGTGGAATTCGTCGTTCACCGCTCGGACTGTTGCTCCGCTTGCGGACGACGGCCCGAAGGGTGAGGAGTGAAGGGGGAAGGGTGAAACCGGAGCTTCGACTTCGGTGGCATTTGCTGTTGTGGGAGCGGAAGATGTGGATGCGTTATTCATGAGACGGCTGTTTGTTTTTCACCATTCACTCTTCACTCTTCGGCGAGGTGCTGGCTGGCGGTGTCGGATAATGGGCTTTGGCGCGCTCCAGCACCTCGCCGTGAGGCGTGGGTTCCCATTCGTAGTCGTCGGGGCCGACGTAGTCTTTGCGCATGGGGTGGTCTTTAAATTCGTCCCACATGAGGATGCGGCGGAGGTCGGGGTGGCCGGTGAAAACGATGCCGTAGAGGTCGTAGATTTCGCGTTCCTGAAACTCGCACGAGCGCCAGACGGGGGTGAGCGAGGGAAGGGTGACGTCGTCGGTGCGGTTGGCCGTGCGCATGCGGATGATGACGGGCTCGGCGCTTTTCAACGCGATCGAGTAGAGGTGGTAAACGGCTTCGAGGCAGCCGGGCTGGATGCGCTTGGTTTTTGTCTCGACGACTTTGTCGGGGCCGCCGGCGGGATCGGGCTGGGTGGTCTTTACGGTTTCGACGATTTCCTTGTCGGGCCAGTCAACGCCGGTGGCGTTGGAGCAGTAGTCGAGGCGGAGCGCGGGGTCGTCGTGCAGGAAGCGGGCGATGTCGCGCGCGGCGTGCGCCACGAGCAGGAGCGAGTGTTGCGCGGAGGGGCCTGGGTTTGTGATGAGCGTGACGGTGCCGGCGCCAAACTTGGCGACGATGCGGTCACGGATTTGTTCGAGGGTTTCCACGGGAAAAATTGAAAATTTAAATATGAAATTAATTAACCACGGAGGTCGCGGAGGAGCACGGAGGGGAGAAAATCGGGACGAATTGCATGGGTTGAATATTCCATTGGCTTGGCTCTGTGTCTCTCAGTGTTCTCCGTGGTTGAATGGTTTGAAAAACAGGGCGGCAGTTACTTTCCCTCGCGCACGATGGGCGCGGGCGGTTTCCAGAGTTCGGAATTGTATGGTGGCACGAGGTCGTGCTCGCCGAACTCGGGGATCGGATATTCGCAGGTGGTGTCCTTGCGGAAGTAGCGCGGGGCGTCAGGGCCGGTGAGCGGTTCCTCGCGCATTTTTTTCTGAATCTCCATGAGGCCGTGGAGCAGCGCCTCGGGGCGCGGCGGGCAGCCGGGCACATACACATCGACGGGGATGAAACGGTCGATGCCCTTGACGACGTTGTAACCTTCCCTGAAGGGGCCGCCGGAGCTGGCGCACGCGCCCATGACGATGCAAAACTTCGGCTCGCCCATTTGGTTCCAGAGGCGGACGACTTGCGGGAGCATTTTTTTCGTGACGGTGCCGTTCATGATCATGAGGTCGGCCTGACGGGGTGAGGCGCGGAAAATCTCGGCGCCGAAACGCGCGATGTCGAAACGCGCCGCGGCCACGCAAATCATCTCGATCGCGCAGCAGGCGAGGCCGAACTGGAGCGGCCAGATGGAGTTGGCGCGGCCCCAATTGTAGATTTCGGCGAAACTCGTGAGCAGGACGCCCTGCCTCCGCATGCTTTCGCGCTCCTCCACCGAAATGCCCGCCGGCGGCGGCGTGGGAAGGTGCGTCGATGTTGGTGTGTTGGCGGGATTGCTCATGAGCGGGGGGAAATTAGAAATTAGGATTTAGAAATTAAAAAGTATCGGGCTTCGGCGTGTGCTGGTCTGTGGAAATTATGAATGAAAAAGATGCGGGTGCGGTTTTGTTGCGTCTGTTTGGAATTCCTAATTTCCACTTCCTACTTTTCCTTTATTTCCATTCGAGGTGTCCGCGGTTCCATGCCCATACGAGGCCCTCGGCGAGCAGGAGGATGAACGCGAGCATCACAAGAAGCGCCTGCCACGGCAGCACGTTGAACGACGCCGCGAACGGCAGCAGGAACAGCACCTCGACGTCAAAAATCAGGAACAAAATCGCATACAAATAATAATGCGCCTTGAACTGAATCCACGAGTCGCCCTTCGACTCGAGACCGCATTCGTAGATTCCGTTTTTGACCGGACTGGGTTTTGGCGGCTGGAAAGCCCAGACCCACAGGCGGCACACCAGCAACAGCCCGAGCGGAAACGCGGCAGCGACGGCAACAAAAAGGGCAATAAATGCGTAGGGATGCGAAGCGATTGTCATGGCTTGGTGCGGCGGGAAAAACTGAAATTAGATAAGATTAAGAAAAAAGATGATTAGTAAAACCTTGTGTGGGTGAGCATTCAACGGGAAAGGGCATCCATTTTTTGGCGAGAACTAGCTGTTTCTTGATTAAATATTCGCTTTGCGATGATGAAAATTTGTTTGTTCTTCTGAATTTCTGAAATTTTAAACAAGTTGTATAACACTAGGTTATGATGTATTTTTGTCTCAAATTATTTGCCTCCGATCCCATGTTGCGAGGTGGCCAATGGCGGTGATCCAACGATTCCACGCGGATCACAAAAACCGCTCACCAAGTGCAATATTCGCGCAAACCGTATCCAAAAAACGCACATATTTGTGATGCGCGATTTTGTTTTCGTGTATTTGACCTGAAATCTCCAGATATTCCCTCTCAATGCGCAATTTAACGGCACCTTTCTTGTGAAATTGGCGTCTAACCGAAAGACACTCATTCGCACAAACGCGCGGACAACCAATAACAGACAAGACTCACAATCGCTTATGAAAAAAATAATAACACCACTTCTTGTCCTTGGGCTGATTTTTGCATTTGCGGGAGCCGACGTGGCCAGCGCGCAACCCAATCGCCGTCCGTCGGCGCAAGGCTCGCATCATTATAACAAGCGTCCGAGCCATTCGTCGCGCCCTGCCGTCGTGCACCGTTCCCACTATAGCCGCCCGCATGGCCATTACCGGTATCGCCACGGTTATTATGGATGGCCCTATTATGTGACGAGTTCGTATCCATATTATTACGGTTCATACGGATACACTTATCCGGGCGTGAGCGTGAGCTACACGACCTATGCCGATTCTGACGCGCCCGGTTATGCGCTCGGCGGCGCGCTTGCCGGTGGTGTTCTCGGAGGCATAATTGGAAACAATTCCGGCAGGCACAACACATGGGCGGGCGCGGCCATCGGCAGCACCATCGGCCTCCTTGCCGGAAGCGCGGCAGACAACGCCGCCGTGCGCCAGCAACGCGCCGAGCAGCAAGCCGCCCAAATCGAAGCCGACAACATGCTCTATCTCCGCCGACAGCCGGCCGTTCAGCAGCCCTCCACGCCGGCGCCCCAACAACCGCGCCGCCAAACCGCGCCCGTTAGCACGCCGATGAGCCAGGCCAACGCGCTTTTTGGACGCTGAACCGCGTGCCGTTGCTCGCCGTCATAATTCTTCGAAAAACGAACTTGAAGGTTGTTTTATTGAACTCCCGCGCGTTCTTTGCTGTCTCGAGACCTCACCCGCACCAAGCAAACTTCTAATATGAACACACGCAAACCAACCGCCGCCCAAAGGCTTTTACTCGCGGCCTCGCTGCTCTCCGCACTCGTTCTCATCAGCGCCTGCTCCTCGACGAGCAAGGGCGTGCAATATCCATCCGGCGTTCCCGTCGTCGAAGTCAACCCCGACGAACGCGGCTCCGTCGCCGGCACCGGCATCGAATCGCAGGACCTCGTCGCCGTGACCGACAAGATGGCGCGCAGCATCCTCGGCATCCCGCAAATCGCCAACGCCGTCACGCCGCCCGTGATCGTCCTCGATCCCGTCGTCAACGACACGCGCTTTGCGATCCAGAAGGACATGTTCCTCGACCGCATTCGCATTTCGCTGAACCAGAAGGCCGCCGGCAAGGTCACCTTCCTCGCGCGCGACCGCATGGCCGCCCTCCAGCGCGAGCAGCAACTCAAGCAAAGCGGCCAGGTCACCGCCAGCGCCGATCCCAACACAGTCGAGTTCAAGGGCGCCGATTATTTTCTCACGGGCAAACTCAGCAGCCTTTCAACCCGCACCAGCCAGGGCCTGAGCGACTACGTCATGTATTCATTCCAACTCATCAATGCGCGCACCTCGGCAATCGTTTGGGAAGACATGGCCGAAATCAAAAAGCAGGGCCTCGAGGACGCCGCGTATCGTTAATATATAAAACAAAACATGCCAAAATTATATTAATCACGGATTGCACGGATATCACCGACAAATACAAGCAAGACGAAGCCCGCGCCCGTGGTTAATATAAAAATTATAAAATCGCCAAACATCATGAAAACACTCCTTTCAGTCCTCGCCATTGCAGCCGCGCTTTTCGTGACGGCCGGTTGCGCGTCGAAAAACACGCACGGCACCGGTCCCTACCTGCCGCAGGACACCACCAAATACACGATCGAAAACACGGAGAATTTCGTGCTCATGGACCAGGCCGCGCAATACTCGATCACCTGCACCGGATTGCAGCCGCGCACCACCCCCGACGGACGCCTTGAGATCGTGGCAAACGTGAAAAACCGCGAGGCCCGCCGCGTGCAAGTCCAGATCAGCTGCGTGTTCAAGGACGCCCAGCGCTTCTCCACCGGCGATGAAACGCCCTGGCAAACCCTGATCCTCGGCGAAAACGCCACCGAGGTCGTCCGCTTCACCGCCTCCAACGCGCAATCCAAGACATATACAATCCGGGTGCGCCAGTCGCGCTGAACAATAATTAAATAATATAAACGGAAAGCCGACAAATCATGAAAATCCCATTCGCGTTCACGCTGGCGGCGGCACTTGCGGTGATTCCCCTTTTTGCGGGTTGCGCCAGCAGATATAAAACACAGCCCTCCGAGCCCGCGCCCGTCACGTCGGTGACGACGGTCGCCGCCCCGCAAAACGAAACCGTGCGCGCGGACAACCAGCGCTTGTATGGAACCGAGGGCGTCCCGCTTCCCCAATACACGCACGCCGCGGAAATAATAAACGACTTCCGTCCCGTTTATGAAAAGCTCGGCAAGCCCCGTTTCGTGTTTTATATAAACCGCGATCTCAAGGGCAAGGCCCGGCCGTCCTCGAAAACGCATTCCGCCAAGGACAAGCTGGCTGACAAGCAAACCGCGCGCGACATCGAGCGCATCGCCGCGCGGCCCTTCACCCAGGCCGGCGCCACCATTGCCGACCAGGCTGCCGCCGCCGCGCTCGCCTCGGGCACCGCGGAACCCGCGCCCGCGAGCAACGACATCGCCATTGAAACCCTCGTGACAAGCCGCCAGGTGATCGTTCCCACGATCTCAGGCAACGATCCGACCGTCACGATTCCAGACATTCAAATGACGGCCATCCGCCTTTCGGATGCCGCGATCATCGGGCAGGCCACCGCCAACGATATTATCAACCAGCTGCCACCCGCCTCGCTTGGAACCTTGGGCGTCCAGGACGCTCTCGAAGCCACCGCGTTCAACCTCATGGCTGACATGACCGCGCGAGCGAAGTGACGGGGTGTTTATACACAATGTTTTTTCGATATAATTATATATAATTTCCAAATCACAAACTCCCAAATCCCAAATCCCAAATAAATTCCAACCGACAAAATCACAAAATCTCAACGCAGGCGCCCGGCCTCGGTTCCGTTGGTTTTTCTTTTGTGATTTGAGATTTTGGAGTTTGAAATTTATTTGGGATTTGGGATTTCGTGATTTGAGATTTCCACCCTCCAGATGCGTTTAGTCGTTCAAAGCACCGCCATTCTCGCCCTCCTGCTCATTGCCGGCGGTTGCACGACCACGCCTCCGCGTCCACCACCGCCGCCGCTCACGGGCGACGCCGTTGTCGATTACCAAAACCAGCTCGACGCCGCGCCCGAAAAAGATCGCGCCCTCTGGCAATACCGGCTCGGGCTTGCCGCGCTCCGCCGGGGTGAGGCCGGCATCGCGAAGCCGGCCCTCGATGACGCGCTCTCCCTTGTCGCGGCCAATTACGGCAACATCAACAAGGCCGCCGCCAAGTCGCGCGGCATGTTCACCCAGGAGGCCAGCAAACCCTTTGTAGGCGAGACCTACGAGCGCGTCATGGCCAATTTTTATCGCGGTATTATCTACTGGGCCACGGGCGAGCCCGACAATGCGCGCGCCCTCTTCCGCACCGGGCAGTTGCTCGACTCCGACACGTTGAACAAGGAATACGCGGGCGACTACGTGTTGCTCGATTACCTCGACGGCTACGTTTCGGCAAAACTCAACCCGCACAGTCCCGACGCCGGCGTCGACGCGCTCAAGCGCGCCCGTGCCAGCGCCGCCGCGCAGGAGCGCGCCGCGCCTCCCGATTACGACACGGCTGCCAACGTCATGGTGTTTGTTGACTATGGCGCCGGGCCGCAAAAATACGCCGGCGGCGACAGCGGCCAGCAACTCCTCTACCGCGTCCTGCCGCCCTCGGCGACCTCCGCGCGCCTGAGCGTTGGCGGCCGCAGTTACGCGCTGCCGCCCTACGACGACGTGAGTTTTCAAGCCATCACGCGCGGCGGGCGCGTCATGGATCAAATCCTCGGCAACAAAGCCGCCTTCAAACGCACGACCGACACCATTGGCGATGTCGGATTGATCGGCGCCATGGCCGTGTCGAACAGCTCCGATAGCAAGGATGCGCAGATCATCACCGGCGCGCTGCTCCTCGCGGGGTTCGCCTCAAAAATCATCTCCGCCTCGACCAGAACGCGCGCCGACACCCGCTGCTGGGACAACCTTCCGCGCTACCTCAGCTTTGCCGCGATTCAACTGCCACCCGGCAAGCACCAGGCCGAGCTCACTTTCTTTGACGGGAAAGGCAACGCCTACACGCAGCAGACCCAGCGCTTCACGATCACCGTGCCCGACCCCGCCGCGCTGCCCATCGGCGCGGCGACAAAAGACGTGGTAATCTACCGCAGCCAGATGCGGAATTGAATGAGGCGGATGCGCCTTTTGCAGGGGCGCACCTCACGCGCGCCCCTGTGATTTGCTCCGATCAGACCTTTGCCAGCGCCTGCTCGAGGTCGGCTTGGATATCGACGAAATCCTCCGTGCCGATCGACAGGCGGATGAAGTCCCGCGACACGCCAGAGGCGTTCAACTCGTCCTCGTTGAGCTGGCTGTGCGTCGTGCTCGCGGGATGAATCGCGAGCGAGCGCGCATCGCCGATGTTCGCGAGGTGCGAGAACATTTGCAGCGACTCGATGAAGCGTTTGCCCGCCTCGTAGCCGCCCCTCACGCCGAAGCCGACAAGCCCGCCGTATCCATTTTTCAAATACTTTTTGGCGCTGGCGTGGCGCGGGCTTGCGGGAAGGCCGGGATAGTTGACCCAGGCCGCCTTGGGATGCGCGGAGAGAAACTCGGCGGTTTTGAGCGCGTTTTCGCAGATGCGCGCCATGCGCAAGTGCAGCGTTTCGATGCCGGCGAGCGTCATGAAGGAGTTGAAGGGCGAGGGGCAGCCGCCGGTGTCGCGGAGCAGCTGCAGGCGCATTTTCATGACGTAGGCGATGTTTGCGCCGCCGGCGGGCGGGAAGGCCTTGAACGCGTCCCAATGCGAGAGGCCGTGGTAGCTCGGGTCGGGCTCGGTGAGGCCGGGGAATTTCGCGGCATGTTTGCCCCAGTCGAAATTGCCGCCGTCCACGACGATGCCGCCGATCGAGTTGCCGTGGCCGCCGATGTATTTGGTGGTGGAATGCACGACCACATTGGCGCCCCATTCAAAGGGCCGGTTGAGGATCGGCGAGAGGCAGGTGTTGTCCACGATGAGCGGCACGCCGGTTTCGCGGGCGATGGCGGCGACTTTTTCGAAGTCCAGCACATTGAGCGCGGGATTGCCGAGACCCTCGCCGTAAAAGGCTTTTGTGTTCGGGCGCACGGCGCGGCGGAACGCCTCGGGATCGAGCGCGTCGACAAAGCTCACGTCGATGCCGAGCTTTTTGAGCGTGTAATGGAAGAGCGTGTAGGTGCCGCCGTAGAGTTGCGCGACGGAGACAATGTGGTCGCCCGCGCCGGCGATGTTGAGGATGGCGGCGGTGATGGCGGCCTGGCCCGAGGAGAAGGCGAGCGCGGCGCTGCCGCCCTCGAGCGCCGCGACGCGTTGCTCGAGCACGTCGGTCGTGGGGTTGCCGAGTCGCGTGTAGATGTTGCCCGCCTCCTTCAGGCCAAAAAGATTCGCGGCGTGGTCGGTGTCGCGAAACGTGTAGCTGCTGGTCTGGTAAATCGGCACGGCGCAAGCTCCCGTGGTCGGGTCTGCCTTCTGGCCGGCGTGAAGTGCTTTGGTGCCAAGTCCTGTGAGTTTCATAAAAGTAGCAATTAGTGAGTAGCGAGTGGCGGGTGGAAAGCAAGCGGCGGCGTGATGCAAAGGCGGCTTGCCGGTTTTATGCAAAAAGCCAATGCGGGGCGCGCATTGGCTGGGAAGTTGCGATCCTGGCGTGATTGCGTTTACGCGCGCTTGCCGAGCACGTCGCGCTCGTAGGCTTTCACTTCGGCGAGCCAGGCGTGGCCGGCGGGAACGTCGTTGCGTTTGCAGAACTCGTCCCAAACGGCGCCGAAGGGCATCACCTTCGCGTCCTCAAGAAGGGCGAGCCGCGAGGTGTAGTCGCCCGCGGCCTCGTATTTGCGGAGTTGCGCGGCGGGTTCGAGGAGGGCTAGCAGCAGCGCCTTTTGCGTGTTGCGCGCGCCGATCACCCAGCAGGCGAGGCGGTTGATGCTCGCGTCGAAGAAGTCCATGCCGATGTGCACGCGGTCGAGATAATTGCCGCGCACGATTTCCTCCATGAGCGCGCGGGTCTGGTCGTCGAGCGTGACGACGTGGTCGCTGTCCCAGCGCACGCCGCGGCTCACGTGCAGGAGGATTTCGGGGACAAATTGGAGGACGGCGGAAATCTTGTCGGCGAGCGTCTCGGTGGGATGAAAATGGCCGGCGTCGAGGCAGAGGATTTTTTTGTTCTTCACGGTGTAGCCCATGTAGAATTCGTGCGAGCCGATGGTGCACGACTCGACACCCACGCCGAAGAGTTTGCTCTCGACCGCGTCGCGGTTGAGCTTCTGGTCGATCTTGACGGCGAAGATTTTGTCGAGCGAGTCCTCCATGCGCTCGCGGTATTCGCGGCGGTTGACCGGGGTGTCCTTGAAGCCGTCGGGCATCCAGAAGTTGGTGATCACGGTTTTGCCGAGGCGGCGGCCCATTTCCTGCGCGATCTTGCGGCAGGCGATGCCGTGGTTGATCCAGAATTTGCGCACGCCGGCGTCGCGATGCGAGAGCGTGAAGCCGTCGGCGGAAAGCGGGTGCGAGAAATAGGTGGGGTTGAAGTCGAGCCCGATGCGGCGCTTTTTGGCCCAGGCGACCCAGTTTTCGAATTGCGCGATCGTGTAGGCGTCGCGGTCGACTTTTTTGCCGTTGAGCTCGGCGTAGGAGGCGTGGAGGTTGACTCGGTTTTTGCCGGGGATGAGCGAGAGGGCCTTGTCGAGGTCGGCGCGCAGTTCGTCGGCGGTGCGGGCCTTGCCGGGATAGTTGCCGGTGGCCTGAATGCCGCCGGTCAGCTCGGCGCCGGCGCGTTCGAAGCCGCCGACGTCGTCGCCCTGCCAGCATTGGAGGGAGACGGGTGTGCGCGCGAGCGTCTTGAGGACTTTTTCGACATCCACGCCGATTTCGGCGTAGCGTTCTTTGGCGAGGTTGAAGGCATCCATGTGATACGAAGGGTTGGGATTAATTAGTGTTGAGGGAAAAACTTTCGGGAGAACTTGCGGGACAATGCCCGCCGCTGAAACAGTGACGGGCATCCAACAGTCAGAAACGCTATTGGATATGACCGGAGTCGCGCAAATAAAAACGAGCGCTATTTGCACCTTGGCGGCATGGTGAAAACGCGGATGGTCGTTTTTAATTGGCGGAAAGGCGCGCAGGGGGCGCGGAGGGCGTTTCCCTTTCCGTTTTCGTTGCAGCGCTTCCTTGCGCGAACACGGTTTTCCTGCATCAGTTTTATTTTTCAATTTCCATGACGACCACTGACAACTCCGCCGCTGATTCCATTCCCAACGTCCTCGCCGAGCGCTATGCCTCGCCCGCGCTCAAGGCCATTTGGTCGCCTTCGGGGCGCATCGCCATCGAGCGCGATTTTTGGATCGCAGTCATGAAGGCGCAGCGTGATCTCGGCGTCGCGATTCCCGCGAAGGCAATCGCCGATTACGAGCGCGTCAAAAACAACATCAACCTCGCCGGCATCGCCGCGCGCGAGCGCGTCACACTTCACGATGTGAAGGCGCGCATCGAGGAGTTTTCCGATCTTGCCGGCCACGAGTTCATCCACCTCGGCCTGACCAGCCGCGACCTCACGGAAAATGTCGAGCAGCTGCAAATCCAGCGCTCGCTCGCCGTCGTGCGCATGAAAACCGCGGCCGCGCTTCTCGCCCTCGCGAAGCAGGCGCGCGCGCATCGCGCGCTCATGATCACGGGCCGCACGCACAACGTGCCCGCGCAACCCACCACGCTTGGCAAGCGCATCGCGATGTTCGGGCAGGAGCTGCTCATCGCGTTCACGCGACTCGAGGAGCTTTGCGCGCGGTATCCGGCGCGCGGGCTCAAGGGCGCCGTCGGCACGCAGCTCGACCAGCTCACGCTTCTCGGCGGCGACGCGAAAAAAGTCGCGCGACTCGAGGCCCGCGTTGTCAAGCACCTCGGTTTCCGCACCGCGTTTAACGCCGTCGGCCAGGTCTATCCGCGCTCGCTGGACTTTGATGTTGTCTCCGCGCTTCACCAGGTCGCGGCGGCGGCGGCGAGCTTCGCCACCACGCTCCGGCTCATGGCGGGGCAGGGGCTTCTCACCGAGGGTTTTCAAAAGGGCCAGGTCGGCTCGTCCGCGATGCCGCACAAGGTCAACGCGCGCAACTGCGAGCGCGTTTGCGGTTTTGCCACGATCATTTCGGGCTACGTCACCATGACCGGCGCGCTCGCCGGGCACCAGTGGAACGAGGGCGATGTTTCCTGCTCGGTGGTGCGCCGCATCGCGCTGCCCGACGCGTTTTACGCCATCGACGGACTGCTTGAAACCTACCTGACCATCCTTCGCCAGATGAATGTTTTTCCCGCAGCGATCGCCGCAGAAAACACGCGCAATCTGCCCTTCCTCGCCACGACCACAATCCTGATGGAGGCGGTCAAGGCCGGCGCGGGACGCGAAACGGCGCACGAGGCGATCAAGGAGCACGCGCTTGCCGCGGCGAACGCGATGCGCACCGGCGGGGGCGATCCCGATCTCGTCGGACGGCTCGCGGGCGATGCTCGCCTCAGGCTCACCCGCGCGAAGCTCGAGTCGATTCTCGGCGAGAGCGCGCGGTTTGTCGGCGCCGCTCCGCAACAGGTCGATGTGTTTGTCGCCGGGGCCAAGCGTGTCGCGGCCAAGGTCAAGGGCGCGTCCACCTACCAGCCGGGAAAATTATTGTAAGCCCGGGCGCCTTTGCGGCCTCACTCCAGTTTCTGTTTTTCCGGCTTGAGCACGCCGATGCACGGCAGGCCGCGGTAACGCTCGGCGTAGTCGAGGCCGTAGCCGACCACAAATTTGTCGGGAATTTCGAACCCGACAAAATCCGCCTCGAAGTCCACCTCGCGGCGGACTTTTTTGTCGAGGAGCACGCATGTGCGCAGGCTCGCCGGCTTTTGTTTTTTCAGCAGGTTGACGACGGCGGAAAGCGTTTTGCCGGTGTCGAGAATGTCGTCGATCACGAGCACATGCTTGCCCTTGATGTCGAGCGTGAGGCTGTGCAGGAGCTTCGGCTTGCCGTGCGACTTGGTGCTGTTGCGGTAGCTGAAAATGCGGACGCAATCCAGGCGGATCGGGTTGTGCACATGCCGGAGCAAATCCGCCGTGAAAAAAATCGCCCCGTTGATGATGGGCACCACGGTGACCTCCTCCTTGCCGTAGATTTTGCTGATTTTCGCGCCAAGTGCCTTGAGCCGGCGCTTGATTGCGGCGGGCGTGACGAGGACGCTTGCAAGATCGGAGCTCAACGGCGCTTTTACGGAGACTTTTTTGCGAGGCATGGGATTTATGAATGAAGTTCCCCACCGATAGCGGCGGTGTCGCTGGCTGGCAACTGGTTTCCTTTTTGGGATTCGCTCAGCCGGCTTTTGCCGCCTCTTCGGCGAGCCGCCTGTCAACGGCCTTCCGGATTTTTTCCGTATCCACTTTTTGGATATACTTGGGGATGTTTTTCCAGATCGAGTGGTAGCCGTAGCCGCCGTTGCGCAACTCGTCGAGCGCGGCATCCCTTGTCCATCCTTGGTAAACGATGCGATACATCGCCGTCACCAGCCCCGTGCGGTCCGCGCCGTGCTGGCAATGCAACACCACGGGGCCCTCCGCCTGCGCGGCCTGGATCGCGGCCAGCGCCGCAACCACATGCTTGTCGGTGATGCTCCATGTGTTGATGCGCACGCGCACTTGCTTGATGGCCGAGCCTTCCAGCTCCTTGTCGTCCGAGTTAAAATTGCGCAGATTGACCGACGTGCGGATGCCCAGCCGCTGCAGCTCTGCAACCTCGCTTTTTTTGAATTGTTCGCAGCGGTAAAACGTCGGCGTCACGCGCCAGAGATTCATCTCCTTGTTGACGAGCACGGCCCATTCCGGATTGCGCGCCTCCGCGTTCGCGGATTCGGTTGTTTCCGGTTGCGTCGCATTTGTGCTGTTGCATCCGCATGCGGCAAACACGCACAAAAACAACACAAGCCGTAAGGGCCTCCCGCCGGAGAATCGGCGTTCCGGCTGCCCCACATGCAAAGCCCGCGCTTTCATGACGCCGCTTATTTCGACACGACGTAGGCCGCCTGAAAATCAACCGCCGTCTTGCCATCCTCGACGACGCGCGCGCGCAACTTCAACTTCGCCTTGCCGTAGCGCGAGAAGGCGTCCTTGAACTCCGCGATGGCGGCTTGCGCGGGACGCTCGCAAATAGCGATCAAGTCGCCGATCACGGGGCGGCGATAGGCGGCCTTGCTTTCCTTCACGACGATGTGCCACTGGGGTTTTTCGGTCGCGCCCTTTCCGTCCGCGGGCTCGCTGCGCATCACATCCCAAACGACGCCGTAACCCGCGAGCGTGGCCAGCGAAACAAGGCTGCCGCCAAACGCGGTGTTGAGCGAATTGCGATTTTGCTCCTTTGGCGCGCGGAGCACGAGCGCGTTTTCATCGCTCAAATCCACGCCCACGCCCATCGCCTTCGCGAGCGGAATCATCTCGTGCAGGAAATGCTCAAATGCTGGAATTTTGACCGGCTTCATGGTTCGAATTGGCGTGACTGATCGAAAAACTAGAGTCGCATAAAATGAACAAGTTTATTGCGTTCGTCAAAATCAGACTGAAATCAATTTTCACAAGAGGGAGGGCGTTTTCGCAATTCGTTGGATTAGATTTGGTTGTGGGTCTGTTGATGAAGACGAAAACGGACGCTTTTACTTGTCAGTTTTGGGCAACAAGCGGCCGATCACGTAAAGCAGCACGCCGACAGTCACGGCGAGCGCGACCCAAAACAGGATGCGCGTGGTGATCTGCGACGGTTCGGCGGGAGCGGCGGGCGCGCGATAATCGGGGGTCGCCACAAGCGTCCCCGCGGCGATCTCCGTCAACGGCAGGCGCGCGAGTTCCCTGGAGAGCATCGCGATGTCGTAGCGCGGCGCGGCGGCCTGCGGGTTGCCGGAAAGAAATGTGTGGCGACCCGCGACCGACGGGTTGAAGGCGAGGTGCGCCGGACGTCGTGTCGCGGCCACGCCGCGAATATCGAGCGGGGGACTGTCACCGTTGGCGATGCGCACAAGAATCGTCCGCGAGGGCACGGACGCGCCGTCGAGCGCGACCGTTGTCCGTCCGGATGTCTCGATGCCGCCGATCGAGGTGCGCGAATAAACGGGCCGGTTGCGTGCGAGCGTGTTTTCCCGGTCCGCCGTGTCGTCCCCGGCGGCGGGCAGCGTGACCGTCACTGAGCGCGCGAAGAGCGAATCGCCGACGGCGAGGCTGAGCGAGGTCAGCCGGAGATTTGCCGCGCCGAGATCGACTGTGAGCACGGTTTCGTCCGCAAGCTGTTTCACGTTTGTGATCGTCGCGGCGACCTCCTCGTCCGGCACGGTGTCGCGCGCGGCGACCTCGTCAACCACCTTGAGCTTCGCACCCGCGACGGCGATCGGCTCGTGTCCCTGGTCGTAAATCGTGACGCGCACAAACGCCGCCGCGCGCACGCCGAGCGGAAGGGTGTTTTGCGCGACCGCGTCGTAACGCCCGGCCTGGTTGCGCCGGAAAAGCGGCTGGCCGCCGGCAACCGTTGTCCAGTTTTTCCGATCCGGCGAAACCTCCACGCGCGCGGGTTTCATGTAGTCCTTCGCATCGGGGATGCTGAGTTCGATGCTTTCGAGCGGTTTGTCCACGCCGGTTTCGATGGTGACAACCGTGGCCGCGCCGTCGAGCGCGGCGCCGAATGCGCGAGGCGCGACGGTTTGCGAAACGCGATAGGCGGCGCGCGCATCGGGCAGCGCCAGCATCGCGTAGGGCAGCTCGGCACCGTCCGGCCCGACGATCCGCAAGTCGCGCAAATCCGCGCGGGCGCGGCCGAGCGTGTCGATCGGCACGGATACGCGCGCGGGGCCGGCTTGCGCGACATCAAACGACTGGCGGCATTCCCAGTCGGCCTGGTTGAGGCCGTGCGCCGTCGCGCCGAAAACGAAAAGTGCCGGAATGAGTGCGAGTAGTTTTTTCATGATTCGGAAGGAGGTTGCGGCGGCGTGGATGTTTTTCCGCCTTCGCGCGGCGCGATGTATTTTTGATAAAGGAACGACGCGAGAATCATCACAATCGCCACGGCAAAAAGCGCGCCGACGCGGTAGAGCGTGTCGAGTTTGTCGAGGTCGTGAAACACGAGCTTGACCGCCACGATTGCGAGCAGCCCCAGCGCCGCGTAGCGCGACACACGCTGCCGCCGCCAGATGCCCGCCACCAGCAGCGCCAGCGCGAACAGCGCCCACGCGATCGTGTAGCTCATGTCGCGAGCGAAATTGCCGGAAAACTCCAGCGTGAGCACGTGGCTGCCGGGCGCCGTGAAGAAATCGGCGATCTCGATGTTGAGCAACAGAAACGCGAGCACCGCGCCGAGCGCGGGGAGGATTTTTACCGTGACGTAGGTGAAGTCGTTTTGCGTCCCCGCCCGCTTCAGCAGCCACGCGCCGCCAAACATGCACGCAATCGCGATGCCGTAGGTGTAGAGATACCAGTTCAAAACCGGCACATCGCCGCGCACATGGTAGCCGAGCACGGCGGGGTTGAGCGCCAGCCGCACGAACGCCACCGCGAGCAGCGCCGCGCCCGCCCAGGGCAGGGCGCGATGCGGCACGCGCGTGTAGAGCCAGAACAGCGCCGCGCCCTCGAGCGCCCACGCGATGGTGACCCATTCGCGGCTGAACTGAATCGGAAATATCAGCGTGACAAAAAGCAGCGTCACCCCGCCGAAAAGCGCGAGCCGCCCCATGCGGCGCGGGTGCCCCGGCGGATCGTAGCGCAACACCGCCGTCAGGCTCGTCAGCGCGGGCAGCGCGAACATCGCGGGGACGATTCCCATCACGTCGTTCGGCCACCACAGTTTTATCATCCAATAAACGAGCGGGAAAAACAGCACGCCCGCCGCCGCGGCGGTCAGCCACGGGCCGCGTGTGTTTGAAAAACAACCACGGAACGCGAACGGAAACACCGCGAAGATCGCATAGAACCCGGCAAACCATCCCAAGCCGACATACGCGTTTGCGGGCGGCGGTTTGCCAATCATGCGCACGGCGTCGAAAACAACGGCCATCTTGTGCGCGTCCTGAAACCACGTCCAGCAAATCGCCAGCACGCCCGCGAGCGCGCACGCCGGCAGCCATTCGTTTTTCAAAAGCTTCGCGAGCCCGAGTGTCATCACCGTGAGCACAAGCCCGAGTCCGAACACCGGCGTCGGATCGACCAGTGTAATTCGCGCCAGCATCATCACGACCAGCACGAACGGCAGCAGCGATGACAGCGCGGGCAGCGCCAGCGTGAAACCCGAGCCCATTTTTTCCGCGCCGCCGATTCGCCGTCCGAGCCAGAGCGACGCCGCGAAAAATAGAATCGCAAACCCGCCCGTGACCAGCAGCACCGGCACGGGGATGCCCGCCATCGTCACGGGAATCTTGCACACCCAGACCGCCGCCGTCGCCAGCGTCAGCACGAGCGACGCCGCGATGCTGCCAAGCGACCGTGTCATCGCCGCGCAAATGATCGCGACAAAATCGATCAGCAAAATCGCCGGCCACACGAGCCAGTGCACGTTGGGGTCCCTGAGCACCGGCATGATGACGAGCAGCAGCGCAAGCGGGGCGAAAAATTGCGCGGCCAAGCCGCCCGCGGCGCGATTCAGCTCCGGGCGCACCCGCGCGAGAATCAGCGGAAACGCAGTGTGCAGCACCGCAAAAACAAAATACGAGCCGAGCGCCCACGGCAGCAAACCCGAGTGCGGGTTCACGTTCACGGGAGTCCATGCGGCGAGCACGACAAACACCGCAATGCCCGCGACCGCGGGCAGCCACACCGAATCCTTCGCGCGCCGGTCGAGCGCGGCCACGGCCATCGCGCACGCGTCGGCCAGAAACACAAAGCCGAGCAGCCACCACGGGCGCCACGCCGCGACCGTGTCGACGCCCAAATACAGCGCAAAGCAAAGCGAAACAAACACCATCGCCGCGACACCGCGGCCGTGCGTTGCGGTTTCGCGCCCCATGCGCCGCGCCGCGCAATAACCCGCGAGAAACAGCGCGTCAAAAACGAGGCACACGATCATCGCCGTGAGCGTGTTGTGGTCGCCGAGAAATTTCAACGCCCAGCCGACTTGCATGCAGACCGTGCCTATCACGCCGAGCACCACCAGAAAATTCCAGCGCCGGTGCAGCGCCACCGAGTAAAGACCGATGTTGAGCAGCGCGATGTAGCCGAAGAGCCCGAGCGGATTGTCCACGCCCGTCGAAAGCATGGCCGGCGTCGCGAAACCGCCGAGCAAGCCGAGGATTGCGATAAACTTTCCTCGCAACCGCACTGCCAGCGTGAACGCCGCCGCCGTGATGAGCGACATCAGCGCAAACGTCGGCACGACTCCGAAAAACGGAAAGTGATACAGCGCCCGACACGCAAACGTGACGCCATACAAACTCACGATGCCCGCCGCGCAAAGCGCGTGGCCGAGAATCGGATATGTTTTCCTCACGGCGAACAACCCGCCGGCAACAAGCCCCGCGCCGAAAACAAATCCCATCGCCGCGCGCACGATCGGCGGAATGAGCCCGCGATCGATTGAGTATTTCAGGAAAAACGCCACGGCGAGAAACGCCGCCACCGCGCCGAGCCACGAGAGAAACTTCGTGCCCATGAAAACTTCCCAGTTGAACGAATGATTGGGCGGTTGTTCCTGTGGGGAAGTCGTTGGCGGAATCTGCGGAGGCGCGGCGCTCACGACCGGTTGCGCCGGCTTTTGCCCTCCGGGAATCGGAGGCGGCGCGGACGCGACAATCCGGGGAGGCGGCGCAACCACCTTGGGCCGGGCTTCCGGCAGCTTGGAAATCTGCATTGGCGCCGGAGCAGGAACGAGAGTCGTAGGAGCGGGTGTTTCCACCTTGGGAGACGGTGTCGGAGCCGATGGTTTTTCATTTACCCGGCTGCGCAACGCAGCCAGTTCCTCGCGTGTGCGCCGCGCTTCGCGCGACAGATCCGCAAGGCGCACCATGACCCAGATCGGGAAGGCAACAAAGGCGAGAAGTAACAGAAAGGCTAGGAAGATTAAAAAGGGCTCCATGATAGGCGCGGATGTTGATTTGCCTCAATATCACGCCCTCCCCGCACCGGCGCAAGGTTTGTCGTCGCGGAGTCCCGCGCCCCGGGTGTAATTGCGAATGGTAGCAAAACGCAAAGATGCAATCCTATGGAGTGCGGTGGCAAAGCGAAGCGGCGACACCGCTTTGAGCGAGTTGCGCCCGGTGAAAATCTTACGCTGTTCAAAGCGGTGTCGCCGGTCGCTTGCGCTCCCTTTGCCACCGCACTCCAAAATAACTCCGCTTCGTCGCGTATTCCATCAAACTGCTACCAATTGCAATTACACCCCCCGCGCCCCGGCGCATGCGGTTCAACCGGTCACTTGCCCTGCTGGCGCGTGAATGCGTCCGTGTGGACGTCGTCGCGGCGGCGCAGGAACGTGTTGTAATAATCGGACTGGGCCTGATCGGCGCGTTCCGTTTCGCCGGTTGCGCGCAGGAGCGAGATTTCGTCCTTCATGCCGGCCATGTTTCGGAGGCGCTCATCCTCGAGATACATTCCCATCGCCCGCTCCTCGTTCGACGCGCCGAACCCGACCGTCGTCCACGAGTTGAGGCGCATGGAGGCCGTCCACTTGTTGAGCAGCCCCGTGTCGAGCCCGCTCAAGTGGCGCGACATCGCGAGTTTTTTGAGTTCGGCCTGTGTGTAAAGTGTGCGGTCAGTGAAGACCCCCGGTTTTTTGGCGGTCACCGTGTATCGCGGCAGGCGGACGATTTCATTTTTCGGCTTGTCGAGGTCGCGCAGATCGACCTCGTCGTCCTCATCCACCGGCTTGGGCGGCGGGGGCGGTGTGTATTTGAAACCGGCCGTTATCGCCGCCGACGCCCTGGGCGACAGCGCGCGCTCCGGTTGCGGCGGTTGCGCGGTCGTCGAGGTTCCCGATGCCGCGGTTGTCTGCGCGCCGAGTTGCAACGCGGCGAACAGGACGGCGCACGCGCCCAGCAGTTGCGGCAATGCTTTGGTCATGGGTCTCATGTTTTGTAAGACAACAAATCCCAAAATGTGTTGTTCGCAAAATGATTTTTCGAAAGCCGGGCCGGTTTACAAACAATGCACAAATGGACGGCTAGCCATTGGCCGGCGCAGGTTGCTTTTTATCAATTTGCAAGGTCGGGCGCGCTATGAACGCGGCGAGACCGATCAGGCAAATGATCACCCCGCAGACAACAAACGAAAGCGCGAGCCCCAGCCTTTCGGCAAAAAAACCGATGCCCGCGAGGCCGATGAGGGACGGGATTATGCTCACCGTGTGAAACATCGAAAACACGCGCCCCAGCGACGCGGACGCCACGTTCGTTTGTATGATCGCGGTGAATGTCGCCATATACACCGCGCCCGCCACGCCGCCGACCGCCGTGTAAACGGCAAACCACGCAAAGCCGTTTTGCGACAACATGCCCGACAGCGCGAACGTCGCCCCCAGCAACAAATACATCCAGTTCACGAGCGCGACCCGGTTTATGTTGTAAACCCTCATTCCCATGACGGCTCCGCCGACCAGCGATCCGACGCCCCACAACACTTCCACGAGGCTCACTTGAAACGCGTTCCCCTTGAAATGCTCCAGCGTCATCAGCGGAAAAAGCACGCTCACCGGCATGATGAAAAACATCACGAGTATGGAAAAAAGAAAAACAAGGCTAAGCGGGCGATTCGCCCACACGGCTAGAAAACCCTCCTTCATTTCGCGCGCGATTGGTTGCGAGCGCGCCCCGGTCCCGGCGGGTTTGGGGATGGCGACAAACAACAATGTGCCGCACGCAAACAACGCCCCCGCCACGTCCAGCAACAGCACGTATTGCATGTCCCAAATCGTGATGCACAGCGCTCCCAGCGCGGGACCGGCGATGTTGCCGACCGAATAAATCATCTGGTTGATGCCCGCGATGCGCGTCAGCTGCGATTCAGGCGCGAGCAACGGCACCGAGGCTTGCATCGCAGGCATGTGAAACGCCGATCCCACCGAGCGCAGCGCCAGCAGCAGGAAAATATGCCACGTCCGCGCAATCCCCAGCGCAAACAAAACCGCGAGCAAGAGCGTGCACAACGCGATAAAACCGTCCGCCGCGATCATCGTGTGTTTGCGATTCCAGCGGTCGATGAACACGCCGCTCACGGGCCCGATCAACGCCTGCGGCAGCATTGCCGCGATGGCCGCGAGCGCGAGTGTTTGCGCGGAACCGGTCTCGATGCTCAGCCACAAAATGACGGCGAAATTGACAATGGTGGAGCTAAGGATCGACAGGAACTGGCCGGCCCAAATGATCGCGAAAACTTTTTTCCACTTTTCCACCGCGCAACCAAGTCCCGTCTCCTCGGGGCGTTGACAAGCATGAACTGCGCGGAAATTCGCCCTTCTTTCGCCACCGCTCGCGCCTCACACGTCGAGCGCCTCGGCGGCGATTCCCCAGCGCAGGTTGTAGAGCGAGGTTTCGAATGTCTCGAAATGCGCGAACTCCGCGAGCGCGATGAAGGTGGCGAGCGCGGTCGGAAAAACATCGGCGCGGCCGAAGGGCATCGCGGGGATTTGGCGGCGCGATGCGAGGTCGATGGCGGCGATGCGTTCGTAGAGCGCGCGCAGATCGGGAAGCGCGAGGCGCGGGCTGGTCTCGGCGAGCGTTTTGCCCGCGGCGGCGCCGATGACGGCGCGCGCGGTGGTGGTGGTGCCGCCGGTCGCAATGGCGGCGGCGGCGGGCGGCAGGTCGAAAGTGAAGCCGCTTGCGGCGAGCGTCGCCTTGACGTGCCCGGAAATGGCGCGGCTGGCGGCGCCGGGAATGGGTTGCGCCATGTCGGGCACGAAACGCTCGCTGAGGCGCACGCAGCCGAGCTGGAGGCTTTTTTCGCGGACAATGCGGCGGTCGCGAAAGGCGAGGCATTCGAGGCTGCCGCCGCC
This sequence comes from Ereboglobus sp. PH5-5, assembly GCF_029504805.1. NCBI lineage: Bacteria > Pseudomonadati > Verrucomicrobiota > Opitutia > Opitutales > Opitutaceae > Ereboglobus > Ereboglobus sp. PH5-5. The sequence goes on along the minus strand of NZ_JAQFIT010000006.1, from coordinate 85,378 downwards.
GAGGTCGAAGACGTAGAAATCGCGCAGACCGGAAAGCGCGGGATCGCAGGCGAGCCCTCGCCCGATGTAACTGGCCTCCTCGTCGCCGGTGAGGATGCGGATGTCGCGCCCCGTGGCGGCGCGAACCATGCCGCGGAATTCATCGCCGTTGCTTGCGTCGCGCACCGCGCTTGTCGCGACGAGGATTGTGCGGCCGGGGGCGAATTGCGCGGTGTCGGCGAGCAGCTCCCGAATGGCCGCGAGCCCGCGCGCCATTGACTCGCCGGTGAGCGCGGGGTTTGCCCGGTCGATGCCGGCGCTGATGCGCGCCTCGAGCGTTTTGTAGAAAAGCGAGACGGGTTCGCGACACGGATTGCGCGTGGCGACAAGTGTTTTGATCGAGTTGGACCCGATGTCGATGACGGCGACAGTCATTGTTATTTTGGATTTTGGATTTTCGATTTTGGATTGCGCGCTACCGCGCGGGACTCGAAACGAAAACGGAGCGAAAGCTCCCAATGCAAAATCGAAAATTCAAAAGCGTGCGGGTGAATTGCGAGTTAGGGATGCGCATCAGAGGACAAATCCATTTGGCGCTATCAGGAGTGTGAACTCGCCCTTGAGGGCGGTTTTGGCGAGGCGGGCTTGCACGGCGGCGGCGGGGCCGGTGAGGAAGGTTTCGTGGAGTTTGGTGACCTCCTTCGCGACGCAGATCACGCGTTCGGAGCCGAGCACGGCGTTGATTTCATCCACAAATTTGTCGATGCGATGGCAGCTTTCGTAGAGCGCGAGTGTGTATTCAAAATCCCGATACTTTTCCAGGAAGGTGGCGCGGGCGGAGGTTTTGGGCGGGAGGAACCCGGCGAAGAGAAATCCGTTGGTTGGCAGGCCGGCGGCGCTGATGACCGCGGCGAGGGCGCACGCGCCGGGAACGGGCACCACGGGAAGCCCGAGGCGGCGGCAGGCGCGCACGATGCGGAAGCCGGGGTCGCTGAGCGCGGGCGTGCCGGCGTCGCTGACGACAGCGATTGATTTGCCCGCGGCGAGCTGGGCGGCGAGGCGTTCGGCGGCCTCGGTTTCGTTGTGGTCGTGATAGGCGGTGAGTTCGCGGCGGGGCAGGGCGAGGCGGCTGAGGAGCGCGCCGGTGGTGCGTGTGTCCTCGCATGCGATGAGATCGACCGAGGAAAGGATGGCGCGCGCGCGCTCGGTGAGGTCGGCGAGGTTGCCGATGGGCGTGGCGACGACATAGAGATGGCCGGGGAGCGGGGTGAGCGAGGCGTTGGCGGCGCGCGGCGCGGGCGTTGATGGCGTGTCGTCGGTTGCGGACATGAAAAAATCCGGTCACAGGACCGGATTTTTTGCGAAACAAAAGAGAGTGCGCGCGGCAAAAATCAGCGGCGTTGCTCGCCGGCGTTGCCCATGCCGGGAATGCCGCCTTCCCAGTCGGCGGGGCGGCTCCAGGGGATCGTGGTGTCCGTGGAGTCCTGGGTTGTGCATCCGCTGAAAATGGCGAGGAGCGCGGCGGCCATAAATGCAATGAGAAATTTTTTCATGATGTTTCGAGAGTCGGCTGTGAGGGAAATGTATGGGTGTTTGGTCGGCGGAGTGCAAGGCGAGTGTTTGCCGATGTTTGTCGGACTTGCGTGGAGGCGGTTTGGTTCCGCAAGGTTTTGCGGCGCGCCGTCCTTTGCGTTTCCGGTGTCTCGTGCGTTCAAAAAAAATATCACGATTTTGTCTGGTGTTCATGTGGTTTTTTTATCCAGTGTCACCCCGTGGTGTGCAAAAGGCCGGGATGCCGCTCATTGCCGGGCTTCAAGCGCCATAATACAAAAACATGGGTAAAAGATGGAAATTTTTTAAGGAATCCGTGCGCCATTTCTGGCAGGTCGGAACATTGACGCACAGCTCAAGGTATCTGGTCGGCTCTCTGCTCGCGGACGTGGATTTTTCCGAGGCGAGGCTGATCGTCGAATTTGGGCCGGGCAGCGGCTACGTGACACGCGAGATTTTGCGCCGCATGCGGCCGGACGCGCGCCTGATCAGTTTTGAGCTGAACGCGGTTTTTTACGAGGAAATCAAATCGATCGCGGAGACCGATCCCCGCCTGACGGCGGTTCACGGATCGGCCACGCTGGCCGCGACGATGCTGGAGCCGCGCTCGGTGGACAACATCGTGTCGGGTTTGCCGATGGGCAATTTCGGCAGGCGCACGAAGCTGGCCGTCCTCGGCACGGTGCAGACGATTTTGAAGCCGGGCGGGCATTTCAGCCAGTTCCAATATTCGCTGCTCGATTACCGCTTGATGAAGCGGCATTTTGAGACGGTGCGGCTCGGTTACACGCCGTTGAATTTCCCGCCGGCCTTTGTGTATAAGTGCGTGAGCGAGTGATTCGGGTTGCCGGCTCTTTGCCGGCGCGAATTTCGTCGCTTGCACTCCACCGGGGAACCTGCATCGTTCGCGCCTTGTTCTTTGACTGGCAAAACACACCAGTCGGATTTTTAGGCGCGCGGTTTGATTGATCAAAAACCCGTGTCGTGAAATCCAAAATCATTTTGGGGGTGTTCTGGATTCGACCCTTGGTTGGATTATATTGCTGCCGTTCGAGGATGAAGGTTGGCCTCGTTAATCACCCTTCACACCAATAATAGGCAACTACGAAGAGATGCCCTTGGCCGCCTAAGCGCGGCCTCGTTTGCACGGCGACACCTGCTAGCCGCTGCGGACGTCGACAGCAGGCATAGCGTGCGGAGAGACTCGCAGTCCGCGCGCCGTATACTTCAAAATCTGGGAGTTGGCTGATGCCCAAGCGCGTGGAGTCGCGTGACATCAGCGAGATAAATACGACACTATAACGGTAGATGCGATATGAGAAGGTCAGGGGCACGCGGGTTCAAATCCCGCCACCTCCACCAATTTTTAAAACCAATGCCCGCGCGTCGCTTGAAAATACTCTTTGTCTGCGCAATGAACAGGCGGCGCAGTGTGACCGCCGAGCGGATTTATCGCAACGATCCGCGTGTCGAAGTCCGTTCCGCCGGCGTGCGCGTTGACGCGAATCGCCGCGTTTCGGAGAACGATCTTCGCTGGGCCGATGTTGTTTTTGTCATGGAACGGGAGCATAAGCGTGCGATCACGACGCGCTTTGACGGCCTTTCCGATTTCAGCTTTCCGCCCATCGACGTTCTTGATGTTCCCGATGAGTTCGAGTTCATGGAGCCGAACCTTGTCGAAATGCTGAAACCCATGCTTGATTCGGAAATCGATCACTTGGCTGCAAGCACCGGGTAGGTTGCGGCGGGGCGTCGCCAGGCCGGTTCTTTTACCCGCCTTGACGCAACCTCGCGCGTTTGATTTCGTCATTACAAAATCAAACACCCTGACATGAGCACCCGCCGCATTATTTTTGTCCTGATCGCGCTTGGCTGCGTCGCAATGCGCGCGGGCGTTTCGACCGACTCCCCCTTTGTTCCGCGCGGCTCGGCCGCGGCCGGCAAGCTCGCGAACAACACGCCCATCGAGTTGCGCGCGATCGTGTCCGACGAAAACGGCCCGCGTTTTGCGATTTACGATCCCGCAAAAAAAGAGGGCATATGGGTGAGCGTCGATGAGCCGGGGCAGTCGTTTGTAGTGCGTTCCTACGACGCGGCCACGAATCGCATCAATGTCGACTACCAGGGCAGGACGCAGACCATCGCGCTTGTCGAGCCCAAGTTTGGCCCCGGCAAAAGCATCGCGGTTTCGGCGCCCGCGCCCGCGGGCGTCGCGCGAGCCGGCGCCGCGCAGCCCGTTCAGGGACGCGCATCCCGCGCCAATTCCTCCGGCCAGCAAAACACGCAGCAGCGAAGCGCCGACGAGGCCAAGCGGCTCGAGGCGATTCGCGCCGAGGTCGCCCGCCGTCGCGCCCAGCGCGAGGCGAGCGCGCAGCAAAACCAGCAGCGCCGGTAAGTGATTGCCGGCCGGCGGGCCCGGCGAGTTGTGTATCCAAAATCTTGATACAACACGGGCGCGGTGAAAAATCGCGCGCACCGCCAAGACCTTTTTCAACGACTTGGCAAACTTTCTCCCTCTGAAATGGAAAATTTTCCCTCTGAAAATATGTTGCCTTCGCAAAACGCCGCACTACACCGGATTCCTGTATGGCTAAAAAATCTACTAAAACCAAAAAAACCACCCGCAAGCCGAACGCTGCTTTCATGAAGCCTGTTCAGCCCGATGAAGCCCTCGCGGCCGTCGTCGGTAACAAAGCGCTCCCCCGCACGGAGCTCACCAAGAAACTCTGGGCCTACATCAAAAAGAACGGCCTCCAGGACGCCAAGAACAAGCGCCAGATCAATGCTGACGACAAGCTGAAGGCCGTCTTCAACGGCAAGAAGTCCGTCAACATGTTCGACATGACCAAGCTCGTCTCGACGCACCTCGTCAAATAAGACACAAGGCATCCCCTGCTTTGTTTAAGAAAAACCGCCGCTTCCAAAAAAGCGGCGGTTTTTTGTGCGTTTGTTTCCGCGCAAATGTTATAAGCAATCGCCGCACCTCCCATGCCGATGTTTTCCCTTAGAACAAAAATCACGATAACGATGATCGCCATTGTGAGCGCCGGGCTCGCCGCCGGCGTGTGGGAATATCGCAATGCGCACAGGGCCCGCCTCGACGAGGTGGATCGCAACGCGCGGCGCAGCGCGCTCGCCATCCACCCCGAGCAACTCTCCAAGCTCACCGGCACGCGGGCCGACGAGGGCTCGGAAGCCTACGGGCGGATCAAGCGCCAGTTGATAAGGCTCAACCGCACCCACCCCAATGTTGAATACATTTACCTGTTCCGGCAGAACCCGGAAACCGGCTCACTCGTCTGCCTTGCGGATTCCGAGCCGTTTGACTCGCCGCGCATGCTGCGCCCCGGCGATCCCTTCCCCGGCCAGATCAACGAGGCCGACGTGCTCACGACCCTGCGCACGGGCGTCACCACCGTCAACGAGTTCCAGGCCGATTCCACGGGCAGGTGGGTTACCACCTATGTGCCGGTCGATTCGCTTGACGGCAAACACAACATCATGCGCCTGGACGGCGAGATAGGCGTGTGGAACATGGCGCTGTATGAAAAAGCCTTTGTGCGGGCGCTCTATGCGTGGCTGCTCTTCGGCGTGCCGTTTGCCACATTCGTCATTGCGCGCCGCCACGCGAGGCAGGCTTTTTCCATTCGCAAACTCAACGCCGCCATGGAGCAAAGCGCCACGCCCATGATGATTGTCAGCGACACCGGCGTCATCGAGTATGCCAACCACGGCTTGTGCGCGGTCACAGGTTATGACCGCAAGGAGCTGCTCGGCCAGGTTTGGCTCGGCAAGGCGCGGGCCATGCCCGAGCACAACATCACGAAAATCGAGAAGTTCACCCACGAGGGCAAACCGTGGACGGAGGACTTCGAGCTGGGGCGCAAAAGCGGCGCGCGCTTTCCCGCGAAAGTCACCTCAACCCCGGTCCGCGACGCCGGCGGCGAAATCGCCGCCTACATTATTGTCATTGTGGACATGACCGAGATCCAGCGGCAGGCATCCGAGCTTCGCCTTGCCAAGGAGAGCGCCGAAACCGCCGATCACGCCAAAAGCATTTTCCTCGCGACCATGAGCCACGAGGTGCGCACGCCGCTCAACGGCATCATCGGGTTTTCCGACCTCCTGCTTGACACCGAACTGAGCGCCGAGCAGCGCGAATACGTGCATGCCATTTATGAGGGCGGCGAAACGCTCATGCAGCTCACGGGCGACATACTCGACTATTCGCGCATTGAATCCGGGCGCATGAGTCTCGCCGAGGAACCCTGCGATGTGCGCACCCTCCTCGAGAACACGCTCGAACTGGCCGCGCCGCGCGCCGCCGGCAAACAACTGCAGCTTCTGCATGAGATCGATCCGGCCGTTCCCGCGAGCATCATCACCGACGCCGGTCGGTTGCGCCAGGTGCTCGTCAACCTGATTGGCAACGCGGTCAAGTTCACCCCCGCAGGCGAGGTCGAGGCGTCCGTTCGTTTGGCGGCGTCCGAGCCATCCGGGCCTGTCGCGGACACATTCCCGCCGGAAACCGGGGAAAGCCCCCCGCCCGGCGACTTGCGGGAAAACGGCATCGTCCTTGAGTTCACCGTGCGTGACACCGGCATTGGAATCGCGCCCGAGAACCAGTCGCGCATTTTCCAGCCGTTCACCCAGCTTGATTCATCCAATTCGCGCCGTTACGGCGGCGCCGGGCTCGGCCTTTCCATTTGTTATGATCTCGTGCGGCTGATGGGCGGGCGCATGACCGTTGTCAGCGAGTTGGGCAAGGGGGCGGTGTTCTCGTTCACCATACGCTGCGCCGCGCACGAGGATGTTTCCGCCGCGCACGAGGAAATGCCGCTCCTTGATGGAAAACGCATCGCGGTCGTGACATCGCACGATGGTTTCGCGCGCGAACTCAAGCGCGAGCTTGCCCGCGCCGGGGCCGTCGCGCTCGGGCTTCAAATGTCCGGGCTTGGCACGACGGAATGGGATCTCGCCGTTGTCGAGTGCGACGCCGGCACGCTGACGGCGTTGCGCTCCTATGCGACCGAGCCCGAATGCTGGCATGCCGGGCGCGCGGTCGGCCTTGTTGATATTGATATCGACAAACAGCAGAGGAAATTGCTGCGGCCATATTTCCGGACGGTTCTCACCAAGCCCGTGAGCCACCAAACACTGGTGGAGCGACTCGCCAAAAACACCGGCGCCGCCGACGCGCCGGAAAGCTCCGCGCAATTATAAGCGGCGGGGGGCCGGGAGTGCATGCGCTACCTTGATGCCAGTTCCGCGCTTTCGATCACACGCACCCCGGCCTTGCGCATCTCGTCGAAGGCGCGCTTGTCGTCGCCCGGTTGCATGTTCACCGCGCGGCAGGCGTCGGCGATCACGCGCGTGTTGAAGCCGAGCTGCGCGGCGTCAAGCGCGCTGTATTTTATGCAGTAATCCGTTGCGAGCCCGGCGATGTAAATATCCGTCAGTCCGTGCTCGCGCAGATACTTTTCCAAGCCGGTTGAGTGCTTGCGGCCGTTGTCGAAGAAGGCGCTGTAACTGTCGACGCGCGGATCGGCGCCCTTGTGAAAAATGTGCTCGATGCGCCGCGTTTCGAGACCGTCGGCGAAAGCCGCGCCGTGTGTTTGTTGCACGCAATGCACGGGCCAGAGGATTTGCCGGATGCCGTGGAGATCAATGACCTCGCCCGGCGAGCGCCCTGCGTGTTGCGCCGCGAAACTGCCATGGTCGGCGGGATGCCAGTCCTGGGTTGCGAGGACATGTTGAAACAGCGGTTGCAAGCGGTTCACCAGCGGGATGATTTTTTCGCCATCGGGCGCGGCAAGCGCGCCGCCCGGCACAAAGTCGTTCTGTATGTCAACAAGCAGGAGCGTTTTTTTCATGCGGTGAATCCGGGTTTGCCGTTGGGAAAAAATCGCGCCGTCTCAAACGCCGAGCAACTCGCGCGCGCGGGCGACAAAGGCCGCGCCGCCGGCGATGTATTGGATGCGTTTCATCTTCAGGTCGAAGGTTCGCACGGGGAGCGGGTTGGTGTTGTTGAAGAAATAAAGTTCGCCGCCCCCGGCCATGCAGAGCGGGATCGCGGCGGCGATGTCCCATATCTTGACGTTGTGGTCGACGACACCCTCGAGCATTCCGTTGGCGACGTAGGAGAGGAGGAGCGTGCTGCTGCCGAGTCCGCGGATCTTGAAATTTTCGACGACGGTTTTTGCCTGCGCCGCGTAGATTTTGTCGTGGGGGCTGTGAAAGCCGACCAGGCTTTGCGGCGTGGGCGCGGCCTGCGAAACGGAAACCGCCCGGTCGCCGTCGAACACGCCGAGGCCGGGGCCGCCGTGGATGAGCGCGCGCCGGCTCATGTCGTAAACGATGCCGTAAACGGGGAGGCCGTTTTCGTAGAGGCCGAGTGAAATCGCGCAGCTGGCGAGGCCGGTGGCGTAGTTGTTGGTGCCGTCGATCGGGTCGAGTATCCACGCGAAACGCGCGCGCAGCGGCTCGGACTCGAAGCGCGCGGGATCGGCGAGCTCCTCGCTGAAAAACTCGTCGTCCGCAAAACGCTCGTGAATGAGCCGCTCGATGTTTTGTGAAATCGCGATATCGACGGGCGTGACTCGCGTGCCGTCGGATTTCCAGTTGCTTTGGGCGCGGCCGAATTCGCGCAACATAAGATCGGTTTGCGCGAGCACGGCGGCCTTGCCGGCCTCGATGCGCGAGAGGAGTTCCTGCGACGCGGTGTTTTCGGTGTGATTTGTGGACATGGAAGAGCGCAAGGAAAACACGTTCGCGCGCCCGCGCGCAAGCGCGCGGTTTGGCGGGCCTTTTCTTCCCGGCCGCGGCTCGCGACTTTTGGCTGTTTATTGCCGTGCCAGAAACCGCTCGATTCGCGCCAGCACGCGGTCGCGGCCGAGCACGCGGAACATGCCCGTGAGGTTTGGCCCCACGTTGGTGCCGGAAACGGCGAGGCGCGCGATGGACTGGTAGTCGCCGAAACCGAGGCCCTTGTCGGCGGCGAGTTTTTTGATCGCCTCCTCAATCACGAGGTCGTTCGAAAAATCGACTGTCTTCAGCGCGCCGGCGAGTTCGAGCAGGCGGGTTTTCGGATCGCCCTTGCCCATGATTTTCGCGGCGGCTTTTTCGTTGAGGGGAAAGTTTTCCGTGAAGAAATACTCCGTGTAGCCGGGCAGGTCCTCGATGCCTTTTATCTTGGGCTGGCTGAGCAGGAGGACTTCGCGCAGATAATTTTCGTCGGGCATACCGGCGGCGAAGGTGCCGTGTCGCGCGAAATACGCCTTGGCTCGCGCCACAAAATCGTCGGGCGGCAGCTCCAGCACGTAGGTCATGTTCATGTGTGCGAGTTTTTTGTCGTCAAAGCGCGCGTTGCTTTGGTTCACGCCGGGAAGGTCGAAGAGGCGGATGATTTCCGCGACGGGCATTTTTTCGCGATCGTCGCCGGGATTCCATCCGAGGAGGCTGAGGAAGTTGACGAGCGCCTCGGGAATGTATCCGCGGCGCTGATACTCCTCGACGAGCGCGCCCTGGTCGCGCTTGGACATTTTGCCGGGCCCGTTTTGCTTGAGGATGAGCGGAATGTGCGCGAAGTGCGGCACGGGCGCGCCGAAGGCCTTGAAGAGCTCGACGTGCTTGCTGGTGTTTGAAAGGTGATCCTCGCCGCGAATCACGTGCGTGATTTTCATGGCGATGTCGTCGATGACGTTGACGAGGTGAAACACGGGGCTGCCGTCGGAGCGCACGATCACGAAGTCCTCGTCCTCGACGCGCTCGACCTGGCCGCGGATGAGATCGTCGATTACGGTGGGGGCGACTTTTACTTTTTCGACGGTCTTTTTGCGATGGTCGTCGTAGGTTTCGTAGCGCTCGCCGAGGAGTTTGAACCACACGGCGCCGTCCTTCTCGTAGGCGCGTCCGGCGTCGAAGAGTTTCCGGATGTATTCCTTGTAGATCGCGTCGCGCTCGCTCTGGCGGTAGGGGCCGTAATCGCCGCCAACGCCCGGTCCCTCGTCCCAGTTCATGCCGAGCCACTTGAGGCTGTCATAAATGACATTGAGGAAATCCTCGCTGTTGCGCTCCTTGTCGGTGTCCTCGATGCGCAGCACGAACGTGCCGCCGGTGTGGCGCGCGTAGAGCCAGTTGAAGAGCGCGGTGCGTGCGCTGCCGATGTGGAAAAAGCCCGTGGGGCTTGGTGCGAAACGGACGCGGATGTTGGACATGGTGAAAATGCGGAGTGCGGGATTCGAGATGCGAAATGAAAAACGTCAGGCAATGGATTGCCTGACGTCGTGTCAAAAAGGAAGCGCGGGGCGGGGCGCTTACAAATCGGCGTATTCCGACTTGCTGGTGACGGGCCACTCCTTGTTCGTGCGCTTGACGTGGCCGGCGAGCACGCCGCCGGGCCCGAGTTCGAGAAACGCCGTCGCGCCCGCCGCTTGCGCGCTGACGAGGCAGTCCTCCCAGAGCACGGACGAGACTACCTGCTTCACGAGCGCGGCGCGGATGTCGGCGGGTTCGCTGACGGCCTTGCCGGTGGTGTTGGTGAACACGGTCATTTGCGGCGCGGCGAAGGGAATGGTTTCGAGGAATTTTTCAAACGCGTCGCGCGCCGGAACCATCAGGCGGCTGTGATAGGCGCCGGCCACATTGAGCTCCATGGCCTTTCGGATGCCGTTTGCCTTGGCGTCGGCGACGGCATCGATGATTTTTTGTTTTTCGCCGGAAATGATGATCTGGCCGGGGCAGTTGAAGTTGGCCGCCTCAAGGTCGAACTTCGCGCAAAGCGCCGCGACGGTTTCGCGCGATTCGCCGATGATCGCCGCCATGCTGCCGTGGGTCGCCTCGCACGCCATCTGCATGAGGCGTCCGCGTTCGGCGACGACGCGCAGGCCGGTCGCAAAATCGAACACGCCCGCGGCGGTCAGCGCGGTGATTTCGCCGAGGCTGAGGCCGAGCGCGTATTTTGCGTCCGCGACCCCGGCGTCGCCCTTTTCCTTGAGCGCGGCGAGGAGCGCGAGCCCGTGCACGAACAGCGCGGGCTGGCAGACCTTCGTTTGCGTGAGCTCGGCATCGGGGCCCTCGAACGAGATTTTTTTCAAATCCCAGCCGAGAACACTGTTTGCCTCGTCATAAAGCGCGCGCGCGGCGGCGGAGTTTTCGTAGAGCGATTTGCCCATGCCGACTTTTTGTGCGCCTTGACCGGCGAAGAGAAGTGCGAGTGACATATTTTTGTTATTGGTGAATGGTGAAGCCCGCAATGGCTATGAATCGCGCGCCAGAAACCAATCAGAAAATTTCCGAAAAAATTGAACACGCTTCGCGAACCATGCGCGCGGATATTTGGGGCGCGCACGGCTTGCGCGCGCCGGCGCTTTGTTTTTGTCCGTGTAAATCCCGGCAATCCGTGCTTAGAAAACCGGCTTTCAAATGAGCATCCCCCACAAACTCGCCGTTCTTGTTTTCATCGAAAACGCGCGGGGCGAACAACTCCTCATCCGCCGCGCAAAAGCTCCGAACCTCGGCGCGTGGAGCCCTGTCGGCGGCAAGCTCGAAACCGCCTCCGGCGAGTCGCCCTACGAGTGCGCCATCCGCGAGACGCGCGAGGAAACCGGCTTTGAAATCACAACCGCCGACCTGCACCTGTTCTGCATGATCGCGGAAAAATCCTACGAGGGCAGCGGGCACTGGCTCATGTTTCTCTTTCGATGCAAGAAACCCATTTCCGCGCTTCCGCCCGACATCGACGAGGGCCAGTTCGGTTTTTTCACACGCGCCGCGATGGACGACATTTACATCCCCGAAACCGACCGCGCCGCACTCTGGCCGATTTTCGACAACCACCGCGACCGCTTCGTGACGCTGCGCGTTGATTGCGATCCGGCGAAACCGCTGAGCGTCGAGACGGAGGAAATTATCTGAGCACAAGAACAAGCGCGAAGAGGCGCGAAAGACACCGCGACGGCGTTGTTTTTCCTGTGACTCTTGCGCCTCTTTGAGGTTATTAGTTTTCTGACAATTGCCATGGCCACCGACGAACAACCCAAAATCATTTTTTCCATGATGCGCGTCTCGAAAAAAATCGAGCGCAAGGAAATCCTCCGCGACGTCTCGCTCTCGTTTTTCTACGGCGCGAAAATCGGCGTGCTCGGCTTCAACGGCTCCGGCAAATCCTCGCTCATGCGCATCCTCGCCGGTCGCGACACGGAGTTCGACGGCCAGGTCGTGTTCAAACCCGGATACAGCGTCGGCCTGCTCGAACAGGAGCCGCAGCTCGCCGACGGCAAAACCGTGCGCGCCTGCGTCGAGGAGGGCGTGAAACACCTCGCCGATCTCGTCGAGGCCTACAACGCCACATGGGACGAAATCGACTCCGCCGCCGACGATGCCGCGCGCGACGCCATCACCGAAAAGCAGGGCGAGCTTCAGGAAAAAATCGACGCGCTCAACGCATGGGACGTCGCCTCGCAAGTTGACATGGCCATGGACGCGCTTCGTTGCCCGCCGCCCGAAACAATCGTGGACACGCTCTCCGGCGGCGAACGCCGCCGCGTCGCGCTCGCGCGCCTGCTCCTCCAAAAACCCGACATCCTCCTGCTCGACGAACCGACCAACCATCTCGACGCCGAGAGCGTTCACTGGCTCGAGCAGCACCTCTCGCGTTACGAAGGCACCGTCATCGCTGTCACGCACGACCGTTACTTTCTCGACAATGTCGCCGGCTGGATTCTCGAACTCGACCGCGGTCACGGCATTCCGTGGCAGGGAAATTATTCCTCGTGGCTCGAGCAAAAACAGCGCCGCCTCGCCATCGAGCAGCGCACCGAGGACCGCCGCCAGAAGGCCATGGCGCGCGAGCTCGAATGGATTCGCAAATCAGCGAAGGCGCGCGTCGCCAAATCGCAGGCGCGCATCAGCGCCTACGAGTCGATGCTCAAGGAAAACATGGCCGAAAAGGAGCGCGAATTTGAAATCCTCATTCCCGCCGGCCCGCGCCTCGGCACGCTTGTCGTCGAGGCCGGCAAACTCGCGAAAAGCTACGGCGACAAACTCCTCTTCGAAAACCTCACCTTCTCGCTTCCGCCCGGCGGCATCGTCGGCGTGATCGGGCCGAACGGCGCGGGCAAGACGACGCTCTTCCGCCTCATCACTGGCGCGGAGAAACCCGACTCGGGCACGCTGCGCATCGGCGAGACGGTGCAAATCGCGCACGTCGATCAATCGCGCGACTCGCTTCCCGACGAATCCACAATTTACGAAGCCATCAGCGACGGGCAGGAAATCCTGAAGCTCGGAGGGGCGGGAGGGCGCGAAGTGAACGCCCGCGCCTACTGCGCGCAATTCGGATTCACCGGCGCCGACCAGCAGAAAAAAGTTGGCATCCTCTCCGGCGGCGAGCGCAACCGCGTGCACCTCGCGCGCCTCCTCAAGAGCGGCGCCAACCTGATCCTGCTCGACGAGCCGACCAACGATCTCGACGTGAACTCGATCCGCGCGCTTGAGGAAGGCCTGGAAAATTTTGCCGGATGCGCCGTGGTTGTTTCGCACGACCGCTGGTTCCTCGACCGTGTGGCGACTCACATCCTCGCCTTCGAGGGCGACAGCGCCGTCGCGTGGTGGTCGGGCAATTACACGAGTTACCTCGAGGATTACCGCCGCCGCAAAGGCAAGGACGCCGACCAGCCGCACCGCATTAAATACCGCAAATTGACGCGATAGGGGGAGCATGCCGTGCGCTCGCTCGCGTGTGTTCAAGGATGCGCGCGTCCTCCTTCCCGTTTTCGCGCCGGTGCTCTCAGCAAACCCCGCTCTTGATTTTTTCCGTGCGCGGCTAAAATCCTTTTTCTCTTTCGACACTTTCACAAACCAAACACACAACAACTCAACACGCATTATTCGCATCATGTCCGACAAAAAAAACGACGCACAAACCGCACCGCAAAAATTCGAGTTCCAGGCCGAGATCAAGCAGCTCCTCGATATCGTCATCCACTCGCTCTACACCGAGAAGGAAATCTTCGTGCGCGAGCTCGTCTCGAACGCCTCCGACGCGCTCGAAAAATTCCGCCACCTCCAGCTCACCGAAAAAAATCTCCCCGACGACCAGCGCCCCCTCGAGGTCAACATCACCACCGACGACAAGTCCGACGAAAAAACCATCACCATCGCCGACGACGGCCTCGGCATGACCAGCGCCGAACTTGTTGAAAACCTCGGCACCATCGCGCACTCCGGCTCCAAGGCCTTCCTCAAGGCGCTCGGTGAAAACGGCCAGAAAAACGCCAACCTCATCGGCCAGTTCGGCGTCGGCTTCTACTCCGCGTTCATGGTCGCCAAGCACGTGCGCGTCACCTCGCGCTCATGGCGTGCCGATGAGCCCGCGCACACCTGGTCGAGCGACGGCTCCGGCTCCTACACCATCGAAACCGCGCCCGCCGACACCCCGCGCGGCACCTCCATCGCCATCACGCTCAAGGACGATTGCGCCGACTTCGCCGGCGAGGCGCGCATCAAGCAAATCCTCGAGCACTACTCCGCCTTCGTCTCCTTCCCGGTCAACCTCAACACCAAGCGCATCAACACCGTCCAGGCGCTCTGGCTGCGCAACAAAAACGAAATCAAACCCGAGGAATACACCGAGTTCTACAAGTTCCAAGCCCACGCCTGGGACGAGCCGCGCACGCACCTCCACTTTTCCGCCGACGCCCCGCTCGCCATCAACGCCCTCCTCTTCGTGCCCAACGAAAACCCCGAGCGTTTCGGCATGACGCGCCTCGAGCCCTCCGTCGCGCTCTACTGCCGCAAAGTCCTCATCGACTCGCGCCCGAAAGACCTCCTCCCCGAATGGCTCCGCTTCCTCAAAGGCGTCGTCGATTGCGAGGATCTTCCGCTCAACATCTCGCGCGAAACCATGCAGGACAAGGCGCTGCTCGACAAACTCGGCAAGGTCATCACCAAGCGCTTCCTCAAGCACCTCGACGAACTCGCGCAAAACAACGCCGACGCCTACGCCGACCTCTACGCCCAGTTCGGCATCTTCCTCAAGGAAGGCGCCGCGCTCGACTTCACGCACAAGGAGCAACTCACCAAGCTCCTCCGCTACGAATCCTCGCTCACCGAAAAAGGCAAAACCACCTCGCTCGCCGACTACGTCTCGCGCATGAAGGAAGGCCAAACCGAGATATACTACCTCATCGGCGCCACCCGCGAATCAATCGAAAGCGGCCCCTACATCGAGGGCTTCAAATCGCGCAACCTCGAGGTCCTCTACTGCTACGAGGCCGTTGACGATTACGTGATGAGCAACGTCCGCGAATTCGACGGCAAAAAACTCGTCTCCGCCGACAGCGCCGACCTGAAACTCCCCGACGCGCCCAAGCCGCCCGCCGATGAAAACGCGCTCTCCGAAACCGACACCGCCGCCCTCGTCGAATGGCTCAAAACAACGCTCACCGCGCGCGGCGTCGCCGAGGTGAAGTCGAGCGACCGCCTCACCGATTCGCCCGCGCTCGCGCTCAACGCCGACCCCATGCCCGCGCACATGCGCCGCATGATGCGCGCCATGCGCCAGCAGCAAGCCGCCTCGGGAACCGACGGCAAGGAGGGAGAAATCCCCGCCGAGCCCCCGCTCAAGGTGAATCTCGAAATCAACCCGCGCAGTGCCGTGATCAAGCGCCTTGCCGACGCGCAAAAAACCGCGCCCGAAAAAGCCGCTTTGATTGCCGAGCAAATCCTGGACAACGCCCTCATCAGCGCCGGCCTCCTCGACGACGCCAGCAAAATGGTCGCGCGAATCTACAAGCTGCTGGAGACGGCGTAGTGTAGTTATCAACAAAGTTCGAAAACTCTCCGCACATAAAACTGTTTTGCTGCAATTGGTGCTGTCTGATCCAGCCACAAACAAATGAGCCAAGATTCAGAAACACGCATCAAATGCATTGCATGTGACCGGCTTGTTCTTCCTGTCACCGCCAAATTCAATGACGGATTGTGCGGCTACTGCATTCAGCATGTTCGCAGAAAAAAATTCGATGAGATTGTCGCCGGTTGGATGCGGGATCCTTCCACACTTCCCGGCACAAACGGAATTCCAGAACCATCCGATTTCGCGCTCGCGATCAAGGCGGCAGAACTGCGAGATTTGCGAACACTGCGCGGCAAACAACGAGAAGCTTGCGGTATTTTTTTCAGCGAAGCATATGCGAAATGGTATGAGAGCGGTCCTGATGCCTTAACCCCAAAAGAGAAACACATTTTGGCTATAGAGACATTTATTGGTGAAATTACTAACGGAGGAATCATCCAATATTTGGGAAATGAATCTCATGCATTTGCCAATTGGGCGGCGGAAGGTTTCGATCAAATCGGATTTCCAAAGTATGCGAATATTGCGAGACGCATCACTTCATTGTTTCCATATGAAGTGATCCCCGAAGATGACGAGAAATGTTGCGAAATAGTTGAAGACATCGACGGTAAAATTTTTGAGGGAATAGAAAAAGATTTTAACCAAGCCTATAATTTTTATGAGGCGGTTTATGTCGAAAAATTGTATTCATATATCTCGAAATAATAGCCATAAAAGAGCGTCACTATCGCACAAAAATCGTAATGACCGCCAAATAAATTTTCAGCAACGCCAGTAAAATGGTCGCGCAAATCTACAAGATTCTGGAGACGGCGTGAGCATAATGGAGCGGCGGCATTCCTGCCGCCGGATGCAATTCGACCGTTGACGTCCGCAGCGACAACAAAAACGTTGTCGTCCATAAACCCGCTCCTTTTCCCCTCGACCGCTTTGGTCTAATATCACTGCTAACCAGAAGAAAAATACGATGCCTAATATCGAGTTAACTTTTGATAACGTTCCCGTGCGCATAATGGATGGACCATATCTGAAAGACGGAAAACCTTCAGCCACGGCGGTCAAACACTACAAAAGCCTGGTCAAACGATTGCCGGAGTTTCGCGCATTTGCGGCCAAAGAATTGTGCTCTCTCTACAATGACACTTGGCTTGATGAGAGCATTGGGACCGTGGATGAGAAGCGATTTGCCCGCATGTTGACCAACCCAAGCATTCACCTGTTCGACGAAGTCGGGGCCTCCGTGGTATATTTCGACGATGCAGGATTATTCGCCGGCCATAGTATCGAAGTCTCAGTCGAAGATGGCGCCCCAACTTCTGCAGACATCATCGGATAACCAATAAGCAAAAAAGGTTGGAGTGAAAGCCCGCTACACCTCCAAAATGACTGTAGCAGCATGAATATCATGAAATGGGCAAAAATAATTACATTTTAATTCATTGGTAATGAATGAATTAACTTTTAATTGAAAGAACATTTCAATTTCTTGTTGACGAAGACACCTGAATTTAATCTTCTCTGCTTATCAATTTCACTTCTCCCGCATAGCGGGAGTTTTGGGGTAACTAAGAAAGCAAATGGCCGGTCGCTTAGGGGTAGGCGACCGGCCAACTTTTTTTACCGATTCGAAGATTGCTGTTTTGCTGAAAACGCACGGCCCCAATGACACTTTCCAGAAGCGCGCATTGCGTGTTGCGCATGCTCATGAGTTGAGCCCTTGGCGAATCATTGAGATGGCGATTGCGGCGAGGAGCATGGAGATGATTTTCGAAATCGCCTTCATGCCCGTGATGCCGATCAGTTTTCCGAGTTTGTCACTCCACGCCAGCGCGAGCACGACGAGCGCGAGATTCGCCGCGAGCGCGGCAAGCGTCATCACAAAACCGACCATGTCGACGCAGATGAACAAAGTCGCGATCACCGCCGGCCCCGCGATGAGCGGCATGCCCAGCGGCACCACGCCAAAATCCTCCGAAAGCGTTTGCGGCGCCGATTCGCTTGATGTGAGCAGATCGCGGGCGGCCAGGATCAACAGGATAAGCCCGCCGGCGATTTGAAAATCGCCCGGCGTGATATACAGCGCGCGGAAAATCGCCTGTCCGAGAAACAAAAATAACAACGCCACGCCCGCGCCCGTGAGGATGGCCTGGCGCGTGATGCGCTTGCGCTTTTCCATGGGGATGAGCGGGGTGAAACCGAGATACAACGCCGCAAGCCCGATCGGGTCCATCGCGACAAAAAGCGGAATGAATGCCTTAAGAAATTTCTCAGCCAATTCAATCATGCCGCGAATCATCACAAAACGCGCGCCAAGGGCAAACCAAAGTGAAGTCGGGCGCGTCCCCCTTCGTTTTATAAAAACAAGCGGCGGGACACCGCTTCCACTTTGACACATCCCGAAAAATCCATGCGCATACATGGCATCATGCGAATCTACTTCATGGGCATTTGCGGCACGGCGATGGGCAACGCGGCGCTGCTTGTGCGCGCCGCCGGGCACGAGGTGCTCGGAGCCGACTCCGGCGTGTATCCGCCCATGAGCACCGTGCTCGCGGCGGCGGGCATTTCGCTCCACGAGGGCTACGATCCCGCGCGCCTCGAAAAACTCGCGCCCGACCTCGTCGTAATCGGCAACGCGATGTCGCGCGGCAATCCCGAGGTCGAATGGCTTCTCGCCGGGCGCGCGATTCCCTTCACGTCGCTCCCCGCGTTGCTGCACGATCACATCCTCGCACGGCGCGACAACATCGTCGTCTGCGGCACGCACGGCAAAACCACCACCACCGCGATGACGGCGTTTCTCCTTCGGAAAAACGGGCGCGATCCCGGCTTTCTCATCGGCGGCGTTCCGCAGGATCCGCCCGTCGGCAACCACCTCGGTGCGCCCGCCGATCCTTTTGTGATCGAGGGCGACGAATACGACAGCGCGTTTTTCGACAAGCGCAGCAAGTTCATCCATTACGCGCCGCGCATCGCCATCCTCAACAACCTCGAGTTCGACCACGCCGACATCTTCCGCGATCTCGCCGACGTGAAACGCACGTTCACGCACCTCACCCGCCTCGTGCCGGGCAATGGCGCCATCGTTTTTAATGGCGACGATGCCAACCTTTGCGAAGTCGTCGAAAAAGTGACCTGGTGCAAAATCCTCGGTGTCGGCACGGGTGAGAATAATTTTGCGCGCATCGCCGACTTTTCGGAGGACGCGGACGGCATATCCTTCACGCTTCTCTGGAACGGCGCCGAGTGGACAAAAATCCGCATGGCCACGCCCGGCCTTTACAATGCCCGCAATGCCGCGATGGCAGCCGTGGTGACGGCGCTAAGCCTTGGCGGGGCGAAGCCTCCGGCTGAGTCGGAAACGTCAGTTTCTCCCATCAATATCGGCTCAGCCGGAGGCTTCGCCCTACCCGGAGAAAACCTTTGCATCTCCGAACCGCTCGCTCGCTTTCGCGGAGTGAAACGCCGTCAGGAAACACTTGTCGCCACTCCCGCGCTCACCGTGGTTGAGGATTTTGGGCACCATCCGACCGCGATTGCCGGAACACTAAAATCCTTTCGCAACCGTTTTCCCGGCGCAACCCTCACGGCGGTTTTTGAACCGCGCAGCAACACCGCGCGCACGCGCGCCCTGCAAGACGACTTTGCCGCCGCGCTTGTTTTTGCCGACGAAGTTTATCTCGGCCCGGTTAGCCGCGCCGAAAAACTTTCAGCCGACGAGCGCTTCGACACCGCCGCCGTGGTTCAACAACTCGCCGCGCGCGACATCCGCGCCGGGGCGTTTTCGAGCAACGTCGCGCTTCTCGAAAAACTCACCGCCGCCACGCTTCCGGCGAATCCCGCGAATCCGCGTGCCGTGATCTTTTTCAGCAACGGCAGCTTCGACGGCATCATCGCGAAATACGCAAAGGCGGCGGCGTGACGCGGACTGCCCTTAGCAGACCCTCACCACGGGCATCTGCAACAACTGGCCGAGTTTTTCGATCTTTTGCGCGATGTGACCGACGCCAACCGCGCAGTGATGCGCGGGGCCGTGGCTGTTCCAGCGATTCACAAACTCGCGCGCGCCGCACTTGAAGCGATAGCGGCTGTTTGTGTTGCCGATGGCGAGAATCGGTCCCGGCACCGACTCCGCTTCCGCGCAGAGCAGGCCGAGTTTGCCGTCGCCCGTCTCGACCACCGAGAGCAAGGTCACCGGCCCGTGGCGCACGGCCATCTCGACCGAAACGCCGCTGCCGACCTTGCCGTGGTAAACCGTGAGCGGGCGCACCTTGGTTTTGCCCTCGGCGATTTTTATGTGCCCCGGACCGTCGTGCCCCATGAGCACGACATCGTCCGCGAAATCCATCGCGTAATATTCCGTGAACGAGCCGCCCGCGCCAAACAAATCCATGATCTTCATCGCTTGCGCGTTCTTCACCTCATACTCGCCCGCGACGGGAACGCCGCGACCGGTCAGCATCGACGTGCCGAGTATGATTGAGCTGATCGCGTCCTCGCATTCCTTCACGCCGGAGCCCTTGTGGAAATACGCCATCGAGCCCAGGCGATAATCCGCGACCAGCTTGTCGAGCGCGACGGATGTGCGCGCGGCTTCCGCGAGCGCGTCGTCGCCGCAGTCGGGCTGCACGTCAAATATCTCTCGAAACTCCGCCACGCGCGCGGCGATTTTATCCGCGGCGACCTCGCGCCGGCGCGCAACCAGCTCCTCTACTTCGAGCATTTCGACATGCGTGCCAAACGTCGCGCATTGCAGCGTGACGTCCGAGTAAATGTCCAGCATGCCGCCGTAATAGTGCCCCATCAATCCGAGCCGGTTCCCGGCCATGCCGGCGGCCACGCGCGCGGCCTCCACCCACGCGTCGATCTCCGACCAGCACACGGGGTCGTCCTCAAGCACGCCCGTGACTTGGTGGAACCGCACGCCCGCTCGATTGAAGACATTGGCGATTTCCGGCACCGGGCACGCCGCGCAATGCGCGAGCCACTCGCCCGTCATCCGCGTGCGATCGCCCATGTTATTGAAAGTTTTGTAGTCGATCGCCGGCTCGGGCGCGAGATTGAGCACGATCACGGGCACTCGCGCCCGCTGCACGACCGGCAGCACCGTCGAGGACAGCGCATACGTGGTGACATGCAAAAAGATCAAGTCCACATCCGCGCGCCGCAACTCGCCGCCCGCCTCGCGCGCCCGGTCGGCATTGTCAACGAGGCCGACATTCACCACCTCGACGTTTGGACGCGCCAGTTTTTGCGCGACCCGCGCCAAATAACCCTCAAGCCGTTCCTTCAGGCCGGAAAATTGGGGCCAGTAGGCGTCCAGGCCAATGCCAAACAAACCGATTCGAAGCGCGGACGCATTTTGGGGAGCATTCGGTGAATTCATGGTTGTGAAGCTTAGCGTGTGGACACAGCGTTGTGAATTGTCTTATTGCTTTTTTTCATATAAAAAATGTCCACCCCTGACAAAACCGCCCGTGATTATTTTCGCTATTTCGCAACGCCGCCCGAAATGAACATCTGGGGGCTGGCGGTGACCGCGTCGGGGTTCACCCGCATTCCGCCCGGCGCCCGTTATCCCATGTCCGCGCATCCCGACGACCACGCGCTGAACTGGACGCGCGGTCGCGTCCTCGACGCGCTTCAAATCGTCCTCATCGAGGAGGGGCGCGGACGGTTTGAAACCCGCCAGACGGGGCTGGTCGAAGTCGGCCCGGGCGCGGCATTCGCCCTGCTGCCCGGCGTCTGGCACCGCTACCAGCCCGACCCGCAGACCGGCTGGGTGGAGAGCTGGCTGGAGGCGCGCGGCCCGCTCGTGACGCGCTTGATTTCAAAAAAAATCATCAATGCCGCCCAATCCGTGCGCGCGAACGTGCTCGCGACGGAAATGGAGGCGTCGCTGCAACGCCTGCACACGCACTCAAGGGAAAACGGCGCGTCGCACGACCCGGCGCGAAGCGCGGCGGCCTACGCCGTCCTCGCCGCGTGGGAGCAGGCGGGCCGGATTGAGAACGCGCCCCCCACGCGCCTGAGCCATTCGGTCGGCCAGCTTGAGCGCATCCTTGCCGAGCGTTACACCGAGGCGGTGAATGTGCGGGAGCTGTCCAAAAAACTCGGCGTGGCCTACTCGCATTTGCGGCGCGCTTTCAAGCAGCATACAAATTATGCCCCCTGGCAATATGTGATAAATCTGCGCATGGCGCACGCGCGCCGCCTGCTTGCGTCAACCGACGCAACCCTTGACGAGGCGGCGGCCCAGCTCGGCTTTAGCTCCGCCTTTCACCTGTCGGCCACCTTCAAACAAGTGCACGGAATTTCGCCGAGCGCATGGAGGCGCAACCTTGTGAATCATGACAAGGCGGGCGCGGGTTAGGCGCGTTTTGTTCTTGGGTGGGCGCCGGTTCAGGTTGTGGCGATGCCGAGGGGTTTGATGGCTTTCCAATCGCCACGGGTGAAGTCGGGGATGCCGACGGGGTGGCTGCCTTCCTGGACTGATTTTGCCGACAGTTCGAGGATGCAGCTCCAGAGCGCGGCGTCGTAAACCGTCATGTCGGGAGTGAGACCCTTGCGGATGCAATCAAGCAGGCGGTAGCTCATGACATAATCCATGCCTCCGTGGCCGCTGTTCTTGGCGCGTTCCTGCAATTGTTTGTAGAGCGGATGGTCGAACCTTTCGCGCATGGCCTTAAAATCGTCGTCCTTGAGCCAGCCGTGGCTGCTCTTGGCCTTGAGGTTGTATTTTTTCGGGTCATCGAGCGCGAGGCGGTTCGGGTAGCCGAAAAAGGTGCCGCCGGTGCCGCTGAGGGCGTTGATGCGGCTGTAGGGGCGCGGGCTGATCACGTCGTGCTGGATCATGATGGAGCGGCCCAGCTCGGTTTTGACAAGGGTGGTGTTCATGTCGCCGCAGACGTATTTTTCGCCGGCGTGGCGCCCGTCGTTTGGATTTTTTTCCCTGAGCCACTTGGAGAGGCCGGCTTCGGGCGAGCTCATGGAGACGAGGTATTTCATCTGGTCGCCGCGCCCGATGCCCATGTATTGGCAGACGGGGCCGAGGCCGTGCGTGGGATAGAGATTGCCGTCGAGGGTCTTGTGGTATTCGCGGCGCCAGTCGCCCTCGGTGCCGAGCTTGAAGAGCATGCCGCGCAGGTCGTGGATGTAGGCGCACTCGGCGTGCGTGAGCTCGCCGAAAACACCCTCGCGGGCCATGTTGAGCACAAAGAGTTCGTTGCGGCCGTAACAACAGTTTTCCAAAATCGCGCAGTGGCGCTGGGTTTTTTCCGAGGTGTCCACGAGTTTCCAGCACTCGTCAACCGTGACGGCGGCGGAGACTTCCACGAAGGCGTGCTTGCCCGCCTCCATCGCCTTGACGCTCATTTCGCAATGCCATTCCCAAGGCGTGGCGACGTAAACGACATCGATGTTGTCCTGCCGCAGGAGGTTTTCCCAGGCGCGGTCGCCGCCGGAATAGGTTCTCGGGGTCTGCCCCTTGTCCCCGGCGCGCTTGAGCATCATGGCGACGCGTTCCTCGCGGACGTCGCAGATGGCGGTGACTTCAACAAAGGGGATGTTCAACAGGTCCTTGAGCAGCGAGCCGCCCCGGCCGCCGCAGCCGATGAGCCCGACGCGAACTTTTTCAATCGGCGAGGTGGTCAGGGAATGGACGGGTTTTTGTCCGGCGGGGCGGCGGCGTGTCTGGCTGATGTTTTTGGCGCGACTGCGCACGGCGCCGAATCCGGGTTCCGCGCCGGCCGCGCGGGAGGGGGCCATTCCGGCGAGGCCGATGCCCAGCCCCGCGAGGGCTGTTGTTTTGAGGAAGTCGCGACGCGAGTGGTTGTGTTGGGTGCTCATGGGGATGATGTTGGTGGTGAAAGATTATGAGGCGGGTGTCGGGTGCAACAGGTAACAATAGAAACGAAGCCTTTAAGAAACCTCTTTTGTAATCGCCGGTCAATGCGGCAGGTTTGTTTTTCCGCGCGCGGGGGGCGGAGTCCGGGCGGCGCGGGGTTCTGCGGATGCCAAAGGAATCCAGTCGGTTGCCGTTGAAGTTCCGGCGGGCGCGGGGCATCGTCTTTTGAAAATTTGATATTCATCATGGAATTACCAGTAAACGAAGGTCCCGCATTTGATGTTGTTGTTGTCGGCGGCGGCGTGTCGGGAAGTGTCGCGGCAATCGCGGCGGCGCGTTGTGGCGCGCGGGTGCTTGTCGTCGAGGAGCAGGGATTTCCCGGCGGCTCGCTCACGGCGATGGGCGTGGGGCCGATGATGAGTTTTCACAATCCCGCCGGGGAGCAGGTGGTGCGCGGGATTCCCGACGAGATTATCGGGCGGCTTCGCGAGCGCGGCGCGAGCACGGGGCACATTGCCGACACGACGACTTATTGCAGCACCGTCACGCCGTTCGACAGCGAGGCGCTCAAGATCGAGCTCGAAACCATGCTGGCCGATGCGGACTGCGGCATGCTTTATCACACGCAACTCGCCGCGGTTGAAACCGATGCCGCGGGCGGCATCGCGCGCATTATCGTGTGCAACAAGGCCGGGCTCACCGCGATTCGCGCGAAGGTGTTTGTCGACGCCACCGGCGACGGCGACCTCGCGGCGCGCGCGGGCGTGCCGTTCCAGCTTGGCCGGGAAAAAGACGGCGCGGCGCAACCGATGACGATGAACCTCAAGCTCGCCAATGTTGATACCGCCGCGATTCGCGCCTACGCGCTCGCGCATCCGGAGGATTTTCTCTGGCATCCGCGCGGGCCGGAGGAGGGCGCGCGCCGTTTGCGGACCTCGCCGCGCATCAGCCTGGCGGGATTCCTCGGCGCGTGGAAGGCCGCGCGCGAACGCGGCGAGGTGGATGTTCCGCGCGACCAAGTGCTTTTCTTCGAGACGGCCGAGCCCGGCGTTGTGATCGTGAACACTTCGCGCATCACCGGGCTTGATGCAACCGACCCTTTTGCGCTGGGCAAGGCCGGGATGACCGGCCGCCGCCAGTGCGCGCGGATATTTGATTTTTTGCGCAAGCACGCGGTGGGTTTTTCGAAGGCCATCCGCATGGATACCGCCGCCAAAATCGGCGTGCGCGAAAGCCGGCACATTCGCGGACTGCATGTGCTCACCGCCGAAGACATACTCGGCGCGCGCGATTTTGAGGACGCGATTGCGCTGGGCGCGTATCCAATCGACATCCACTCCGCGGACGGCGCGGCGGTCACGACCACCACGCACCTGCGCCCCGACAGCGCGTATCGCATACCGCTGCGCAGCCTTCTCGTGGAGCGGCCGGAAAACCTGGTTGTCGTGGGACGCTGCATCAGCGCGACACACGAGGCGTCGGCGGCGTTTCGCGTCACGCCAATCGCAATGGCAATCGGGCAGGGCGGGGGAGTGGCGGCGGCGCTGGCCGCGCTTGGCCAAACAGCCCCGGCGCGCGTGCCATTTGCGGCGATTCGCGAGCGTCTTTTGTCGCAAGGCGCGAAGCTGTCCTGATGCGGAAACGCGCGCGCATTGAGTGTTGCAAACTCAACGAGGCGTCTCACCCGCGCGCAGTTCCACCGCGATGACGGCGCTTCCTCCGGCGGACGCTTTTGCGCGGACGACCAGGATGCGCGTGCCTGGGTTTGGCGCGTCGTAATTGTTTTTGACCGAGGCCCCGGCCGGGATGATTTC
This sequence comes from Ereboglobus sp. PH5-5, assembly GCF_029504805.1. Lineage (NCBI taxonomy): Bacteria > Pseudomonadati > Verrucomicrobiota > Opitutia > Opitutales > Opitutaceae > Ereboglobus > Ereboglobus sp. PH5-5. The sequence continues at coordinate 60,327 of NZ_JAQFIT010000006.1, read as the reverse complement.
GAACTCGCGTTTTTCGCCGTCCCCGTTGCCCGCCCACGCACGCAACTGCTTTCCGTTTTGTGTCAACAGGGCGTGGCCTCCGCTGTTGTCCTGACTGAGTTGAATTTGGGCTTTTGTCACCATGGCCCAGCGGATTTCGGCGCCGGGCGCGGCGCCCTCGATTGAATCCCTGATGAAGACGGTGCGCGACTTCGGCTGAAAGCTGATTTCGCGGCGCACGCTGCCGGCTTGATCCGCGAACACTGGGGAAAGGTCGATTTCCACTCCGCTGGATTTGTCCTCGCCGCCCATGATTATTCCATCACGCCAAAATCGCAAAAACTCCGAGCGCCCGCCAACGCGGTGCGGCTGGTTGTCGATGGTGAGCGTGTTGTGCGAAAAATTGTTCATGCGAAAAACCGTCCAGCGCTGCGCGTCCTGTGTGCGTCCGAAAATGCGCATGCCTTTTGACTCAAGTGATTCGTAGTTCTGCATTCCGAGGTCGATTGCCCAGCGCACGCCGTCGGCCTCCAGGATGAACGAGCCGGCGTCCATGTGTCCGTGCGAGGCGTTGGCCGCGCCGGCTTTGCAGGCGAGGAAGAGCGCGTTCGGATCGGTCCACGAACTGCGAAACACCGCGACGGGATTTTTGCCCTCGCCCTTCCATGCGAGCGGAAGGCCGGGCTCGGTGTTTGGCGGCGCAAGTCCGGCGTCCGGCCACCAGAGCGCGATGAGCGGGAGAAACCGTTCCCGCGATTTCAAGTTTGGCGGTGCGGCGAGGACGGGGTTGTTCAGTTTTCCGGCGAACCAATACAAAATCGGATCGAAGAAACTTTGGAGCCCGCAGTCGGAAAAGTTGAATTGTTTGCCGGTTGGCCCGGTGAGGTGGAGTTGCGTGTTGGCGCTCGCGAGGAATCCGGGGCTGGCGCAAAGATCCCAATCCGTGCCGAGCGCGGATTCGAGCGCGGCGACGAGAAGCACTTGATACGCCGTGCCGTAGCTCCAGTATCCCGGCCCCTCGGGATAAACGCCGTCGGGCGCGTAGGGCCGCAGTCCGTTCACGATGCCGGCGCGCGCGGCCTTGAGCATGTCGCGGGCAAGCGCGGGCTCGTCCCCGGCAACCGCGAGCGCGCCGAGGGAAAGTCCGCCGAGGCAGACTTGGTTCCAGTTGTTTTCCTGCCGGTGCCAGCTGTTTCGCCGGAGTTTCGAATCGATCCCCTCGCGGAGTCCCTTTTCGACGATTGCGCGGCGAACGATTGCGCGCGTTTCGGGGGATAGTTTTTCGTGGAGCCAGTCGTAGCCGAGCGCGAGCGCGGCGGTCATTTCCGCGACGTCGAGGAAATGCGACGGGTTCCAGTTGTCGAACGACGCGGCGGCGAGCATCTCCTGCTCGGCGCGTTGCAGAAACGCATCGTTTTGCGTCGAGCGATGGGCGACGGCGAGTGTGAGCACGCGGCGCAACGCCTCGCGCGAGACGCCGAGCAGTCGGCGTCCGGTGAGTTTGCGCTCGAGCGCCGGAGCGCCGAGGATTGCGCGCGCGTTTTTTTCGAGTTGCGCAAGAAGCGCGTCGAATTGCGGATCGTTGGCGCGATTGCGCGCGCGCCGATCGAACACCGCCCAGTCCCGCGCGGTGAAAAGAAGGCGCGGGTGCTCCTTGCGCAGCGTTAACAATGGATCATCGGCTGCCGCGCGGGTTGCGACCGCCGGGAAAAACAAGGAGCAAAGCAAAAATGAAAACAGGGCGGCGAGGGGTTTTCTCATGCGCGCATGAAAGACTGGCGGCATTGTTTTTCCAGCCAATAACGAGCGCGAAAATACTATCCGGCGTGGCGGCGGAAAAACTTTTTTCGCAAGACGTGTAACTTTCCGGCGGCCCGGCGTGTTTGATGGGGCATGAACTTTTTTACTTCCAAAAAAACAACTCTGTTTCTCGCGACGGCCTGCGCCCTCGCTTTCTTTTCCACTGTCGCGTCGGCCAGAATCGAGCGCGCTGTCGAAAAAACATTTTCGGTTCAATCTGGCGCGAAACTTTCCGTCTCGACGTCGGGCGGCAATGTGCGCGTCGAGCCGGGCGATGTTCAAAGTGTGCGAATTGTCGCCCGGCAAATTTTTCCGCGGGCGAAGAGCGAGGCCGAGGCCGATGAGATTGCGAAATCGCTCGACCTCGTCATGGAGCAGTCGGGCAACTCGGTGAGCGCGTCGGCGAAATACACAAAGGCCACGTTGAGGCGCGCGCCGGTTTGCGTGGAGTTCGATGTCACCGTGCCGCGCGCATGCGATGCCACGGTTACGACTTCCGGCGGCGATGTGTTCGTGGGCGACCTTGCCGGCACGGTCAAGGTGCGCACGAGCGGCGGCGATGTGAAGCTCGGGCGGATCGACGGGATTGTCAGCGCGCACACAAGCGGCGGCGATGTTGATCTCGCGGGTTGCACAAAAAACGCGACGCTCGAAACAAGCGGAGGCGACATCGAGACGGGCGCCGTGGCGGGTGATTTGGCGATCACGACAAGCGGGGGCGACATCAAGATAAAAGGCGCCTCGGGCGCGATCACTGCGCGCACAGGCGGGGGCGACATTGAGGCCGTCCTCTCCGAGGTGACGAGCGAGTGTTCGCTGAGCACTTCCGGCGGCGATGTGGAATTGAAGCTGGGCAAATCGTCCGGATTGCTGGTGGACGCAGTGACAAAAGGCGGGCGTGTGAAAACCGAAGGCAACCTGCAAATCGCCCTGCTTGCGGGCGGCAATGGCAAGAACCGCCTGTCGGGCAGAATCAACGGCGGCGGACCGCTGGTCAAAGTGCGCACCTCGGGCGGCGATATCGAGGTGAAGACGCGATAATTTCGGAAGTATTTTGAGATGCCGCGGCCGCTTGGGGGCCGCCGTTTCATCAAAGCGGGTCGCTTGGCTTGGCGACCCGCTTATAGTTTTTTGATTTGGCTCGGGGTAATTGCGCTTCTGTTCCCGCTATTCCGCTGGATGGATATTGTGAAGCGCGCAAATGGTTTTTTGTCGTGTTGCCGAGGCGTGCGAAGACTGCTCGTATTTGCGGAAACTGATTCGCAAAAATGTCCGCCCAACCGTCATCCGCTTCCTCCTGCAAACTCGCGATCAAGGCCATCCCCAACGCGCCGCGCAACGAGGTCGCGGGGTGGCTCGGCGACGCGCTCAAGGTCAAGGTGCGCGCGCCCGCGCTTGAGGGGCGCGCCAACGAGGAGCTGTGCGAATTTTTGGCGGAAACGCTGGACCTGCCAAAGCGCGCGGTTTCGGTCGCGCATGGCGGGAAGTCCCGCCAGAAGGTCGTCCAAATTGACGGGCTTTCGCTGGACGAGGCGCGCGCGCGGCTAAAGGTGTGAGCGGTCGCGTTCCTTGGTTGCCAAAACACGGCGAAGCGCAACGCTGGGCTGATCGTGATCGCATACCTTATCCTCGCAGCAATCTTGGGCGTCATCGCGGGCGCGCTTTTGGCCTGGCTTCATGCGCGCGGACAGCGTGCCGCGCTTGTCGAGCGGTTGCGCGCGCGCGATGCCGAGCTTGCGCGGCTTGCGGAGGTTGAGGCGCAGCGCATCGCGCTTGAAAAAACGCTCGCGGGCGAGCGCGCCGCCGCCGCGGAAAAAATCGCCGCGTTCAACGACGCGCACGCGCGCCTGACCGCGGAGTTCAAGGCGCTTTCCTCCGACGCGCTGAAGAGTAACAGCGACGCGTTTGTGCAATTCGCCCAGCAAGCGCTCAAGCAATACCAGCAAAAGGCCGAGGGCGACCTCGCCGCGCGCCAGCAGGCGATCGACTCGCTCGTCAAGCCGCTCAAGGAATCGCTCGAAAAAGTGGACACCAAGATCGGCGAGCTTGAGCAAAAGCGCGCAAACGCCTACGGGCAGCTCGGCCAGCAGCTCGAATCGCTCAACACCGCGCAAACCCGCTTGCAGGCGGAAACGCTCAAGTTGTCGAATGCGTTTCGCTCCACTTCCTACGCCGGAAGCTGGGGCGAGCTCCAACTGCGCCGCGTGGTTGAGCTTGCCGACATGCTTTCGTATTGCGATTTCACCGAGCAGGAAACCGCCACCGGGGGCGACGGCGAGAAACTGCGCGCCGACCTTGTGGTGCGCTTGCCGGGCGGGCAGCGCATCGTGGTCGATGCGAAGACGCCGGTGCAGGCCTATCGCGACGCGCTTGATGCGGCGGACGAAAACGCGCGCGCGTCGAAACTCGCCGAGCATGCGCAAAAAATGCGCACACACATCGACCAGCTTGGCGCGAAGAATTACTGGCAGCAGTTCCAGCCCGCGCCCGAGTTTGTCGTTTTGTTTGTGCCGGGGGATCACTTTTTGACGGCCGCGCTGCAGACGGACAACACGCTGCTGGATCGCGCGATTTCAAAAAAAGTGCTGCTCGCCACGCCCACGACTTTGATCGCGCTTCTCAAGGCCGCCGCGTATGGATGGCGTCAGGAGGCAGTGTCGAAAAACGCCGAGGAAGTCAGCCGGCTCGGGCGCGAGTTGTATGACCGCATTGCGACGTTCGCCGACCATTTGGGCAAAGTGGGCCGCGGGCTTGATGCCGCGACCAAAAGCTACAACGCCGCCGTCGGTTCGCTCGAGGGCAGCGTGCTGCCCGGCGCGCGAAAGTTCGAGGAGCTTGGCGCGAAGGGGCAGAAGAAACTGGCCGATCCCTCGCAGGTGGAAACCGCCCCGCGGGAAATCAGCAAGCGCGAGTGAGGTTTCGGAAAATCGGTTTCGCGCGCAAAACCGGGTTATTCCAGCGTGCGCGCGAATGCCGGGAAGTCGTCGAACACGGGCACGTCGCGATAGGCGGGAATCGCAGCCCAGTCGGCGCGGGTGAGTTTGCCGGTGCAGAGCGCGGCGGGGCGGATTTTTGCGTTGAGACCGGCGTCGATGTCGGCGTCGCGGTCGCCGACCATCCAGCATTGCGCGGGGTCGAGGTTGTCGCGCGCGATCATCTCGAGGATGAAACGCGGCGAGGGTTTGCGATAACGCTGGGGCTGCTCGGGTGTTTCGGGCGCGATGCAGATTTCGGCGAAGAGCGGACGGGGGCCGAGCCCGATGAGCTGCTCCATGCGTTCGTTGCAACGAACGGCGTCCGCCTCGGTGTAATAACCGCGCCCGATGCCGGACTGGTTTGTGATAAGGTAAAGCCGGTAGCCGAGTTTGCGCGCGTGCGCGATGCTTTCGGCCACGCCGGGAAAAAGCTCCACGCCTTCCGGATCGTGGAGGTAGTGCTTGTCGATGATAAGCGTGCCGTCGCGGTCGAGAAACAGGGCCTTCATTAAAATTAAGAATTATGAATTAAAAAGTCGGAGGGGGCGCTGTCTCTTTCTATATTCTTAAATCACATTTTAATTTCCATTGAAGCGCACGGCCACGATGCGCTCCTCGGCGGGCTTATACATGACGGTGAAGTAGCGCGGGCCGCCTTTTTCGGGCATCACATAGCGGCTGTCGGTGAGAAGCGTGGCTGCCTCCGGGAGGCTTTTGTGAACCGCCTCGCCGAGAATGTAGCGGCTTTCGACGGGGCCGGTGCCAGTGTAGCGAATGTTGTATTCGGAAAGTGAATACGGGGGCAGGCCCTCGGCGATTCCGGAGATGACCATTTTGTCGGGCATGCTGAACTGGCGCGTGAGTTTTTTCTCCAGGGTGGCGATGTCGCCCTCGGTGGGGGTCCATGAGGTTTCGCGTCCGTGGGCCCCGGCGGGGATGATGTTGTAGGCGGCGCTTTTGGACGTGCCGGAGGCGCAGCCGGACGCGAGGGCAAGGGCCAGCGCGGAAAGGAGGAAAAGGAGTGCGGTTCTCATTCGGTGTGTTGGTAGTGAGGGGCGCGCGGCAAAAAAGAGCCAGCGAATTATGGCGGGGGCTATTTCCCGGCGCGCGCGAGGATTTCGGCGGGGCTGGCGACGGCGGTGCCGACCTTGCCGACGACGACGCCCGCGGCGATGTTGGCAAATTGCGCGGCGGTTTCGAGCGAGCTGCCGGCGGCGAGGGCGAGCGTGAGCGCGGCGAGCGAGGTGTCGCCCGCGCCGGACACGTCGAACACTTCGCGCGCGGCGGTGGGGATTGTTTTGCCGATCTTGCCCTTGCTCGAAAGGAGCATGCCGTCCTCGCTCATGGTGATGACGAGGTTGCGGGTGCGGTAGAGTTTGTAGAGGCGGGCGCAGACTTCGGCCGCGGGGAAGGGCGTGCCCGCCTCGGGTTCGACGCCGGCGAGCTGGAGCGCCTCCTTGCGGTTGGGCGTGATGAGGTCGAGGTCGCGGAAGGCGAGCGCGCGCTTGGGTTTCGGGTCGAGTGCGATGATCTTGCCCTCGCGGCGCGCAATCTTGGTGATGGTGGCGACGAGTTTGTCCGACAGGATGCCCTTGGCGTAATCGGAAAGGACGACGGCGTCGTGGGCGCGGACCGCGTCGCGAAAGAGCGCGGTGATTTTTCCGGTTGGAATTGCGTAGGCCGAGGGCGGGTTTTCGCGGTCGAGGCGGCAGAGTTGCTGGTGCTGCACGAGCACGCGCGTCTTGAGGATTGTGGCGCCGGCACCGGGTGTGCGGATGGTGGCGATGTCGTGGCCGGCGAGGATTTCGGTGAGTTTTTTGCCCGCCTCGTCGTCCGCAAAAAATCCGGCCACGGTGCAGCGCGCGCCGAGCGAGGCGATGTTGAGGGCGACGTTGGCCGCGCCGCCGGCGGTGTGCGTGTCGCGCGCGATGTCCACGACGGGCACGGGAGCCTCGGGGGAGATGCGCGTGGCGTCGCCCCAAATGTAGTGGTCGAGCATCACGTCGCCGATGACGAGGATTCGCAGGCCGACGATTTTTTTAAGGAGCGCGGTGGCGGTGGCAGTGGTGATCATACGAATGCGGAATGCGGATTTCGGAATGCGGAATTGCCGGACGCAAGCGTTATATGCGCGCGGATTTCCAGATTTCAGCTTTCATTCCGCATTCCAGAATCCGCATTTCGCATTTATTTAATTTCCCAGTTGTAGTGGAAGCTGGAGAGCATCTTGGGCTTGGCGTCGGTGACTTGCACGACGTCCTCGATGCGGCAGCCGCCATGGCCGGGATAATAGAGACCCGGCTCGATGGTGACGACCGAGCCCGCCTTCAAAACGTAATCGACGGTGCTCACGCGCGGGGCCTCGTGCACGGCGAGGCCGAGTCCGTGGCCGGTGCCGTGGAAAAAGCCGGTGGGGCCTTTTTCGGTGCGCTCGGTTTTGTAGCCGTGCTTGGAGAAGGTGTCGTTGACGGCCTGGTGCACGACTTGTCCGTTGACGCCCGCCTTGACGAGCTTGAGCGCGGCGAGTTGGGCTTCGCGCACGGTGGCGACGAGTTTTTTCTGGAAGTCGTTGGCGCGGCCCTTGAGGAACGTGCGCGTCATGTCGCCATGGTAGCCGGTCGCCTGCACGCGCGGGAACACGTCCACGACGATGAGCTGGTTGGCGCGAAGCACGCCGCTGCCGCCGTGGTGCGGGTCGCAGGCTTGGTTGCCGCCCGCGGCGATGGTGTCGATTGAAAGCGAGCCGGCCTCGAGGCAGGCGATTTCGATGGCGGTCCTGAGGCGCTCGGAGGTGAGCGGCTTGCGTTGCCACGTGAGTTTTCCGTTGGAGATTTTACTTTCCTTGAGCACTTTTTCGGCGGCGGCGATGCCCGCCGCGGCGCAACGGTTGCCCTCCTTGATTTTCGCGGCCTCGGCGGGCGTCTTGATTTCGCGCTCGGGGAAAATGGGGCCGTTGACGGGCTCAAGTTTGATGCCGTGCAGAATCGAGAGGCGCGCGTAGAGGCTGGCGGGGAAATCCTCGGGCACGAGGAAGGACTTTTGCCCGAACTCGGCGGCGATCACGGCAATGGTTTCGGCGGGTGAGAGGCGTCCGAACTTGCCGAAGCGCTCCATCGCCTTCTCGGCGTAGATTTCGAGGGGCAGCACGACGTCAAAGGCGGAGTCGCGCTTGACGCGGGCGTATTCGAGCGCGTTGACGATGGCGTATTTTTTGCCCGCGATCGAAAACGCGATGAACGGATCGGGCACGCTGACGCGTCCGAAATAAAGCTGGTCTGGATTGTTGGCGGAAGCCGCGTAGAGGAGTTTTGAGGTGGGAGTAGCCATTTGGATTTTGTGATTGGGAATTGAATTTTAAAGGGACACCGATTACCCACAAGTATCGTGAAAAACGCAAATATGCTTTCTGTTATTGTGAGGATCGTTGTGACAGCAGCGACCCTTTTTCTGGCAACAAGCTGCAAGGATGGCAAGACGGCAGCTGCTCCAAAGGCGATAAAATCGGCCTCGGAATATTTCACCATAAGCGTGGACGATCAGCCCGTGCGTATGCAACTCGCTGTGGAGCAACCGAATAACATGCGCGAACTCAGTCGCGGCCTGATGGGACGTCGCGATCTCGCGGAGGACCAGGGGATGATTTTTGTCTATCAATACCCGCAGCGTATGGGCTTCTACATGCGCAACACCCCGCTCCCGTTGGACATAGGATTTTTCACAAAAGACGGCGTGCTGCGCGAAGTGCGCCAGATGTTTCCATTCGACGAAACCTCGGTGACCTCAGCGCGCACGGATATCCACTACGCGCTCGAAATGAACCAAGGCTGGTTCGAGCGCCACGGCGTGAAACCGGCCCCGTCGATGACATCGGATGCCGGCGCAAAACTCGACTTGAAGGCGCTCGGGGAGGCGCTGGAAGCGCGCGGTTTTAAGCCGGAAAACTACGGTTTGCGGGACGAGGCGGCGCGGTGAGAGCGGGCTTTTGGGGCAGTGCGAACCGTCCTGGTGAGCCAAAATTGGGCGGCTCACCGGGGACGGTTCGCCCTACCTGCTTGAAAGCGCAACGCGCTCAGTTCTGACAGGTTTCACGTTGCGGGATCTCGTCTCGCGCACCTTTGGTGCCTTGGAAAAATTACTTTTCCTGCTTGAGCGTGATCGGGCCGCTCATGGTGGTGAGCTGGATGTCGATGCCGCCGCCGTTGAGCGCGCCGGTGATCGTCTTGCCGCCGACCGAGGGCATGCCGGTTACGCGAACCGTGCGCGGCATGGCGTTTCCACCGGCTTGGATCTTGCGCTTGATGAGTTCTTTTTCCTCGTCGCTGAGGCCCTTGATTCCATCGATTGCCTGAATTGCGGCGGCGATGCCTTTTTGGGCGGCGGCGAGCCCTTTGTCGGCGTAATCAAATGCCTGCGCCTTGCGCGTTTCGATAATGGTTTCGACGAGCTCGCCATCACTCGGCGCGGCGGGCGGGGCCGGTGGCGGGGGGATTTGCACCTCGCCGGTTGTCGTCGAGAAAGCGTAGCTGTCACCGGAATTGCTCGTGACAACCGTCACGCCGCTGTCGCCGTCGTGCGTGACTTGCATGCTGACCTTCCGTGCCTTGGCGTCGGCGCGCATTTCGGTGGTCGTCTTGAGCGCGCTTTCTGGAAAGTTGGTTCGGATGGCGCCACTCAGGGTGCGCATGCGGAGGTTGGCCGCGGTTTTTGGCGGCAGGGAAAGCTCGATGGCGCCGCTCATTGAAGTGAGCGAAACGGGTTTTTGCGGGGCGCGCTTGAACTCGGCGTCGATTTTTCCGCTCATCGTGTTGGCGACAACTGAGCCGCTAATATTTTCGAGGCTGATTTCGCCGCTGGTGCTGCTTACCTCGATGTCGCCGTCGATGTCGTCGATTTCGACACCCTCAACGGATTGCGTTTTGATGGAGAGGTTGGTGTTGCGCGGAACCTTGATTTTGAACTCGGCCCCGGCGGCAAACCTCGGGCTGCCCCCCGCGATGCGAAGCGTGGCGACATTGTCCTTTTCGATGAGTTCAAAAGCCTGTTCCCGGTCGAGGCGGCGGAAGCCGTCGTCGTCGGTTTTGGGCGCGCCTTTCTGGTCGAGCGAGGAGGTGACGATGATTTCGTTTCCGCTTGTGCCCTCGATGTCGATTTCAGCGACGGTCATGTTGATTTTTAACGTGCCGGGCTTGCTCCGGTCGGAGAAGGAAATGCGCGCGGTGGTGGTGTTTTTGCCGGGCTGGCTGCTGTAACTGGCTTTTTTAGCCGGGCTGGCTTCAGCGGCGGGCGGCGGCGTGGCTCCGAGCTCGCGGTAGGCGTCCTGCGCGGGAAGCAGGGCGGCGGAACAGGCGATGGCGGCGGCGAGAAGCGGCGCGCGGAGGAATGCGGTTTTGGATTTCATGGCAAATTGCAGCGGGGCTGCGGGTTTCAAGTGGTTGTTTTTGTGTCGGTGGATGTGTGCGAAAGATTGTGGGCGTGGGCCGGTTCAAGCGCCGGCGCGCGCGGCGAGTCGAGCACGGCGAGGGCGCGGCGCGCGGTTTCGCGGACGGAGGGGTCGGCGCGGTCGTCCAGCATGAGCCGGGCAAAAACGGGCGCGGCCTCGGTGTCGCGGGCGGAGGCGAGGAGTTCGATCATGGCGACTTGCACGAGCGGCGCGGTTTCGCGCGGGAGCGCGGCGATGAGGCCGGCGCGCACGAGGTCCTCGCCGGTGTGCGGCGCGAGCGCCTCGACCGCGGAAAGCCGGACGTTGACGGACGGGTCGAACGCAAGCGTGCCAACAAGGTCGGTGAGAAGCTGGCGGTCGGGCGATTTGAGCTGGAGCGTGGCGAGCACGGATTGCAGGCGTTCGCTCGTGGATTTCTGCTGGAGCAACGAATAGGTGACGAGGCGGCCCATGTTGTTCACTTGCTCGCGAAGCTCGGCCAGCTCCATGGCGGTGGAATTGGGCGCGGGCGTTTCCGGGCCGGCGCCCGGCGTTGAAGCCGGTGTGAGGAAACGCGCGCCGACGAAAAGACCGAGCGCAAGAAGCGCGAGCGACGCGCCGAATTGATACACGGGGCGTCGCGGGAAAAGGCGCGCGAAAAAGGTGTCGAGGCGCGAAACGCGGCGCGGATTGTTAAGACTGTTGTTTTTCTGGAGCGCTTTTTCGGCGGCGAGCATGGCGTCGAAACCGGCGCGCATGCGCTGCGAGGGCGCGGCGGGAGCCGGGAGCCGGTCGAGCTGCGCGGTGATGGTTTCGAGCTCGGCGAGTTGGGCGCGGCAGGCCGGGCAGGCGGCGAGGTGGGCGCGCACGGCATCGGCTGTCGCGGACGGGAGCGAGCCGTCGTGCAGGGCCTCGATGAGGCATTCGTCTTGGATGCGTTGGCAATTCATGGCGGTGTGTTGTTAAAGTGGTTGCGGGTTTTGGCGGAGCGCGAGGTAGGTTTCGCGCAGGGCTTTTAATGCGCGGTGCGCGCGGACCTTGGCGGCGCCGACGGAGCAGTCGAGGATGCGCGCGGCTTCGCGATGCCCGAGGTTTTGGAGGCGGGAAAGGACGATGATTTCACGGTGCTCGACAGGGAGCCGGTCGAGCGCGGCGCGCAGGAGCGCGAGATCGTCGGTTTGAGCGGCGCGCGCGTCGGGCGGCGACTCGGACGAGGCGTGCGCGTGCAGATCGCCGGGATCGACGGGCACGGGCGCGGTGGATTGTTTCTGGAAAAAGTCGGCGGCGCAGTTGCGCGCGAGGTGATACATCCACGCGGTGAAGTTGCCGTTGTCGCGATAGGTGTGACGGTATTTGAGGATGCGGTGAAAGACGTTTTGCACAATGTCCTCCGCGGCGGCGGGCTGGCGCGTGAGTTGTGCGCAAAACGCGTAGAGGCGGCGATGATGGCGCTCAAAGAGCTCGCCGAGCCGGTCGATGTCGCCGTCGCGCACGGCGAGCATGAGCGCATGGTCCCCGGGCGCGGTGTTTGCGGCGGCGTTGTCGGAGCCGGCGCGGGCTGGTGCTGGAATTTCTGTGTTCAGAGGCGTCGGAAGAAAAATGTTTGTGGAAACAGTGACAGTCATTTCGCGCAAAGGGAAACCGAACTCGCAAAAAAAGGTTACAGAAAATCTTTTTTACAGGGGTGGTTGCGTCTGGCGCGCGCGCGAAATAATGCTTTTATCGGAACACACAAAGTCGATGAAACTGCTCGTCTTCGCACAAACCCCGCCGCCCGTGCACGGGCAAAGTGTCATGGTGCGGACGCTTGTCGATGGATTGGGCGGCGCGGCGCGCGCGCGCGGGACGGAGATCGAGGTTGTTCACGTCAATCCGGCGTTGTCGCGTGACGCCGCGGATGTCGGGCGCGTGCGCATCGGAAAGATTTTCGCACTGTGGGCCGCCTGCTGGCGGGCGTTGCGCGCGCGCTGGCGCGGACGCGGCGCGGGTGGCATGACGCTTTATTATGTGCCCGCGCCGGGCAAGCGCCCCGCCGTCTGGCGCGACTTGATGGTGATGTTTTCGCTAAGGCCGTTTTTCACGAGGCTGGTGCTGCACTGGCATGCGGTCGGACTGGGCGCGTGGCTGGAAAAAAAAGCGCGCGCGCCCGAACGCTGGATGGCGCGACTCGCGCTCGGGCGCGCGGATATCGCGATTGTGCTCGCGCCGGAACTGGCGGACGACGCGATGGAGTTTGCGCCGCGAAGAGTGTGCGTGGTGCCGAATGGAATTGATGTTTCCGCTTCCCAAAAACAGGGCGCCGAGCCTGCGCGGGTGATCTGCCGGTTGCTGTTTCTCGGTTTGTGCAGCCGCGAGAAAGGCGTGTTTGCCGCGCTTGACGCAATGGCGGTTTTGGAGCGCGAAACGCCGGGCGCGTTCGAGCTCGTCGTCGCGGGCGCGTTTGCGAGCGAGGAGGAGGAGCGCGAGTTCAACGCACGCCTTGCCACCGACAACGCGGGCCTTCGCAAATGCGTGCGTTACGCCGGGCCGGCGGATGACGCGGAAAAGCACGCGCTCTACGATGGGGCCGATATGTTTGTTTTTCCGACGCACTACGCGCACGAGGCACAGCCGCTGGTGTTAATCGAGGCGATGGCGCACGACCTGCCTGTCGTGACAACGCACTGGCGCGCGATTCCCGGAATGCTGCCGGAGTGTCCGCACGCGCAAGTCGTCGGCGCGCATGCGTCGGCCGAAAAACTCGCGTCGGCAATTCGGGACGCGCGCGCGGCGGGTCCGGTGAATGGAATCATGCGCGCGCATTACGAAAAACATTTCACGCGCTCAAAGCATCTCGCGACGCTGGTGTCCGCGCTGCGCAAAACGGAGGAATAGAAGCCGGGGCGGAATGGCCGAAAGCCGGATGTCAAAACGCTTCCGCTTTGCTTTCCCTTGTTTTCACTATTCATCTTTCACTTCGCACCTTTCTGAATAATTGTCGCTCCTGTCATGCTCAAACAATCCCGGCAGACTCGCACCCGGTTCCACCAGATTTGCGACGGCGCGCTTTTTGCGCTTTCGCTGGTGGGCGCGTATTTGCTTCGCGACGGATTGGCGCGCGTGGACGCGCTCGGGCTTTCCCCGCTGGAGCCGTTTGTCGAACTGGTGTGGGTGCTGCCCCTTGTCGCCGTGCTCGGCCCGGTGTTTTTGGGCGCGCAGCGTTTTTATGCCGGGCAACGGCCTTCGGGTTTCGCGGCGGCGCGCGCGGCGGCGTTCACGGCGCTGGCGGTTGTCATCATTTTGTTTCTCGTGCGCGCGCAGGTGGCGCGCTCGGTGATTTTGCTCGGGTGCGCGGCGGGAGGGGCCTTTGCGTATGCGCGCTCGGTTTTCGCCGCGCGCCTCGCGTCGACGCGGCTTGCGCGCGAACAGTGGCGCGAGCGCGTGCTCTGGGTCGGCGATCCGGACGCGAACAAGCGGCGGCGCGCCTCGCTTTCGGCCCAGGAGATGTCGCATATCGCGGATGTCGGCGATTTCGACCCGCGGAGCGAGCCGCCGGCGCACCTCGCGGAATTGCTCCACAAGCACGCGGTCAACACCGCGATTTTTGACAGCGCCGGCACCGCGCAACTTGCGCCGTATGTTGACTGCTGCACGCGCGAGGGCGTGGCGGTCATTATTTGCACGGGGCTCGCGCCGTTGAGCGCCTCGCTCGATTCCGCCGCGCACCTCGATTCGCTCGGGGGCGAAATGGTTGTCCACTTTCGCGCGCACAAGGCCGGTCCGTCCGCGCTCGCGCTCAAGCGCGCGACGGATGTTTTGTTTTCCGCGGCCGCCCTCGTGTTGTTATCGCCGGTGTTCGCTCTTGCCGCGCTCACGATCAAACTCACATCGCGCGGGCCGGTGTTGTTCAGGCAGACGCGCGCGGGCCTCAACGGGCGTCCGTTTGAAATGGTGAAGTTTCGCACGATGCGCGCCGGGGCGGAAAACGAGCAGGACGCGCTCGCGGATAAAAACGAAATGCGCGGGCCGGTTTTCAAGATGGGGGACGACCCCCGTGTCACACCGGCGGGGCGTTTTTTTCGCAGGCACGCGATCGACGAACTGCCGCAGCTTTGGAATGTGCTGCGCGGCGAGATGAGCCTGGTGGGGCCGCGTCCGCTGCCGTTGTATGAAGTGCGGCGTTTTGACGACGATGCGCACAGGCGGCGGCAAAGCATGCGCCCCGGCCTGACGTGCCTCTGGCAAACCAGCGGGCGCAACGACATCGACGACTTCGCGGAGTGGGTGCGGCTCGACCTGGCCTACATCGACCACTGGTCGCCGTGGCTCGACGCGCGCATCGTGCTCGCGACGATTCCGGTTGTTATTTCCGGCAGGGGCGGGAGGTAGGGAGCGTCCCGAACGAAGGTTTTCTAATTTTTAAACCACGGGGGACGTCGGGATACACGGAGCAATTGGTGGGGGATCGCCGCGGCTCGAATTGCCATTGCAGATTTGCGGCGCGTTTTTTTAACGTGCGCGACTTTGAAGGCTTTTTATGTATCCGCAACTATTGACACTTTTGGGCATATTGACCGTGGGGCTGATTTCCCCGGGGCCGGATTTTTTTCTCATCGTTAAAAACAGCATGAGCGGTTCGCGACTGCGCGCGTTCGCCACCGGCTGGGGAATCGCGGCGGGATTGTGCGTTCAGGTGATTGTCCTGTCGCTCGGCCTGGCGATGGCCCCGCCGGTCGTGTTGCGAATCGTGCAGCTCGCGGGCGCCGCGGTGCTGATGTGGATCGGCTTGAAGACGCTGCTGGCGCGCCCCGCCGTGAACCAGCCGGCGCAAGCATCGGAAGGACTGGACGCTGACAAATACGAGCGCAAGCAGGCGACCGCCGGCTTCATGGAGGGGTTCCTGTGCAACGTCACCAACGTGAAAGTGTTCGTGTTCTTCACGAGTTTGTTTTCGCAATTCGTGGTGGCGGGTTCGCCCATGAGCTGGCGGGTTTTCATGCCGGTGGTGGTCGTGATTCACGGGCTCGTCATGTGGTCGCTGATCACTTGGGCGTTGCTGTTTCCGCCGGTGGCGCGGCAGCTCACGCGCACGCAACGCTGGCTGCCGCGCGTGTTTGGCGTGATCCTGATCGCGTTCGCCTTGTTTGTCGTGTGGGAAAGCTTGCGCGGACTACTCGCGTGATTTCCTCACGGCACGAGCACGGTCGAGCCGGTTGTGCGGCGTGACTGGAGCGCGGTGTGCGCGGCGGCGGCCTCGGCCAGCGGAAAGCGCTGGTTGATTTCGACGCGCAGAAGCCCGGCGCCAATCAACGCAAACAACTCCGCGCTCATCTCCGCGAGCCGCTCCGGCGTGTTTGCGTAATGGGCGAGCGTGGGGCGTGTCACATAGAGCGATCCCTTGCGCGAGAGGACGCCCAAGTCCACGCCGGTCACCGGCCCCGACGAGTTGCCAAAGCTGACCATCAGGCCGCGAGGCGTCACGCAATCGAGCGAGCGCTCCCAAGTGTCCCGGCCCACCGAATCATAGACGACGGGGCATTTTTCGCCGCCGGTCAGTTCGTGCACGCGCGCGACAAAATCCTCGCGACTCATGTCAACGGCCTCCCACGCGCCGTGCGCCCTGGCGAGCGCGGCCTTCCCGGCGTTGCCCGCCGTGCCGATGAGTTTCACGCCGAGCGCCTTTGCCCACTGGCACGCGATCAATCCCACACCGCCCGCGGCCGCGTGAAACAGAATCGTCTCGCCGCCGCGCAACGGATACGTCTGGCGCAACAGGTATTGCACAGTGAGCCCCTTGAGCATCACCGCCGCCGCCTGCTCGAAACTGACCGTGTCGGGGATGCGCACGGTCGCGCCTTCCGGCAACGCGTGATATTCCGCGTAGGCGCCGAGCGGACCCGACGCGTAGGCGACGCGATCGCCGGCCTTGAAGCGCGAAACCTCCGCGCCGACCGCCTCGATCACGCCCGCGCCCTCCGTGCCGAGGCCGGATGGCAGCGCGGGCACCGGATACAATCCACCGCGGTAATAAGTATCAATGTAGTTGAGGCCGATGGCGTGATTGCGCACGAGCACATCGCGCGGCCCGAGCGCGGGCGGTTTGCAATCGCAATAATGCAAAACCTCCGGCCCGCCGTATGAGTTGAATTGAATTCTTTTTGGCATGATTTGGAGAGGCCAAACCACAGTCTGTTTTAATGCGATTTGCCAGCAAAGGATGACGCCACGCCCTGCCCAAATCGCGGAAGATGCGTGACGGCGGGGCGGCCATGCTTATTTATCCACGCCAAAACCAACAGAAACCATGAGCGACGAAAACAAATCCATCCACGAATTCGATTTCAACTTGATCTGTGAATACTTTTCCAGCGTGGAGCGGCAGGGGCCCGGCAGCCCCGAGGTGACGATCAAGGCGTTGAGTTTTATAGACGGCCTCACCGAAAAATCCCGCATCGCGGACATTGGTTGCGGCACGGGCGGGCAAACGATGGTGCTCGCGCAAAACGCGCCGGGGCGCATCACAGGCGTCGATCTGTTTCCCGCATTTGTCGACCGGTTCAATGCCAACGCCGCCAGGCTGAATCTTCAGGATCGGGTGAAGGGCATCACGGGTTCGATGGACAGCCTTCCGTTTCAAGACGCGGAGCTCGATCTGATCTGGTCGGAAGGGGCGATTTACAACATCGGCTTTGAGCGCGGGTTGAGTGAGTGGGGGCGTTTTTTGAAGCCCGGCGGCTGCATCGCCGTCACGGAAGTCTCGTGGTTCACTGATGAGCGGCCTGACGAGATTCAGGCGTTTTGGCGCGACGCCTATCCCGGGATAAACACGATTCCCGCCAAGGTTGCCCAGATGCAAAAAGCCGGATACGTCCCCGTCGCCACATTTATCCTTCCGGAGAATTGCTGGACGGAGCACTTTTACGCCCCGCAAGTCGCCGCGCAGGAGGCGTTCCTGAAAAAGCACGCCGGCAACAAAGCAGCCGGGGAATTTATATCAAACCAGCGCCACGAGACCCAACTATATAATAAGTATAAAGCGTATTACGGTTATGTGTTTTATATTGGGAAAAAGACATAGCCGCGAAGATTTTTCATGCGGGCGCGCGCGACAATCCGCCGTCCGCCCCGCCATTGGCGTCGCCCAAAGGGTAAAGCTCGTTCGCAAACGCCCTTATTCTTCCGGCAGCGCGACGACCATCAGGTTGAGGGCCTTGCCGTTGGTGAGCATGCCGGACTGGATGAGCACGCGCTTGCTGTCCTTGCTCACGATCGGGTGCGTGTGGTCGGGGCGCATTTTGTGGCCGGTGGTGAGCATCGTGCGTTTGCCGGTGGCGCGGTTGATCGCGTAAACGCTGCCTTTGAAGGTGTCGCCGACCGCCCATTTGCCGTCGGGGGAGCCGTTGCTGTGCCAGAAGCCGCCGAGCTGGCCGTTGCCCATGTCCTCCTCGACCTGGCCGAGCAGTTTCATCTCTTTTGTTCGGAGATTGATCACGGCGATGCCGGTCGGGTGTTCGCGAAGGTAGGGGAGGTGGCCCATGATGTTGAATATGAGTTCGTCGGGGCCGGCCACGGTCTCGTGCGTGATCCACTCGTCGTCGGTTTCGACGTAGATGGGGCGATTGTTGGAGCCGTCGGCGTTGCAGGCCCAGATGCGCTGCACGGCGTCACCGGTGGTTTCGTGACAATAGATGATTTCGCCGGGCGTCCACGGGTTGGCCTGCAGGTGGCCGAGGCGGAAGGGGACTTTGATGACGTCGGTGATTTTGCCGGTGGCGATGTCGATCATCTTGATGCCGCAGTCGCCCTTGCCCGCCTCGGCGAAGCGCTTGCGGTTGGCTTCGCGGTCAACTTTCGGGTCGGTGTTGCTTTTGTCGATCTGGCGGGCGCCCTTGGAGTCGCGCGCGGCGGCAGCCTGGCGCTGGCGCGCCTGCAGGTCGGGTTTCGCGTAGTTGACGCCCCAGTAGAGGCGCGTCTCGTCGGCGTCGAGCGCGAGACCGCCGTCGCGCACATCGCCGGGAAGCGTGACGACAATGCGCTCGTAGGTTTCGGGAGCTTTCAGTTCGCCGGCCATGCTGTCGGCGATGAGGTCGCCGATGTTGAGCTCGATGACTTGGAGAGGCCTCGGGGCTTCCAGCGTGGTCACCGAGCCGGGCGGCAGGCGGCGCGGACCGCCGCGCGAGTAGAAGAGCTTCATTTCCTTGCGCGAAAGATTGATCGAGCCGGTGTTGGTGGCGGGATCGTCAGTGAGCTGGATGATGTCGCCGGTGATTTCGCTCACGACAAAAATCTGGCCGTTTTTGGCGCCGTCGCGCGTGGAGCGGAAGATGATCCAGTTGCCGTCGGCCGTCCAGGTGTCGTGCGTCTGATAGGGCTTGGCGTCGCTGAAGCTGGACGCGGTGAGCACGGTGAGCGTGGCTCCGGTGACGCGGTCGGTCATGGTGCGCATTTCCGACGGATAACGCTTGCCGGCGTTGGACGCGCCGAGCGCGACGGGAACGATAAATGCGCAGAGCGCGGCGATGAGAAGGGTGCGTGTTTTCATTTTTGGTTTTGGGAAAGGTGCGGATGAGGCAAAGACTGCGCAATTGGTGCGCATTGTCGCCGAATGTTTTGGTGGACTGTCAACTGGACGGACGCGCTCTTGCATTGAGGCGCGTCTCGCAAAATTTCAGATGATGGATGGACAGCGGCCGGTCGCCGTCTATTGTCCCGGATGCGACAAAGAAACGAACAACCCCCATCATCACCATGACTGACCCTGTTAATAATCTTTCGAGGCGAACTTTTTTGCAAACCGGCCTTGGCGCCGGCGCGGTTGCGTGGGCGAGCATTGCGTTTGGCGCGAAAAGCGCGTCCGGAAAAAACGCGTTGCCCGGGGCGCTTGAGCGACAATCGGCCAGCACGCAGTTTCTGGAAAACGAGGTCGATGTCCTGGTTGTCGGCGGCGGCACGGCGGGGCATGTCGCGGCCATTCAGGCGGCGCGCGCCGGGGCGAAGACCTTGCTTGTCGAACGCTCGTCCATGCTTGGCGGAACCATGACGCTCGGCGGCGTGGCCTGGCCGGGCATCTTTCACGCATGGGGCAGGCAGATCATCGGAGGGTTTGGCTGGGAGCTTGTCAAAAAGGCGGCCGAGTTTGACGGCGATCCCATTCCGGATTTCACGGTGCCCTACGAGGGTCGCAAACACTGGCAGCACCAGATCAGGATCAATCAACATTTATACGCGCTTCTCGCGGAGGAGGCGGTGCTGGGCGCGGGCGCGGAGCTTTGTTATTACGAGTTTCCCGCGGGCATACGCGCGGAGCCGGACGGCTGGGTTGTCGCCACCGCCGGGCCGGGAGTCTGCCGCACGATTCGCGCGCGCCAGCTCGTCGACGCCACCGGCGGCGCCGACATTGCGGGCATGGCCGGGTTGGCGCGGCTCCGTGAAAATGAAACCCAGCCGGGCTCGATTTTATACAAGGCGGGGAGCGGCTTCATTCCTGGGCGCGACAAAACCCGCGCGATTTATGTTCATGGCGCGGACTCCTCGTCGGCGCTCACGCGAACGCGCGACAACCAGCGGGCGCGGAGTTCCGTTTTGAAACGCCTGCGCGCGATCAGGGAAAAGACGCCGGAGAAGGCAAAGCTCACGCATTTGATGCCGGAGGTGTCCATCCGCGAAAGCTGGAGAATCGACGCGGAATACAACGTGACCGTCGATGACTACCGCTCCGGGCGAAAATTCCCCGACGCGGTGTGCAATGCGTTTTACCCGGTTGACCTGCACACAAAAACCGGCGTGCGTCCCGAGCAGCTAGGAGAGGGAACCGTGCCGACGATTCCGCGGCGCGCGTTGATACCGAAGGGCGGGAAAAACATTCTCGTCGCGGGTCGCTCGGTCGGCAGTGACCGGCTGGCCAACTCCGGCTTCCGCGTCCAGGCCCCGTGCATGGCGATGGGGCAGGCCGCCGGCGCAATCGCGGCGCTGGCCGCGAGGAAAAAATGCCAGCCGCTCGACGTTCCCTTCGGGGAGGTTCGCGCGTTGCTCGAACAGCACGGCGCGATTGTTCCCTGAGTCGCGCTCAGGCGAGGTGGCCGTAGAGCGAGCTCACCGTGGCGCGCTCGATGCGGAGCGGCACGAGCTGCCCGACGCGGTGCGGCTGCGTGTCGAATATCGCGACGCGGTTGCCGCGCGTGCGGCCGGTGAAGTGGAGACCGGTCTTGTCGCGCCCCTCGACGAGCACCTCCTGCACGGTGCCGACAAGCGACTCGTTTCGGCGGAGGGAATTGCGGTGCAGGATGTCGAGCAGGATTTGGTTGCGATGCTCCTTCACCTCGTCGGGAACCTGGCCGGCGAGCGCGGCGGCGGGCGTGCCCGTGCGTATCGAATATTTGAATACATAGGCCATGTCATAATTGCATGCCTCGAAGAGCTCGCGCGTTTGCTCGAAATCCTCGTCCGTTTCGCCGGGGAAGCCGACGATCACGTCGGTCGAAAAATAAATATCGGGGTTCGCCGCGCGCAGTGAATCGACGATTTCCTTGTAGCGCGCGGGTGAGTAAGGCCGGTTCATCGCCTTGAGGATGCGCTCGCTGCCCGATTGCATGGGCAGGTGCACTTGCTCGCAAAGTTTCGGCATGCGGCCCGGCGCGAAGGCGTCGACCAGGTCCTGCTTGAACCCGCGCGGATGCGGCGAGGTGAAGCGGATGCGCTCGATGCCGTCGACGGCGTGCACGCGCTCGAGCAGTTGCACGAAGGGCGAAATGCCGCCGGTGTGCGTGTAATCGCGGCGCCCGTAGCTCGTCACAATCTGGCCGAGCAGGGTGATCTCGCGCACGCCGCGCTCCGCAAGCCGCCGGCATTCCTCCACGATGTCTTCCATCGGGCGCGAGCGTTCGTCGCCGCGCGTTTTTGGCACGATGCAAAACGCGCAATCCATGTTGCAGCCCTGCTGGATCGAGACGAACGCGCTCACTTGTTTTTCGCCGGCATCATCCGGGTCGAACACGCGGTGATCCTTGATCGTGTTCTGGGAGCCGGCCTCCTCGGCAATGTCCACGATGGTTTCGCCGACGGGCAGGCCCGCCTCGCGCGCGGCGCGGATGTTGTCGAGATAACCGGGCACCTGGTGAAATTTTTGCGTGCCGATGACCAGGTCGACGTCGGGCAGTTTGTCGAGCAGCGCGGCGCCGCGGTTCTGCGCCATGCAGCCGAGGATGCCGAGGACGAAGTCGGGGGTGCGGCGCTTGCGGCCCCGCATGTAGGACGCCTTGCCGATGGCTTTCTGCTCGGCGGCGTCGCGCACGCTGCACGTGTTTAGCAGCATGATGTCGCACTCGTCCTCGCTCCGCACGATGCGGTAGCCCCGGGCGCGCAACATCGCCGCGACCGCCTCGCTGTCGCGCTCGTTCATCTGGCATCCGTATGTCTTGATGTAAACCCGGTTCATCTTTTTTGCGCGCTGTTATGCGCGAATTGAGGGTGAATGAACAGACGCAAGGGGCCGCGTTCGTCAAACGGGAAAGCGCGTTTATTTGCGCGTTCGCCCCGCCATTTTGCCGCCGCATTAATCCACGCTTTGTGTTTTTCCAATCGTTGCGCAGCCTTGCGTCGGCTGGTTTTTCGGGCGTGACTCTCCGCTTTGCCAGCACTTCATATCACACACTTTCGCATGTCACAGCCCTCGAGCAGCCTGAACCTTCTTCGCACCCGCCGTTTTTTGCCGCTTTTTGTCGTGCAATTTTTCGGGGCGTTTAACGACAATTTTTTCAAGAACGCCTTTGCCATTCTCGCCACGTTTCAGTTCGCGGTGACGCACGGCTGGAACGTCGCCGTGGTCACCCAGGTCATCGCGGTGTTGTTCGCGCTGCCGTATTTTTTGTTCTCGGCGTTCGCGGGGCAGTTGTCGGACAAGCTTGAGAAGTCGCGGTTGGTGCGCATCAACAAGCTGTGCGAAATCGTGATCGTGGCCTTCGGCTCGGCGGCGCTGATCATGGGCGTGGCGTGGATGCTGTTCGCGACGATTTTTTTTCTGGCGGTGCAATCGACCTTTTTCGGGCCGCTCAAATACAGTTTGCTGCCGCATCATCTGCGGGAGAGCGAGCTGGTGGGTGGCAACGCGATTTTTGAGGCGGCCACGTATGTCGCCATCATCGGCGGGACGCTGCTCGGCGGCGTGCTGATCATGGTGAAGGGCGGCGCGTATATCGTGAGCGCCGGGCTGGTCGCGTGCGCGCTGGTCGGCTGGGGGGCGAGCCATTTCATTCCACAGGCTCCCTCGGAGACGCCCGGCCTGAAAATCGACCGCAACATTTTCACGTCCACGCGCGACCTGCTGGTTTTCACGTCGCGGCGGCGGCGTATTTTCTTGGCGATCCTGGGCATCTCGTGGTTCTGGCTCATCGGCGCGTTCTGGATCAACCTCACGCTGCCGTTTGTGAAGACGCAGTTGCACTCGGACAACCACACGGTGACGGCGATGCTGATTATCTTCGCCGTGGGCGTGGGCGCGGGGTCGATGTTTTGCAACCGCCTGCTCGGCGGAAAACCGTCCGCGACCTACGTGCCGCTGGCGGGGCTGGCGATCTCGGTTTTCATGGTGCACGCGGCGCTGCTGACCGCGGGCATCGGCGACCGGTATGAGACGGAGACGTTCACGTTTTTCTCGTTCACGGGCCTTTGGCTTTGCGTGGATTTGCTCGGCGTGGCGGTGTGCGGCGGCATTTTCAGCGTGCCGCTCTACGCGCTCATGCAGCTCTGGTCGCCGCCCGCGTATCGCTCGCGGATCATCGCGGCGAACAATGTCATCAACGCGTTTTTCATGGCGGTCGTCGCGATTGTGTGCGGGGTGCTTTTCAAGCTCGGCGCGAGCGCGTCGCTGCTGATTCTGTTGCTCGCAATCGTCAACGCCGTGATCGCGATCTACATCATCGCGTTGGTGCCGGAGGCGGTGCTGCACACGTTTTTGCGCTGGCTGCTCAAGGCGTGCTTCAAGGTCGAGGTGCGCGGGCTGGAGCATTTCGACGAGGCGGGCAAGCGGCGCGTGATCATCGCCAACCACACGTCGTTTCTCGACTCGGTGCTGCTGACGGCGTTCCTGCCGGTGCGGCCGACGTTTGCGATCAGCCCGGACTGGGCCGCGAAGTGGTGGCTGAAACCGTTTTTGCGACTGGTGAATGTTTACCCGGTCGATCCGACCAAGCCGATGGCGATCAAGGCGCTCACGGCGCTCGCGCGCACGGGCGTGCCGATCGCGATTTTCCCCGAGGGGCGGCTCACCGTGACGGGCGGAATCATGAAGGTCTACGAGGGGCCGGGATTGATCGCGGACAAGGCCAACGCGGACTTGATCCCCGTGCAGATCGACGGCGCGGTGCACACGATCTTCTCGCGCATGAGCGGAAAATTCCGCCGCCGCTGGTTCCCGAAAATCACCATCAGCATTTTGCCGCCGCGCAAATTTCACCCGCCCGAGGGGCTTCACGGACGCGACGGACGCGCGCACATGGCGCGCGAGCTCTACGACATCCTCGTGCAGATCAACGTGGCGACGGCGGACTGCGGGCGCACGCTCTTCCGCAGCGTGATCGAGGCGGCGCTGCGCCACGGGCACAAGGTGCCGATTCTCGACGACACGAATTTCAGGCCGATCAGCTACCGGAAGCTGCTCGCGGCGAGTTTGTTTCTCGGCCGGAAAATGTGCGTCGGCACGAAGGCGGGCGATCCGATCGGCCTGTTGATCGCGACCAGCTCCGCGGCGGTGTGCGCGTTTTTCGGCGTGCAGTCGATGGGGCGCGTGTGCGCGATGCTCAACTACTCGGCGGGACCGGCGAGCATCAAGGCGGCGTGCGAGTGCGCGCGGATTCGCGTGGTGTGGACCGCGCGCAAATTCATTGAGGTTGGAAAACTGCAGCACCTGGTTGACGCGATGCTCGAGTGCGGCGTCGAGGTGCGCTACCTCGAGGACGCGGCGAAGCGCAATTTCGGCGACTACTTGCGACTGCCGTTTTACCTGCGCGCCGCGCGCTGGGTGGCCACGAGCCGCGAGCGCCGCGCGGCGGAGGAATTGTTTGCGCGCAATCATTCGGGAAATGTTTACCAGACCGGCAGAACCACGCCGCCGATGCCGGTGCCGCCCGTCACATCAAACGACACTGCAAACGCCCCCGCGTTGAGCGGCGCGGCGGCGCGACGCCAGCGGCTCTACGACATGCTCGCGAACGCGCGTTCGCGGTTGGTGAAGACGATCGAGCGGTTTGCGCGCTACGACGAATCCGTGCTCGCGGACAAGCCCGCCGTCATCCTGTTCACCTCGGGCTCGTCGGGCACGCCGAAGGGCGTCGTGCTTTCGCATCGCAACCTGATTTCGAATTACCAGCAGTTGCTCGCCGGCGTGGACATCACGAGTTCCGACCGCTTTTTCAGCGCCCTGCCGATCTTTCACGCGTTCGGGCTGACGGGCGGCGTGGTCGCGCCGATCCTGAACGGAACGCCCACGTTCATGTATCCGACGCCGCTGCACTACGGCATCATTCCGGAAATGATCTACCAGACAAACGCGACGCTCATTTTCGGCACGAACACATTTCTTGCCGGCTACGCGCGCCGCGCGCATCCCTACGACCTGTTCTCCGTGCGCTACATCGTGAGCGGCGCGGAAAAGCTGAAGACCGAGGTGCGGCAGTTTTACTCAGAGCAATTTGGCGCGCGCATATTCGAGGCCTACGGCTCGACCGAGGCGTCGCCCGGCATTTGCCTGAACACGCCCATGTATAACCGCCCCGGCTCCGTGGGCATGTTCCTGCCCGGCCTGGAATGGCGGCTCGATCCCGTGCCCGGCATCGAGCATGGCGGACGCCTCTGGGTGCGCGGCCCGAACGTGATGCTTGGTTATCTGCTCGTGGAAAATCCCGGCGTGCTCGTGCCGCCGCCCGGCGGCTGGTATGACACGGGCGACATCGTGGACGTGGACGACGAAGGTTACGTCACGATCATCGGCCGCGCGAAACGCTTTGCAAAAATCGCCGGCGAAATGGTGTCGCTCGCGGCGGTCGAGGAGCTCGCCTCGGCGACCTGGCCGGAGGCGCTGCACGCGGCGATCTCGCGCAACCATCCGCAAAAAGGCGAGGAGATCGTGCTCGTGACGGACCAGAAAAACCCGCAACGCTCCGAGCTTCTCGCCAAGGCGAAGGAAAAGGGGCTGGACGAGCTGCAAGTGCCGCGCGTGCTGATCGAGCGCGCCGTGCCCGTGCTCGGCTCCGGCAAACCGGACTACCTGACGCTGGAAAAAGAACTGCGCGAACCGGCGGAGGCGAATGCCGCGCAATAAACCGCCAAACCGCCTTTCCGTGTAAAAAAAATAAATCGAAAAAGCTCGTCACGTCACCGTCGAATTGGCCGCATCTTGAAAACATCCCCGTTCATGAAAAAACCTCATACTTCCCCCCGCAGTCGCATGCTCCGCTTTCAGATTATGGCACTGGTTGCTGTCGTGATTTGTTTCAACGCCGCGACCGCCTTTGCATTGGAAACGGGGCCGGGCGAATACCGGCACGAGGACCGCGAAACCGGCAAGACGCTCACCGTGTGGTATTACAAGCCGGCGGATTTCAACGCGCGGACTCCGGTCGTGATCATCATGCACGGGATGGGGCGCAACGGTAAAAGTTATCGCGATTCGTGGATACGCCACGCGCAGGCAAAAAACTTCATGCTTCTGGCACCCGAGTTTTCCAAGAAGGACTTCCCCGGCAGCGAGGCCTATAATCTCGGCAACTACATGCTGCCCGACAAGCGGGTCAGCCCGAAGTCGAAGTGGAGCTACACAATCATTGAAAGAATCTTTGATGATTTCAAAACCCGCCGCGAAAAAACCGATGTCCGGAAATACTACCTCTATGGGCACAGTGCCGGCGCGCAATTTGTCCATCGCCTGCTGCTGCTGCTGCCCGAGGCCCGCGTGCAGCTCGCCGTCAGCGCCAATGCCGGTTTCTACACCATGCCTGATTTCACGAAGGAGTGGCCCTACGGCATCAAGGACACGAACCTTCCCAAGGATTCGCTTCGCCAATACCTGGCTGTGCCGATGGTGGTTCTGCTCGGCGAGAAGGACAACGATCCCAACCATTCCAGCCTTCCGCGCGCCCCCCAGGCCTACGAGCAGGGCGACAACCGTTTCGCGCGAGGAAACTACTTTTTCGACTTCTGCCAAAACGCCGCGAAAAAAAGCGACGCTCCCTTTAATTGGAAGAGGCAAACCGTCCCCGGTGCCGGTCACAGCAACAAGCTGATGTCCGTTGCCGCCGTGGAGATATTTGCCGCCGACATGGCCCGCGACAAAGCCGCCCCGGCAAAGACGAAATAGCGCATCCTCGCTATATTTTGTCGCATTTTGAGGTAGGGCGAACCCTCCGGGTAAGCCGCGACATTCTCGGCTCACCCGGAGGGTTCGCCCTACCCAAAGGCATTTTCATGAGACAATTAAAACCGGGAAAACTCCGGGGTCTGTCCGAATGAACTTTGGACTTTCACGGGTGGGGCGCGCTCGCCGAGCGCGCCGGGAATGACGGGAGCCGGCGCTCAAAGCGCGTCCACTTGCACGAGCACGCAGGTGGCGTTGTCTCGGCCGCCGCGTTCGTTGGCGGTGTCGATGAGGCGGGCGAGGATGTCGGCGGGTGCGTCGTCCTTTGTCAGCATGACGGCGAGCTCAAGTTCGTTGATGGCCTTGTCGATGCCGTCGCTGCAGAAAAAATAGCGGTCGTTTGCCTGGAGGGGAAGCTGGAGCGTGTCGACTTCCGGATATCCTTGCTGGCCTATGCAACGGGTGAGCGATTTTCGCTGCGCCTCGTTGTAACCCGCGTATCCGGCGGCGGCGCGGCGGCGCGCGTCGTTTTCGACGGTGTGATCCATCGTGAGCGGGGTGAGCTTGCCGTCGCGTATCCGGTAGCAGCGGGAATCGCCGACGTGCGCGAGGCAGAATTGGTTTTCGCGCAAAACCGCGTAGGTGAGCGTGGTGCCCATGCCGATCGGGCTGATTTTCGCGGCCAGCGAACAAACCGCCTGGTTAATGCGGCGAGTGGCGGGCACGAGGTCGGGGATGGCTCCGTCGGGCATGGCGGTGATTTCCTTGCGCAGGGTGGTGACGGCTATCTGGGCGGCCTCCGCGCCGCCGGGCAATCCGCCAATGCCATCCGCCACGCCGTAGAGATGCAGCGCGTCGTCGCAAACGAAGCGGTCTTCGTTTGCGCGGCGGACTTTTCCAATGTCAGTGGCTGCTGCGCTACGGATCTGCATATGTAGGTAATGTGCAAAAAACTGTGAGGGTATTCCGCGGCAAATAAAAGATGATTTTTCTTTTTGTTGTTTGTGCGGATGAAGGCGCATGTTTTTCGAGCTCCGCCCGACTCCGCAAGATTCGTCCCGGATCGGTTTATGCCGGGGAATGCGAATGGGTGACAATCACTCAAACGGAAGAAATGCGTCGTCGCGGTTTTCGCGCGTCATGCGCGTGACGCGGCGCCGGGGCAGGCATTCGAGAAAGAGGCGTCCGTAGGTTTTGGCGTGGAGGCGCGAGTCGAGCAGGGTGACGACACCGCGGTCGGCGGCGGTGCGGATGAGGCGGCCCACTCCCTGGCGAAATTTTATTAGCGCGTCGGGCAGCGTGAGTTCGTTGAAGGGGTTGCCGCCGCGGTTGCGGATCCATTCGGCGCGCGCCTCGAGCACGGGGTGCGTGGGCACCTCGAAGGGCAGGCGCGTGATGACGACTTGCGAGAGCGCGGGGCCGGGCACGTCGATGCCCGTCCAGAACGAGTCGGTGCCAAAGAGGATGGCGTTGCCCGCCTCGCGCATGAGGCGAGCGAGCTCGGTGCGCGAGCGTCCGTCGCCTTGCATGAGAAAGGGGCGCGCGTGGTCGGTGAAATCGCGCGCGAGCGCCTGCGCGGCGGCGCGCATGTCGGCGTAGCTGGTGAAGAGCACGAGCGAGCCGCCGGGGACGCGCAGCGTGCAGTGGCGCAGGTAGTCGATGAGCGCGTCGAGCGCGAGGCGCGCGTCCTTGGGCGAGGGAAGCGGGATGTCGGTCGCGGCGAAGACGCGCATGTGGCGCTCGAAGTCGAAGGGCGATTTTTCGACGGCCCAGCGCACGCCGGTCGCGCCGATGCGTTGCTGGAAGGGCTCGATGGCGCCGCCCATGGCGAGCGTGGCGCTGGTGAAGAGCACGGAGGTGTTGCGCTCGAGGAGCGTTTCGCGGAGCGCGGGGGCGATGTCGATGGGGGCGTTGCG
Source organism: Ereboglobus sp. PH5-5 (assembly GCF_029504805.1). NCBI lineage: Bacteria > Pseudomonadati > Verrucomicrobiota > Opitutia > Opitutales > Opitutaceae > Ereboglobus > Ereboglobus sp. PH5-5. Next base: position 31,914 of record NZ_JAQFIT010000006.1, on the reverse strand, counting down.
GAGGGTGACGATGGTGTGGCGGCGGCCCGTGCGCTCGACCCAGTAAACGGATTCGTCGTCGGAGAGTTTCAGGAAGTCGCGCAGCGTGGAGAGGCAGGTGTTGAGCTTGCGGTATTGCTCCAAAAGCTCCTCGCGGGCGCGACCGGCCTCGCCGTTGTCGTCGAATTTGTCGGCGTAAGTGCGCACGGCCTTGATGAGCGCCTGGAGGGGCGGGTTGAGCCAAGGCTCGGCGATGCCTGGCTCGCGCACGCGGACGATGGCGCGCTGGGCGAGGACGCGCTCGGCGATGTGCGAGAAAAACTGGTGCGCGGCCTCGATGGCGTCGCTGACGAGCTGGAGGGTTTCGAGCGGGGCGCGGAGTTTGACGAGGAGGCCGCGTTTGTTTTTCGGGTTGTAGAGGTATTTGAGCATGCGGTCCACGCCGTAGCTGGAGAGGCGCATGCCGAAGTGGTCGGTGGCGACGCCGGGCACGGTGTGCGCCTCGTCGAGCACGACAAAGTCGTCGGGAAAAAGGATGCCGCGCGTCGCGCCGCCCTTTTCGCGCGCGCCGCCGGCGTTGATGAGGGCGAAGAGGAGCGCGTGGTTGACGATGATGAGATTGGCCTTGGCGATGCGGGCGCGGGCGCGCTGGTAGAAGCATTTTTCGCAATCGCAATATTTGCGCGCGCAGGCGGACGAGTCGGCGTTGACCATTTCCCAGACGTCGGGCGAGGGCGGCGGGTTGAGTTCGTGGCGGAGTCCGTCGCGTGAGGTGTCGGCCCATTCGGCGATGCGCCGGAGTTCGTCGTGCTCGGGCGTGGAGAAGAGCTCGTGCTTGTCCTTGAGCGCGGCGGCGAGTCGCGTGGTGCACAGGTAGTTGGATTTGCCGACGAGGACGGCGCTTTTGAAATCGGCGTATTTTTTGAGCTCCGGGCGCGAGGAAAAGATGCCGCGGCAGTGAGGGATGTCCTTTTTCTCAAGCTGTTCCTGAAGCGCGATGGTGTGCGTGGAGACGACGAGCTGGCGCGACTGGTCGACGGCGTGGATGATGCCGGGCAGGAGGTAGGCGAGCGATTTGCCGACGCCGGTGCCGGCCTCGAAGAGGAGCGGTTCGTCGTCCCGCATGGCCGCGGCGACGGCGCGCGCCATGGTTTCCTGCTGCGGACGGTGCTCGAGGTCGTGCCCGGACTGGAGCCAGCCGCCCTCGGCGAAGATGCGCGCGGCCAGCCGCGGCGCGTGCGAAGGCGGCGGCTCTGGCGGCGGAGGCATGTCCTCCGGCGAGTGCGGGTTGGAAAGTCCGATCATGTTGGCGGAGTGAAGTGAAAACAGTGAGTGCGCGGATGCGCGCGGCGCGAGCCTTTGTTTTCCTCGGTTAGCCGCCGGCACACCTTTGTGTTTTCAGGCGAGCTGGGTTTGGAGGGCGCTCTTTCCACGGCGCATGGGGAGGCAATGCCCGCGTGCACAGTATTTCGAGCAGTGTATCGTTAAGAATGACAAAATTGTGACTTCATAATGAACAACAAGCGGGTTCCAATGTGCTGGCGGAGAGTTGGAGGAGTCGCTCATTGGCGTGGCTGGTGAAGGCAAAGCGTGCGCATGGTTATGCGGAGTGCCGCAACCTATTTTTTCCACGGGCGCGACGGGATGCAGCGGGGAAATGCGCGAGAAATGTTTGCCGCATGGAAGGCTTGCTCCGGGAAGGCGAGGCGGGAAATATGTTTTGCATGAACACGCCCCCGCCCTTGTTCCCCGAGCAAAGTAAAACAGATGACGGCCATTTGCGGGCTTTGGTGATCTGCCACTATGTGAACGCCGGGCTGGGCCTCCTTTGGCTCGGCTTCATCGGCATGCATTACGCGTTTATGCGGATGTTTTTTTCGAATCCTGAAATGTGGACAAACGCGCAGGGCGGGAGCGCGCCGCCGGAGGGCTTTTTTGATATCTTCAAATGGTTTTATGTAATTGGCGCGGCGCTTGTGGTGGTGTCGATGGTGCTCAATTTGCTTTCGGCGGGCTGTATCAAGGCGCGACGGAACCGCGTGTTTTCCCTGGTGGTGTCCGGGCTTAATTGCCTGAACATGCCGATAGGAACACTGCTCGGCGTCTTCACCATCGTCGTGCTTTCGCGACGGTCGGTGATGGAAGTTTATAATTTGAGGTAGAATTAAGCCAAACCCGTTTAAATAATATGAAACTATTGAAATGGTTGTGTTTGTTTTTGTTTATTGCCTGCCATGCGGAAGCCGAGGCTCCAGTCAAGTCGTGGACGCATGTCCCGGAAGACAAGTATGATTATCCTTGGAGGGTGCTGCTTTTGCCCAATGGAAAAATTGAGAGTCAGACACTTTTTGACGGAATTCGAAGATCCGACATATACAAGGCTCGCATCAATAAAAAATATATTAAATTCAAAACAAACAGCGGTATTGTTGTAAAGTTGTCGAAAAAAGAAGGGGAATTGGTTTTTCAAAATAAACTGGCGGGAAAGGAGTATGTTTTTCGTCCATCCGCCGAATGGGATTGTCGATTTGACAAGGCTCTCCCCATACCGAAAACCGAAACTGAAGCCATAAGCACACTGCGAAAGATCATGAGTTCCGATGAAATCGAACAGATTAGATCAATGAAGAAAGATGATCTAATCCGTTTACATTTTGGGTGGGGCATGTGGATTCGCAATGCGTTCGGGTTTTTAGGGGGGAGAAAATCAGCATTGCTTAAAGATTTAGGCGGAGGACATCCCGATCATGCAAGTGGGAAGCTTCTTTTGGCATTTTGGGAAGATTTGCAGAAGGACAAGAAAACGGATTCGGCTGCGCCGGTGGATTCAGAAACAAACACGAACAAACGCAGTGACAAGGATGGCTAGTCAAATCGTTGCCAATATTTCCGTTCGATTTCAAATTTGAGGCGGAAGCGGTTGGCTAATGGTAAATATTGAAAAAACAAGTTGCGCCATTTTAACAAATTTTCAAATTTACACGCATGTTTATTATCCTTGGCAGCGATGGTGTTGAGTATGGGCCGGTGGACGCGGCCACGGTTAAGGCGTGGCTGAACGAGGGGCGCGCGGTTTTGCAGACGAAGGCGCGGAGGGCGGATTCGCCCGAGTGGCAAACGCTGGCGGCCTTTCCGGAATTCGCGGAGAATGAGGCGCCGCCACCGCTGCCCGAGTCGGCCAGAAAAACCCCGGTCACAATCGACGCCGAGGCGTATGCGGCGGATTTGATCGCGCGCGCAAAGCCGCTCGACGTCATCGGCTGCATTTCGCGCGGGTGGGCGTTTTATAAATCGGATTTCGGACCCATTCTTGGCGTGACGCTGCTGACGTTGCTGCTGATGAACGCGGTGCCGTTTGGCGCGTTGATCGCCACGGGGTTGGGCATGGCGGGAATTTATTATTATTACTTGGGAAAAATGCGCGGGCAGCAAAGACGGCTTTCCGATGTGTTTGTGGGTTTTTCGCGCATGACCGCGCCGCTGATCGTGGGCAATCTGGCGATTTTTGGGATCGTGCTCGCGTGCATGCTGCCGATTTATGTTTTTGTTGTGATCGGGGCGGTTCTGCAATCCCCGGTGGGTTTGGTGATGGCGGTGGTCGGCGGATTGGCGGGCATGGCCGTGGTGCTTTACATTTCGGTGGTGCTCAACTTTGTGTTTCCGCTGATCATCGACAAAAATCTCGACTGGAGGGATGCGATGAAGGTGAGCAGGCGTGTTATTGGCGCGCAGTTCTGGCGGTTTTTGCTGCTGATGGTTTTGGCGGGGTTGATTTCATGCCTTGGGTTGCTGTTGTTCCTAGTCGGTGTGTATCTGCTGGTGCCCCTGACCATTGCCTCGTATGCGCAGGCGTATGAGGATTTGTGCAATCCGAAGGATTGAGGTTGCGCGCCGGGGGGCGGCATCGCGGCGATCCGCATTCCAGTTAATAATTGCGTTGCGCGCGCGCGGTTGCATGGTTCGCCGGTCCCAAGCATGGCATCCAGGGCACAGTCGTATCTTTCGGAGGCACGCGGCACGTTGCTGCTCGCGGTGCCGATCATTGCCGGGCAGGTGGGGCAGATCGCGATGGGGATCACGGACAGCTACATGATCAGTCTCATCGGGGACAAGGTGTCGTTCGCGGCCTCGGCGTTTGCGGGCAATATTTTCAACATGTTCTACATCGCGGCGATCGGGCTGCTGGCGTCGGTGCCGGTGCTGGTGGCGCGCGCGCACGGCGAGAACAATGCGCGCGAGTGCGGCGAGCTGCTGCGGCACGGGCTGTTGATGGCGGTTGTGTTTTGCGCGATCGAGATGGCGGGGTTGTTTGTGTTGAGTTACCGGTTGCATTTGTTCGACCAGCCCGCGGCGGTCGTGGCGGCGGCGGGGGCGTATTTCCGCATCGTGGCGGTGTCGCTCGCGCCAGTGATGATTTTTCAGGTGTTGCGCCAGTATTCCGAGGCGATGGGGCGGCCCTGGGAGCCGATGTTTATTTTGATCGCATGCGTGTTTTTGAACGTGGCGCTGAACTGGGTGCTGATTTACGGCAACTTGGGCGCGCCGAGGCTGGGGCTTGTGGGCGCGGGTTGGGCGACGTTGATTTCGCGCGTGGCGGCGGCGTCCGCATTGTTCTGGTGGTTGAGGCGCGCGGCGGCGGCGGGCGACGCGGATGATGCCGCGCGCGAGGCGTGGCCGGCGCGCTGGTTTTTTGCGACGAAGGGCTCGCGGGTCATGGCGATGCTGCGCATCGGCGTGCCGACTTCGGGGCAGTTGCTGTTTGAGAGTGTCGCCTTTGCGGCGGCGGCGGTGATGATGGGCTGGTTCAACAGCGTCGATCCGATCGCGGCGCACCAGATCGCGATGAATTGCGCGGCGTTCACGTTCATGTTTGTGCTGGGGCTGGCGACGGCGGCGTCGATCCGGGTGGGGCAGTGCGCGGGCGCGGGCGAGCGCGAGCGTGTGCGCACGGTGGGGTTTGGCGCGATGGCGATGTGCGTGCTCTGGATGGCGTTCACGGCCCTGGTGATTTCGCTGGGACGGTGGACGATCGCGGGTTGGTTCAAACAGGACGCGGCGGTGACCGCGCTGGCGGCGCAGCTTTTGCTGGTGGCGGCGGTGTTCCAGATTTTCGACGGCGTGCAAGTCGTGGGCGCGGGCATGCTGCGCGGGCTGACCGATGTGAAGGTGCCGACGGTGGTCACATTTGTCGCCTATTGGGTGGTCGCGTTGCCGCTGGGGTATTTTTACGGGGTGCGCGGCGACGGCGGGCCGGTGGGAGTTTGGATTGCACTGGCGCTGGCGCTGGCGGTTGCCGCGGTGACGCTTTCGCTGAGATTCGCGCGGCTGACGCGAACGGGGCACGGGCGCGGTTTTGACGGTTCCGTCCGCGACGATGTCCGGGCTTAATCCGTGCAATTGGTGTAAATCAGCCGGGCCAAGCCCTTGGTAGCCTTGTTTTTTTAGAATGATGAGGTTTTTATGGGAAACGAGGGCGGTTTTCAGATGAGTGAATCAATCGTGAGCGTTTCCCGCTCCCTCCATTGTTCCTTTCGGGTGCATTTTTGAAATAGTGTGCCCATCTGAAATTATTATGTAATTAACGCCATTTATTGCAAGTTCGTAACAATCTATCAATCAGCTGATTGCTTGACTTGTTTGCAGATTTCCCCAATTGGTTTTGCTCCCCAATAAAACCCCAGACCCACAGGCAGTTCGCAGAATTCACTCTGTCCCGATGGGATTAACGTAAATAAAGCATAAAAATAACCCATAATCAGTCCTCAAAACAATGAACACTAAACATAGTCGCACCACCACCCTCTGTTGCCTTGGTAATTGTTCAATTAAATCCCTCGCCACGGCCGCCGCCGTGTTTGCCGCGGGATTCTTTTCACCGCTCACGGCTGCGATACAATATGATGATGATGAGTATCGCTCGGATCCGGTCTCGACCGGCGTCGCGGGCAATGTCGAGGAGCTGCGCGTGAACAACGGTTATGCGGCGCAGGGCGGCGTCATCAGCGGCGCGGGCGGCGTGCTCAAAACCGGGGCGGGCGATCTCTGGCTGGCCGCGGAAAACACGTTCACCGGCGGACTGACGGTCAGCGGGGGCGTTATTTCATTTGACGAGGGGTATTCGCGCGCCGACGCCGCGCTTGGCGCCGCGGGCGGCTCAATCACGCTTGATGGAGGCATGCTTTACTCGAGCAACCAGATCACGCTTGACCCGGCGCGTCTGGTGTCACTTGGCGCAAACGGCGGCGCGCTGGCCGGCCGCATCGTCATTGAGCAGGCCTTCGCCGGTGCGGGACCGCTGTCCATCGAGTCCTACGGGGGGGCGTCCGATATCACCCTTGGCGGACTGCAAAACCACACCGGCGCGACCACGGTTAACAATTCCGCGCTTTATATCACGGGCACATTGGTCAATTCGGGCGGAATCACCCTGGACGCCGAGGCCTATCTGCAAGTCGGCGACTATGGTTCGGACGCGGCGCAATTGAATGGTTTGGTGAACGCCTCCGATGGCAGCGTCTTCTTTTTTGGCGAGTCGCGTTTCAACGGAACGATCAATCTCGGCTCCGACGGTTCGTCATCCTTGTGCACGCTGAGCTTTTGGGAGAATAGTTCCGCCGGAAGCTCCGCCATTAACATTAATCCCAACGGGAGCCTTCAATTTTGGGACAATGCCCAGCCCGGTTCGGCCACCATCAGAAACGACGGCGGAGCGATCGAGTTTTATTATTTCGACATGCCTGTTTCCGCGGCCTCGGTGAGCATCAGCAACAATGCCACCCCGTCCAGTCCTGGATACCTCTGCATCCAAACGATCGGCGGCGTGGGCGACACCTTCGCGATCGGACACCTTGCCGGCAGCGGCAACGTCTATCTCGGCGATTCCACCCTCGTGCTCGGCGGGCTTGACAACCGCGACATGCTCATCAGCGGCACCATCTCGTATGGCGATTCCTACGGATACGGAGGCGTGCTCGGCGGCCTTCAAAAAATCGGCGGCGCCACGCTCACGCTGGGCGCGGCCAACGCCTATTACGGCGCCACCTCCCTGATTGCGGGCAAAATTGTTCTCAATACGGCCGATGCCATTTCGTATAGCGCGCTCGTGACGCTTGCGGCGAACTCCACGCTCGCGATTAATGCCGACAACACCCTCTGGAACCTCACCGCCGACTCCGCGTCCGCCACGCTCGAACTCAACAACGGCGCCACGGCCACGCTCGTCAACGGCATCACCGAAAACATCGACACCTATTACGGCGGCACCAACGTCACCATTTCCAACGGCACCACCGCTTTCGCGGGCGGCATTACGGGCGACGGCTCAATCACCAAGACCGGCGACGGCACGCTTCTGCTCTCCGGCGTCAACACCTACACCGGCAGCACCACGATCGAGGAGGGCGAGCTCGTCATCGCCTCCGACGCCGCCCTTGGCGCGGCTGGCGGCGCGCTTTCCTTTGCGGGCGATCTCATCGCGCCCACGCTTGTCCTCACGGGCGATGTTGACGCGCCGGGCCGCGCGCTTTCCGTCGCCGCGCTCACCGATTCCTCCGTGCCCGCGGGCAGCATCGCCGCCAGCATCAACACCGCCGGCCACACGCTCGCCATCGGGCGGGGGCTTTCCGGCGACGGCAATCTCCAGGTCGCCGGCGGCGGCGAGGTTTCGATTGCCGGCCCCCTTGCGCATGCCGCGACAACCGAAATCACCGGCGCGACCACGCTCGCTCTCGCCGGCGCGGGAAGCGCGGGCAGGGTTGTTCTTGGCGACGGCGTTCTCGCCCCCAGCGGCGCCCAAACCATCGCCAGCCTCGAATGGCAGTCCGGCGGCACGCTCAAAATCGACATTGACCGCGGAGACCGCCTCAACGTGACCGGCGCTGTCGAGCGCGCCGGCGCCAGCCGGCTCAATGTCGTCCCTGTGAAAAGCGGCGCGTGGACACAAAACGAAACCCACGTCATCGCCACCTTCGGTAGCACCTCGCTCGCAAACGCCGATTTCGCCACCCTCGCGCTCGGTGATGGAATCACGGGCCGGATCATTGTCGATGGCAACACGCTCAAGCTCACCACCGCCTCCGATGTCGAGCCGGAACCGTCGACCAACCCCTACACGGCTTGGATAAACGGTTTCAATCTCCCCGTCGCCGATCGCGCGCCCACGGCCGATCCCGATGGCGACGGCATTCCGAATCTTCTCGAGTTCATCCTCATGCTCGATCCGACCAAGGTTGATTGCCATGGCATCGTCGCGACCACGGTCATCGTTGGCCAAAGCAAATATCCCGCGGTTGGCTACGTGCGCCGCCGCGCCCTTGGCGATGTCCGGTCGGCCGTGCGCATTTACAGCAATCTCAAGCAGGCTGCCGATCTTAATCCCGTCGAGGTCTCCGTCACCGCTCGCGACGCGCTGAGCGACTACGTCATCATCCGCTCCGCCTCGCCCCTCACGCAACGCGCCAGCCAGTTCTTCCGCATCGAGGCCACCGCGCCATCCTCGCTCAGGGGCACGGTCACGCGCTCCATTCCCATCTCGATGCTCTCCGACCCCGTCGGCGCGATGTATCGCGGTTTTTCATACGGCAGAACCGCCACGGTCGCGTTCCCGCTGCTCGACGATGTCTGGGCCGGCATCGTTTCCGCCGGTTCCAGCAAAACGATTACCTTCAACGAAACGCTTCCCGCGCTCGAGCGCGGCGCCAGTTACTACCTCGAGGTCGTCACCGGGCCGCGTGCCGGCGACCGTTATGATATCGCGGATGTCTCGGGCAAACTCGCGAAGCTCGACCTCACCGCGGCCTCGTGCAGCAGCGTAAAAAACGCGCTCCCCGCGGATATTGCCGGCGCCCGCTGCATCCTCCGCGAGCACATGACGCTCGCCAAGCTCGGACAGCTCCTGGAAGCCGGCAAAAAGGACGGCGCCGGCATTGCGGCGCCCGCTCGCAAATGTGTTTGCAAGAAAACATACAAACACCGCGGCAAATACAACATCCGCACCCTGCTCCACAAACGGCTCTGCCACGGACATTGCCATCATGGCGGCCCCGGCGGCGACCAGCCCCAGTCAGCCTTTGGTTACAGCCATGTGGAAATCTATCATGGCCCGCAGGTGGGCTGGGTTTGTTATTATCCCGATAGCACGGGCGCGGTTTGGACCCTGCAAAAGAATCCTGGAAGAACTGTCGCCAACAAGGCCGGCACGATCATCGCCCCCGGCACGGCGGTCAAAATTGTCGCGCGCGCGCGCGGTCTCAGCCTTGTGCAGACGGGCTCCGTCCGCACGAACCCGTTTCACCTGCCGCTCGCCAGGGGCCTGCAACTGTTCTCGACCGGCTTCCCCTGCGCGATGAGCTCGGACGAGCTCGCGATGACGAGGGAAAACGGCTGGACGGGCGCGCCGATTTCGTTGCTCGCGGACGAAGTTTACGCGCTAAACTCCAAGACCACGCCGAGCTACATCCACTATCTTGATAGCAAGGGAGTTTGGAGAACCCTGCTGGGCCAGAAAGCATCCATTGTCATCGGTCCCGACGACCACATTAAGGTCAAGCGCATGAGGGCCGACGCGGACTATGCAATCCTGCCCCCGTTCTGATTATATATTAACAAACGAAATAAAAAGGGCGCCCGGCCAGTTTGCCGGGCGCCCTTTTCGCAGGCAGAGTGTCCTCGATAAAACGTGTCCGCGAAAGTGCGACGCGACGGACTGCGCTTCGAGCGGAGCCGGCTCCGCTCGGATGTCAAAACAGGTCGCGCCCACATTTGACATTTCCCTAGAGTTTCAGCGCCGCGCGCAACCGCTCCGCCAGCTTGCGCGCGTTCGGGCGCACTTGCTCGGTGCGCGGGTTCCAGGCGAGCACGAGGTCGCGTTTTAGTTTTCCCAATTCCGGCGCGTTCGCCTCGACAAAACTGCCGCGCTCCATGTCGCGCAACGCGATCGCCGGCAGCACCGCCGCGAACCCGCCCGAGCGCACCGCCGCGAGCGTTTGCGGGAAACTCTGGCATACCAGCGCCGGCTTCATTTCCACGCCCACTTTGGCGGCGACTTCGCGCAGGCGCTGCGTGAATTGTCCGTCCGCCATTTGCGCCGCGAGGGGCAGCGCGCCGCCGAGCACGTCGACCAGGCCGATCTTCTGTTTCGCCGCGCGCGCGGGGCCGCCGAACAACGCCGCCGGCACCACGCCCGCGTAGGCGAGCGTGCCGAGTGACGCGGACTTCAGGCCGTCGGTCAGCGCATCCTTGCGGATCACTCCGAAATCCACGCGGCCGTCGCAAAGCTGCTGCACGATTTCGTTTGTGCGCAGGTTCACCGTCACGAATCGCGCCTTGTCGCCAAACTCCGACACCAGCGCGCCGAGCTTCGGAATCACAAACCAGTGGATGAGGCTGTCGCCCGCCGCGATTGTGTAATCGATGCTTTCCTCGCGGCACTCCGAACGAAAATCCTCCAACGCGCGCAACTGCGCCCGCGCCAGTTCCGCGAGTCGCGCGCCCCGCGCGCTGAGCTTGAGCAGCTTGCCCCGCCGCCTCGCGACTTCGCAGCCGAAGAACTCGGATATCTCGCGCAACTGGCGGCTGTATTGGCTCTGGCGAATCAAGTCGCCGGGGGCGGCCTGCGCGATGCTCCCCGCGTCGTGCACCTCGACAAGCACGCGCAACCGGTCGAGCGAAAGACCCCGTTCTGCGAACAATTTTTCAAACATGATTATCCAGTCATATATTATGCGGCAACTCTTGTGGAAGGAAAATATTCTTCGTGTATTATCCGTCATCGTAGCGCGGACTGCCAAGTCTGCCCGACCTCAATTTTTCAAAACCAACCACATTTCAAAACCGCGTCATCCGACGCCATCCGCCATGAAACACACACGACTCAACAGCCAACTCGCCACCCGCCTTGCGGGACAGTATCGGTCGTGCATCGGCATATGCGGGGAGACTGGCAGGCGAGATTTCAGGAGCTTGCGCGGCGAACAGGGTCCCAAGTCCGAAACAATGAATTTCGTCCATAATATAAACACACAAGGAAGCGGTGCCTAGACGCACCCGGAACACACGTAGTGATTCCAACAGCGAGCCCGCTTCCAAATCCGGAAGCGGGTTTTTTGTTTCGCGCCAAAGTGGGCGGCAAAACGAAAGCCATGCGATGCTCCCGGAACCCGCCGGGAACCCCGTGCCCGTTTGTCAATTTTCATATTCCACAGGAGGCTTCACAGCTGAGCCCAGGTCAATCAGCCAACGCCCGCGCAAAAATCCCGCGGTCGTCCAAACCGCGAGCATCTAAACAATGCGCGCGAGAGGGACGCGGGTGTGTGTTCTTTTTTGTGAAAATAATAAATGAACCGTGCGCGGTGCGTCCGATATGGTGACGTCAAATGGCCGGGCCAGCCGCGCACGGATCATTTTTCAGATCACGCCTTGTCGTCTAACAAGCAAAGGATGCCGGTCTTTCAATCCGGTGATGCGGGTGCGATTCCCGTCGGGGCGGCCAACCGGAGCTGTGGTGTTTAACGGATAGCACAGCGGGCTTTTAACCCGCAAGGTGCGGGTGCGAATCCCGCCGACTCCACCAATTTTTTAATCTTTCACCTGCGGTCATTGAGGGCGGCAAGAGCGGAGAAGTCTTCCGCCGCCGAGCGACCTGAGCCGCAGTCTAATTTTTCTCAGGCAGGGCGAAGCCTCCGGCTGAGCCGAAACGATTCGCATGCCGTAACATTCCCGGCTCAGCCGGAGGCTTCGCCCTACCCGCATATAAACAATATTACATTGAACCAATATTATTCAGCTACGATGCCAATCGAATACAACCCCAACGGGGTTTTATAACTTAGCCCGGGGTTGCTGTAGCAACGCGAAAGCTACCCTGGGTTAATATAGAAACAATAAGCACGACCCTGCAAGGGTCGCACAATCGAAATTTCACGATGCTTTGCGCAACCCTTGCGGGGTTGTGTATTAAAAACTTTGATGCCCGGGGTGGGCTCCTGCGCCGGCAACCCTGGCTGATGTATAAAACTCCGTTGGGGTTTATCTCCGTTTTTCCAATTGCCCGAAACTTGCCCAAGGCTCTTTAGATTTATCATTATAGTTTTTCAATTTTCCGGACAGTGAGGTTTGGAGTTACTTCGTAGCTCAATGGTAGAGCAATCAAATCCTAATTGATGTGTTGCGGGTTCAATCCCCGCCGGACTCGCAAGAGTTCACCACTCCAGCCGCCGTTCTTCCGGAATCCTTTTTTCGGGCAGTGAAGGTGAAGATACTTCAACGCGAGGCCAGATGTTCCCGGGCCGAGGGATTGATGAGGCGGCGTGTAATGCGCCGGCTTTTGCGCGTAGTGCTAAAATCGAAACCGAGCGGTGTGTGACGCGGCAGGGCTCCTAAACCAAGCCCTGCTATGCAACATGTCAGCGCACTCCGTCAGGGAGCGCCTCTTCGCCGATTATTCTCCCGAAATCCTTTTGTGCGGGCAATCCCCGCACGGTGTTGCATCCACTTTCGAGGGCAGTGAGGGCGCGGTTACTTCCCGTCACGAAATCCAACCGCGCTCGTGAATCCTCCCTCGATCTTGGCGGCACCGTTTTCCACTTTTCCTTTGAGGGTGGTGAACGCGCAGTTGCTTCGGAAAAGCGCCCATGCGTCGCCGTTTTAATCGGCAAATTCCGCGCATCCCATTCTCCCTCATTTCTTGTTTTTCAATTTTTTGCAGGCAGTAAGTTTGCGGTTACTTCTTAACCGAAAAGTCGGCGGTTCAAATCCGCCAGCGCGAAAGCGCTTGGCCCAGTGGTAGGGCATTCGGACGCCGCGAGGCATCTCCGCGAACGCCGTTCTCCTGCAATGTGACATTACCACACGCAACCCGGCGCACCGGGCAAACCAAACAACCAGGAAAGGAGGCCGAACATTATGGCCAAATTCAGCAAAATCCTGTCCGCCGCGCGCAAAACTTTCATCCGCGCGCCGGACACCGTCAACCATGCCGGCGGCGCCGCCTACGCGCAGACCGCCAAACTCGAACTCGTTTCGACGATCATCACTTCGTTCCTTCAGGACGAGTTTTATCGCACCGAGCACCAGGCCGTGGCGCGCATCCGCGAACTCATCGCGACGCTCGCCGCGACCGATCCGCTCTTTGTCGCGAAAGCCGCGCTCTACGCGCGCCATCAACACGGCATGCGCTCCGTCAGCCATCTCCTGGCCGGCGAGATCGCCAAGCTCGTGAAAGGCGCCTCGTGGAGCAAAAACTTCCACGACAAAATCGTGCGCCGTCCCGACGACGCGATCGAAATCCTCGGCTACTATCTCGCCGCCCACGGACGTCCGCTGCCCAACTCCCTCAAAAAGGGACTCGGTGCCGCGCTCGCCCGTTTCGAAGAGTATCAGCTCGCGAAATACCGCCGCGACCACGCCGCGTTCAAGCTCGTCGACGCCGTCAACCTCGTGCGTCCGCCCGCCACGCCCGCGATCAACGCGCTCGTGCGCGGACGGCTCGCTCCCGCGGCAACTTGGGAGACGCGCCTCACGCAGGCCGGCGCCGCCGCGGCCGCGGAGAGTCCCGACAACGCCGAAGCCCTCGCCGCCGCGAAAGCGGAAGCCTGGGCCGCGCTCGTTCGCGAGCGCAAACTCGGCTACCTCGCGCTTCTCCGCAACGCGCGCAACATCCTCGAGCACGCGCCCGACACCGTCGGCGAACTCTGCGAGCAACTCGCGGACGCAGCCGCCGTGCGCCGCTCGCTCGTGTATCCGTTCCAGTTCCTGAACGCGATCGACGCGCTCAGGAAAGGCAACCTCGCCGGCACCGGCCGCGTGATGGACGCGCTCAACCAAGCCGTCGATCACTCGCTCGCCAACGTCCCGCGCTTCGAGGGCGCGACCCTCGTCGCGCTCGACTGCTCGGGCTCGATGGCCGGACGCCCGCAGACCATCGGCGCGCTCTTCGCGGCCGTGTTGGTCAAGGCGAGCGGCGCCGACCTGATGCTCTTCAGCAACGACGCGCAGTATCACGCGCTCAACCGCCGCGATACCACGCTCACCGCCGCGAAAAGCATCCCCTTCGCCGCCGGCGGCACGAACTTCAACGCGATCTTCCAGTGCGCCAACCGCGCCTACGACCGCGTGATCGTGCTCTCCGACATGCAAGGCTGGATCGGCGGCGGCGCGCCCCTCGCGGCGCTCGCCGACTACGAGCGCGCGCACAACGCCGCGCCGCGCATCTTCAGCTTCGACCTGAACGGCCACGGCACGCTCCAGTTCCCGCAGGAGCGCGTCTATTGCCTGGCGGGCTGGAGCGACCGCGTGTTCGAGATCATGCAAAAACTCGACCGCGACCCGCGCGCCCTCGTGCGCGAAGTCGAGGCGGTCGAGCTTGGCTGACGGACAACAATTCACGCGTTGCATGAGCGCGTGACACACGGGCTTCCGCCCGTGGGTTTGGAAAAATGAAAAACAGCAACAGCGACATTTCACCGCGGAGCGATTTGCCCCGCGAGGTTTGCGCGGCATGGCAGCAACTTTTTGCCATGAGAGTTGGAGCGCACGGACGATTCACCCGTGCCGCGCCGCGCAAACTTTTCCAACCCACGGGCGAAGCACCCGTTTTCTTTTCATTTATTCGTTTTTCGTAGCGCGGACTGCCAAGTCTGCTTTCTGGTGATTGGACATTTCCACCAAAAGGCAGACTTGGCAGTCCGCGCCACATAATCACCGCGACGCCAAATGCCACATGCCGCAAACCGCGCAGCGATACGCCACGCGCCGCCGCTCGACACCCGCCAGCAACGCGGCATCAAGCGCGTCGCCCTGTGATTTGTAGCGACGTTTGCGGGTGCACATCCTGTGCCGCAGTTCGCGAGACGGCTCGCGTGCCGGTTTCCTTGCCATGCGCGCGACACTATTTTTTCCGCCGCTCACCCCGCAAGCCGCTTCAACCATTTTTTCATCCAACAACCCTTCATCGTCCAAAAGCCAGGACACGGCCGTGCGAAGGCCGAAATCGAGGTGCAAGTCCTCGTGAAGGGACCACGTTTCGTAGGGGCGCACCTTGCGTGCGCCCTCGGGTTCGCCCGCTTTGTGCAAACGCACGCAAACAATCTCTCGCAAACGAGGGCGCGCGCCAGGCGCGCCCCCACAAAAAGAACACACACCGCCACACACACCACCGCTCACGACACATTATACATTCTTCATTCACCATTAACGCGCACCGCGCGCAAACACCATGACACCGCTCCTCGACAAACCGCTCGTTCTCTCGCTCAACCGCTCCTGGCAGGTTATCGGCCACCGCACGGTCAGGCAGGCGCTCGTCGCGCTCAACGGCGGAGATCCCTCCGCCGCCTCCGCGCTTCCGCCCGCGCTCGGCATCGACATCGCCTACGAGCAACACGCCGACGGCACTTGGGATTTTTCCCAGCCGCTCTACCTGAACCCGCTCGCGTGGGACGACTGGCTCGCGCTGCCGGTCCGCGACTTCGACCTCACCGTCAACACGCCGCGCCAGGCCGTCCGCGTGCCCACGGTCATGATAGCGACCAACTACGCGAAAATGCCCGTGCGCATGCCGCGCCTCACGCGCGAGGCGATCTACGAGCGCGACGGCGGCGTCTGCCAATACACCGGCGAATACGTCGGACGCGGCAACGGCAACCTCGACCACATCGTGCCCCGCTCGCGCGGCGGTCGCGACACGTTCGAAAACCTTGTCTGGGCCAAGCGCGAAATCAATTCGCTCAAGGCCGACCGCCTCCCGCACGAGGCGGGCCTGCGCCTCCTGCGTCGCCCGCAAACACCGCGCCCGCTGCCCGCCTCCGCGCTTGTCCGCGAGGCCCGTCACCCGGACTGGCGCCACTTCATCACCGCATCCGCGTAACAAAAACAATAGCCGCAAAAAGGCACAAGAAGCACAAAAAATACATCCCTCCCATCTTTGCGCCTTTTTGCGCCTCTTTGCGGCTATTCCAATTTTCAAAAAAACACACACATTATGAATACCAACATGGAAATCAAAGCACGCGATCTCATCGCCGCCGGCTGGCACGAGGGCAAACGCCTCGGCCCCGCGCTCCGCCGCGCCCGCGAACTCGAGGCGTCCGGACTCCCGCGCGCGCACATGCTCGCGCAACTCGAGGCCGAGTTTCCGAAACAGCTCATCGTCGCGCTTCCGCGCCACGAGCCCGCGCCGCTTGCCGAGGCAATCGAGGCGGAGACGCCGGAGGAAATCGCCAACGTCGAACTCGCCCGCCAGCGCATGCGCGAATTGCTCACCATGCCCGTCGTGCAGCGCGGCGTCATCATGCCCGACGCGTGCCCGTCCGGCCCGCAACGCGCGTGCATTCCCGTCGGCGGCGCAATCGCCGTCGAAAACGCGATCATTCCCGGCGCGCACTCGTCCGACATTTGCTGCTCCATGTTCGCCACGTTTTTCCCGGCGAACCATCCGACGCAGGAAATCATGGACCACCTTTTCAAGCTCACGCATTTCGGCGCGGGCGGACGCCGCCGCGGCGAGCAATGGACCTCGCCCGTGCTCGACGAGCCGGTCTGGGAAAACCGCTTCCTGAAAAACCTCCGCTCGCGCGCGCAGGATTTCATGGGCACGCAGGGCGACGGCAACCACTTCGCCTATGTCGGGCGTATCCAGTTTTCCGATACACAGCGCGCCGCGCTCGAATCCGCGGGATACACCGAGCTGGCCGGGTGGATCGCGCGCCGCGACGGCGAGTTCAACGTCCTCGTCACGCATCACGGCTCGCGCGGCCTCGGCGCCGACCTCTTCAAGCGCGGCCATGTCGCCGCGCGCAAGTGGTGCGATGAAAACGCGAAGGACGTGCCCGACTCCGCCGCGTGGCTCGCCGCCGACTCGCCCGAGGGCCGCGACTACTGGGACGCGTTGCAATACATCGCCCGCTGGACGCGCGAGAACCACGCGCAAATCCACGCCGCGCTCCTGCGCCGCCTCGGCCAGCGCGCGCTCGCGCAGATCGGCAACGAGCACAACTTCGTCTGGAAGCGCGGTGACATTTTCATGCACGGCAAGGGAGCGACGCCCGCCTGGCGCGACGCGCAAGGCCGTCCGCTCCTCGGTTTGATTCCGCTCAACATGGCGCGCGAAATCCTCCTCGTGCTCGGCGCGGACAACGACGACTACCTCTCGTTCTGTCCGCACGGCGCGGGCCGCAACCTCTCGCGCTCCGCCATGCTCCGCGGCTACCGCGACGCCGACGGCGAACTCGATCCCGCGCGCGTGCAACAAACGCTCGCCGAGACGACCGCGGGCCTCGACATCCGCTGGCACAACGGCGCGCCCGACCTCTCCGAGTCCCCGCTCGGCTACAAGGACGCGACAAAAGTGAAGGCGCAAATCGAGCGCTTCGGCCTCGCGACCGTCGTCGGCGAAATCCAGCCCCGCGGCTGCATCATGGCCGGCGAAGCGCCCGAGCCGCACTGGATGCGCGCCCGCCGAGAAAAACGCGAGGCCCACAAAGCCCAGCGCCGCGAGGGCGACGCGGAGGCTGTTAATGAAGCTGGTTAAAATATATCGCGGACTTCCGCGTGCGCCGCGCGTTGATGTGGAAGTCCGCTTTCTATTTGCATCGCACCCACAAAAATATTCATTCCCTTTTGCCCCGACACCATAAGTGCGGAAATCACCAAATGACCCATTATCAAATCCAGACTTTATGGGACTGATCTGTGACCGATTTCTACGCACACATGGATGGTGTTACGGGGCTCCAATTTAAAACCAAATCAAACACTGAAAAATTATGAAAAACGAAATTATAATAAAAGACACGCACCGCGGCCTCCGCTATGAAGATGGTGTGATGAAGGAAATCCTTGGTCCCGGGCGTTATGAGTTGCCGGGAACGCCGTTGTTTTCGTTTATGCGAAAATCGAAGGTTGAAATTGTTCTTGTCGATATGCGTGAGCGCGATCTGACAATCAAAGGGCAGGAAATTCTCACCGCCGATAAGGTAGCCATTCGCGTGAGCATCATTGTGCAGTTCAAAGTTACCGATCCAGTGGCGGCGTTGCACCACGTGAGCAATCATGATGAGCGTTTGTATAGTGATGTGCAACTTGCCGCGCGTCGCTCGTTGGCCTCGATGACGCTTGAGGAAATTCTTACTAATCGCACGCGTCTTAGCGAAGACATCTTGCGCGATGTAAAAGGTGCCGCGGCGGGTTACGGTGTTGGGATTTTGCGCGCAGATGTGAAAGACCTCGTGTTTCCAGGCAACCTTCAGGAAATCATGAACAAAGTTTTGGCGGCGGAACGCTTGAGCCAGGCGCAGTTGATTGAAACCCGCACGAAGGCCGAGCAGCAAAAAATCGAGGCTGAGGCGAAGGCAAAAATCAAAGTCATCGAAGCAGGCACTGCTGCGGAAACCGATGTAAAAGCTGCCGAGTCGCATGCTGCCGCCCGCTTGAAAGAAGCGCAGGCCGAAGCCGAGGCATTGCGCATTCGCAACGAAGCCGAGATTCGCGCTCTTCGCGAGCAAGCGCAGGCGGCCGAAGCCTACGCGCGTCATCCGGCGCTCTTGCGTTTGCGCGAGTTGGAGGCGCTCGCAGCGTTATCGAAGAACGCAAACGCGCGTATCGTAATTGGTTTCGACAAATATGCGGAACTCTCCAGCGATATGAAGCGCGAGACTCACGGCGCGTAATTCGACAGGCGCAACATGCAACAATAATCATAATGCTTAACCAATCGCGACGCGGAGGCGGTTGAGTAAGGGGCGCGGCTCCACAGAGCCGTTTAGTAAAAGCGACGGGAAACGTTATGGAATGCGGCGATTTATCGCCGCCTTGGGCAGCGGGATTCATCCCGCTGCCTTTTTCTTCACCGAACGGGAGATTGAACGCGTGGCGGAGCGATGAATCGCCCTGATCAAAGCGGCACTGAAGTGCCGCACTCCAAAAGAACTTATTCACACCAGAGAATATAATCTCGCACGGTGCGCGGCGGGTGCAATCAATCGATGCGCAACCAAGCCGCCTTTCATCATCACGCCATGCGATTTTTCACGCGAAAACAAGAAGCCGACGCACCGACGCCTTTTCATCGTCGCATCCGCTGGCTGCGCGTGGCCGGCGCGCTGGCGGCCGCAAGCGTATTGTTTGTCGCGTTTGCGAATTATTATATAATCACGGCAAACCGGGATTATATATACGATGATATTGCGGTCGTTCCGGCGCGCGATGTCGGGCTCGTGCTGGGAGCGAGCTCGCATCTGGCCGACGGTCGCGAAAATATGCACTTTGTTTCGCGCATGGACGCGGCGGCGGCGCTGTATCATGCGGGCAAGGTGAGGCATTTGCTTGTGAGCGGGGACAATCACAGCACCGATTACGACGAGCCGACGGCGATGAAAAACGCGCTTGTCGCGCGCGGTGTGCCGGCGGGGGCGATTACGTGTGATTTCGCGGGATTTCGCACTTATGATTCGGTCGTTCGCGCGAAGGAAATTTTTGGCCTGTCGGATCGCGTGGTGATTGTCACGCAGCGTTATCACAACACGCGCGCCGTGACGCTGGCGCGCGCGAACGGAATCGGCGCAATCGGGTTTTGCGCACGCGACGTGGTTTTCCGCCATTCGGTCCGCACGGAAATCCGCGAGATTGTTTCGCGCACATTCGCGATGCTGGAAATTTATATATTTCCGCACAAGCCGCGCCATCTCGGGCCTCGCGAGCCGATTGTTTTGTCCAGAGTTCCGGCAGGAGCACCGCAACTTGGGATGCAGTGATAGATTGAGCTTTTCGATGTGAACTATCGCGGGGAGATGCTTTTTGGTAGGGCGAACCCTCCGGGTGAGGCGGGAATGTTTCGGCTCACCCGGAGGGTTCGCCCTACCAAAAGATGCGAACGAGCAAATCGAACATGCTCGCGACTATATTTCGTCCGGGTTTTTTTCGGGTGTTGTGTTCACCTCGCGTTGCGACCTTCAATCCGGTCACCCGAAATGAATCGCAATGATGTTGGCGGGAGTCCCGGTTACGGGGCGGGCGGCGTGCTTGTTGTCACGTTGATGAGGGGCGGCGTGACGAGGAGTTGTGAGTTGAGGCCGGGGAGCCGTTCGGAGAATTCGTCGTCGGGGGTCGCCTGGCGAAGGGTGCGCTGAACCATGCCCATTTTGGCGTCGAGGTTGTCGACCATTGAAACGAAGACGGCCTCGGGCGTGGCGGCGTAGATGGCCGCGCCCCATTCGGGTTCGCCTTGGTGCGAGAGGATGATGTGTTCAAGGCGCTCGAGGAGGTCGGTGTTGAGGCGGGCCTTGAGTCCGTGCTTGCGGGCGATCTGGTAGCCGAGGACGACGTGGCCCTGAAGGATGCCCTTGCGCGAGCGGCGCGTGGCGAACGCGCCTTCATATTCGATGGTCTTGCCGGTGTCGTGAAGGAGGATGCCGGCCATGGCGAGGTCGGGATTGATTTCGGGATAGACGGGGAAAAGCGCCTTGGCGGCGCGCGCCATGTGCGTGGTGTGCTCGAGCAGGCCGTGGCGGTAGGCGTGGTGCATGGCGACTGCGGCGGCGGAGGCGCGAAAGGCGTCGCCGATTTCCTCGAAGACGCCGCGCACGGTCATGCGGAGTTCGTCGTGCGCGATGGAATCGATGTAGGCTTGGAATTCGGCCCAGAGCGCGTCGGCGTTTTCGGGCGGGGTTTCGACAAGATTTTCGAGCAGGTTGGGATTTTGGACGAGTTCCTCCTCGGTCAGCGGGGTGAGCTTGAGGATTCTGGGCGAGAGGCGTCCGTTGAAGTGATCGACGCGGCCCTCGATGCAAACGGGCGAACCCTCGGCGAGCGATCGGGTGGTGTCGAACTGCGGATGATCGGCGAAGAGGTTGGCGTTGAACGAACCGGTGCGATCTCCGACTTCGATTGAGAGAAACGGATTGCCGTTCGACGCGGTCTTGGCCGTGCAGCGCTTGAGAATGTAGGTGCCGGTGAAAGGCGCGCCTGAAGGCGTGTCTTGAGCGCGAAGGTCGCGGACGGTGAGGTGGGGGGAGTCGGGCATGGTGGAAAAATTAAGATAATAAACTTTGCACAGAAGGAAACGTCGGGAGCCGTAGGTTTTTGTGGGGCAAGCGAGTGTTTATGGAGTGATTATGTGTTCTGCCGTTTCGAAAATAGTGCTAATTTTTGCAGAAAATCGACCGTCGGATGCTGTGAGAATATGCCGATTCTATGCGGAGGAATAAATCTAATATTCGTTCCGAATGGAGTGCTTTTGTTTAGTGTAATAGTGATCATTTCCGGGCTAAGGCGGTGATTTTTCACGGAAACTATGTCACAGATATCGACGACAATTTCTTTGGTCAGACCCTTGATGTGGAGGGCATTGGTTTCGGAATTATAAAATACATCTTTTAAGGGAAAAAGCGCAAATGCGAATAATGCCATGAGAATTATAATAAGGAAAATGGATGCAGTATAACTCTCATTGAATCCAAGCCATCCAAGCACCATGCATAATAGGGGAAAGATGACCTTCCAGAAAAATGTAGCACGTGATGAAAGGCGAAGCATGGGGCATGCAGTTTTGGGTCGATTGATCTTATGTCGAATACTTCTTCACCAACTTCGTGTAATCTTTGAATGCCGGGTGCTCGGTGGTGCCCACCACGCTGTAGAAGATGGTTTCCGAGGGGAGGGCGTAGACTCCGAGGCGGATGAGGGCGTTTAGTGCGTCGCGGGAATCGTCGGGGCGGCGGGCACCGAGGCAGTCGGTGAGGAGCGTGACTTGCAGGTCGCTGTTGATGGCGTCGAGCGCGGTTTGATAGACGCAGATCGGGGTCTCTATGCCGCAGAGGATGAGGTGCTCGACTTTGTGTTTTTCGAGGAGGGTTTCGCGGATGCCGTCGTCAGCCAGCGCGGAGAAGGTGTTTTTGGCGAGTTGCATCGGCTTGCGGCGCGTGCCTCCGGCGGCGGCTTTTAGGAACTGCGGCGCGGTGGGGCCGAGTTTTTGCGGGACTTGCTCGGTGAAGGCAACGGGGATGCCGAGCAGGCGCGCGGCTTCGATGGCGAATTCGCAGCGCGAGGAAAGTCGCCCGGCGTCGGGCATGGCTTTCAGGAAGATATCTTGCAGGTCGATGCAGAGCAGGAGGGCGCCGGGGATGGGGGAAGACATGGAGGAGAGGATGGAGGAGGCGGGAGGAATCAGAATTGATTAACCACGGAGGACACGGATGAGCACGGAGAGGAGGAAAGGCAGAGTTCTTTTTTCTATTCGGGACTCTGTGTCTCTCCGTGCTCTCTGTGGTTAATTTTTTGCTATCAGAGCCGATACTTGGATTTGAAGGGGTTTATGTTGGCCTTCTTTTTGACGGCTTTGTTGGCGGTGAGGTGCTCAAGGATTTTGAAGGCGAGCTCGGGGTCGCCGCCGACTTGCGCGGCGAGTTGCTCGGCGGTGGCGGGCTTGGCGTCGGGCGCCTGGAGCGCGGTCATGAGTTTTTGCTTGAGGGCGATCACGGCGGTGGCGGCTTTTTTGCCCGCCTCGACGCCGGGTTGGTGATAGGCGTTGATATTGACCAGGCTCGCGTAGAGGCCGACGGCGCGCTCGTAGAGGGCGATCATCATGCCGAGGGTGCGCGGGGAGATGTCGGCGACGGTGATCGTGATCGAGTGGCGGTCTTTTTCGGTGAGCGCGGCGCGGGTGCCGAGGTAGAAGCCTTGCAGGTAGTCGCCGGTGGTGACGCCGGGCTCGACCTCGATGGCGGTCTTGGCGGGGCGGTCCTTGAGGACTTCGATGAAGGTGATGAAGAAGTTGTTCACGCCCTCGCGGAGTTGCTGCACGTAGGCGTGCTGGTCGGTGGAGCCTTTGTTGCCGTAAACGGCGATGCCTTGGTTGACAACGGCGCCGGCGAGGTCGAGTTCCTTGCCGAGCGACTCCATGACGAGTTGCTGGAGGTAGCGCGAGAAGAGGAGCAGGCGGTCCTTGTAGGGGAGGATGACCATGTCCTTCGCGCCGCGTCCGTCGGTCGCGTGGTGCCACATGAGGGCGAGGAGGGCGGCGGGGTTGCGCGCGGTGTCGGCGCGGCGGGTGACTTCGTCCATGGCGGCTGCGCCGGCGAGCATGGCGTCGATGTCGATGCCTTGGAGGGCGGCGGGGAGAAGGCCGACGGCGGAGAGTTCGGAGGTGCGGCCGCCGACCCAGTCCCACATGGGGAAGCGGGCGAGCCAGGCCTCGGCGGTGGCGGTTTGGTCGAGTTTGCTGCCGGCGCCGGTGATGGCGATGAAGTGCTTGGCGTAGTCGAGCTTGGCGGCGCGGAAGGCGGCGGCGGCCTCGAGCTGGCCGTTGCGGGTTTCGACGGTGCCGCCGGATTTGGAGATGACAATGACGAGGGTGCGGTCGAGGCGGCGGCGGAGCGTGTCGAGCACGTAGTCGATGCCGTCGGGGTCGGTGTTGTCGAAGAAGTGGATGTCCATTTTGTCGCGGCGGGGCTGGCCGAGGGCGTGCTGGACGAGTTGCGGTCCGAGCGCGGAGCCGCCGATGCCGACGACGAGCAGGTCGGTGAACTTCTTGCCGGTGGAGCCCTTGATTTCGCCGGAGTGGATTTTGGCGGCGAAGTCCTTAATGGAGGCGAGGGTGCCGGTGATGGCGTCGCGGAGCTCGGCGGTGGGGGCGAGGGCGGCGTTGCGGAGCCAGTAGTGGCCGACCATGCGGTTTTCGTCGGGATTGGCGATGGCGCCGCGCTCGAGCTCGGCCATGGCGGCGAAGGCGCGCTGCGCGGCGGGTTCCATGTTCGCGAAGAAATCGTCCGGGAACGGGATGCGACTGATGTCGAGCGAGAGGCCGAGCGAGGCGTTGTTGTAGTAGTATTTTTGGAAGCGTTGCCAGGTCATGATGAGTGTGGTCTACGAGTTTGCGAGTGGTTTGACATGCGGAATGAACCGCGGAATTGAAAGTTTGAGAGTTTGGATGGTGAAAATACAGGAGAAAAGCCGTTTGTTTTTCGGGGCGATACAAGCCGGATTTCAGACCTTGCTGAACGCCGGCGCGCTTGATGCGCATTCCGCGTGAACTAGGCGTTTTTGCCGAGGCAGCGGAGGGTCATTTCCCGCAGGACCTGCTCCTGTTCGCTGGAGCGGCGGATGATTTCCTCGAAGGCGGCCAGGAACTCCTGCTGGTTGTCGATGAGGTCCTTCATAGATGGAAGCCGCGAGGCGAGGCGGCCGAGATACCAGGTGTTTTGGCTGAACAGGTTAAAATTGGTTTTCTCGGTGACGCCGGCGAAGTGGCGTCCGTAGGAATCGGGCGAGGCGAGTTTTTCGAAGGAGGATTTGTCGATGCCGTAATTGCCCATGCGCAGGTCGCCGGCATGGACGAGGGCGCGGATTTGAAGCAGCAGGCGGTTGCGGCCTTGAAGCGAACTGATGAGCGGGCGGGCGTCGCCGCCGTTGAAGAAGTGGCGGTGAATGGCGTCGAGTGTGCGCTGGAGGTTTCCGCTGAAAAATGCCTCGGTGGCCTCAAAGAAATCGCCCTCGGCGATATTGGGCGTGAGTTCGGCGACGTGGGCTTCCTCGATCACGGTTTCGCCGTCGTTGAGGTAGTTGGCGAGTTTGTGGACTTCCTCGATGAGGAGGCGCGTGTTGAGGCCGATCTTGGCAAGGAGGAGCGGGAGGGCGTTGGCGCCGAAAGTGACGCCGAGGGTTTGCGCTTCCGCAGTGACAATGGGGGCGAATGCCTCGGGCTTGTTCTTGTCGGATGAGTCCCCGCCGCAAAGGGTGAAGTCCGCGTTTTTCTCGCACCATTTGTAGAAGCTGCGGCGCTTGTCGATGGGCGCGGCGGTGATGAGGATGGCGACTTGCCCGGGGTTGTTGGCGGCGAGGATTTCCCGAAGGTTATCGACTTGGGCGAGCGTTGACTCGGCGCGCCCGGTCTGGTTGTCGGCGAGGAAGGTGACGTCCTTGAGCCAGACGAGGCGGCGGTCGCCGAACATGGAGATGGTCTGCACACTGTCGCGGAAGCGGTTCACGGCGGCCTCGACCTCGGCGACGTTGTTGGCGGTGCCGTTGATGATTTCGCGTGAAAACTCGTCGGTGATGGTCGCGGCGATTTCATCGTAGCGCGCCTTGCCTTCGCGGCTGACGAGAAAATCGTCGGCGCCGCAGATGAAGATAAAGGGTTTGGCGGAAGCTGGCATGTCGTCCCCAAGATGCGAACGGCGGCGCGGGGTAACAAGAAAGAATCAAGTTTTCGGGCGATTTAATCGCGGGAGGGCGGGGCGCGCCGCGACCGGTCAGCCTTTTTTCTTTTTCTTGATTTTGGGTTTGGGCGGCACGCGGTTGATCTTCACGTCGACGGCCTCGAAGCCGTCCACATGCTCAAGAATGTTGTCCCGCTGCACTCCATTGAAAACGCTGTCGCGCACGGTGATGTTGCTGATGGGCGATTTCGCAAAACCGCGGAGGTAGAAGGCATACGAGCTGGACTGGCTTGTCATGTTTTCGATCACGACATTGCGGAGGACGGGCGTGTGCGCGCCTTTCGCGCCTTCCTCGTAATTAAAATCGACGTGCACGACGGCGTCGGCGACCTGGCCGACCTGGATGTTGCGGAAGTAGATGTTTTCGATCACACCGCCGCGCACGGCGTTTGTTTTGAATCGGAGCGCGCGGTCGAGGTGCGGGCTGTCCATCCGGCAGTTTTCAACAAAGACGTTGCGGCAGCCGCCGGAGATTTCGCTGCCGATGGTGACGCCGCCGTGGCCGTCTTTCATCACGCAGTTGCGGATGATGATGTTTTCGGAGGGGACGTTGACGCGGCGTCCGTCGTTGTTGCGTCCGGACTTGATCGCGATGCAGTCGTCGCCGGTGTCGAAATACACGTCCTCGATGAGCACATCGGCGCACGATTCGGGGTTGCAGCCGTCGTTGTTGTGACCGTGGGAGATGATTTTCAGGCCGCGCACGGTCACGTTTTGGCAGAGCACGGGGTTGATTTCCCAGAAGGGCGAGCGGAGGATCGTCACGCCTTCGATGAGGATGTTTTTGCAGTTGTAAGGCTGGATGAAGGGCGGGCGGAGGTTTTCGCCCTTGCCGTAGATGCGTTTGCGCGGGTCCATTGTTTCGATGGGCTCGTCGGCCTGGCGCATGAGGGTGTTGCGGCTGTCGGAGCCGGGCGGCTGGCCGGGCACGCGGTTTTTGGAGAGGTCGTGCATGGCCCACCAAGTGTCGTCGGTGGCCTGTCCGTCGAGCGTGCCCTTGCCGGTGATGGCGATGTTTTCCTGTCCGTGGGCGTAGATGAGCGGCGAGAAGTTCATGAGCTCGACGCCTTCCCAGCGCGTGAAAATATTCGGCATGTAGCGGTCGGGGTCGTTGTAAAATAGGAGCGTGGCACCCTCGGCGAGATGGAGGTTGATGTTGCTTTTGAGGTGAATCGGTCCGGTGAGAAACGTGCCCGCGGGGACAAGCACCGTGCCTCCGCCGGCGGCGGCGCAGGCGTCGATTGCCTTGCGGATGGCCTCGCTCGAGTCGCCCTTTCCATTGGCCGTCGCCCCGTATTTGGTTATTGGATACACGCGGTCGGGAAACGAGGGCGCCTTGATGCGCGCGAGAATCTTGGGAACCTCGGCCCAAGGGTCGGGCGCGCCGCCGGCGGAAACAAAATCGGGCGCGCAGGCCGCGATGAACGCGGCGGCGGCGAGGATGCGTGTGAGGATGTGTTTCATGGGTGGTTTTGTTTTTTTGCGAACGGAAAGTCAGTCCAGGTTTTTGGGGCCGAAGGCGCGCGGCAGCAAGATGTCGAGCGTTGTGTCGAGGAGGTCGTCGCTGTCGCAAATGGAGATAACGCGGGCTTGCGGGCCGAATTCGTTGATCACTTGGCGGCACGCCCCGCAGGGCGAGGCGGCGGTTTTTGTGGGCGTGTAAACGACGACGCAGCGCACCTCGCGCTCGCCTCCCGCGACCGCGGTGAAGATGGCGGTGCGCTCGGCGCAGTTGCACAGGCCGTAGGATGCGTTTTCGACATTGGCGCCGGTGTAGGTTTTGCCGGAGCCGGCGAGGATTGCCGCCCCGACGGGAAACCCGCTGTATGGGGAGTGGGATTTTTTCGCCGCGGCGCGCGCGAGTTTTTTCAAACGCTGCACGGTTGCGGAGGGAATCTTTTTCATGGGACGAAAAGTGTGAGGTTTGGGAGATGAAAAAACTAAATTAGGACACGTGGCAATTGTTTCCGTATCGCCCTCAAAAGTCTTGCGCTTTTTTTCCGTCAAGACGTGCTCAATGCAACTCCCATGAACTGGCTTTTCGAACAGTCCACCATTGATGACATCAAACGTGTTTCGTTGCATATCGTCGGACACCTGCCCAAGGCGCTCGTTTACATAGTATTCATCACGGTATTGTATTTCATCGCCAAGCGGCTGCTGCTCTTTTTGTCGATGCGCACCAGCGCCACGTTTGCCGAGCCCATGCGGCGCGCGACCAAGTATTTTTTTGTTTTTGTCGGTGTGATCGCCGTGTTCGGCGCGTTCGAGGCCGACCTCGGCAGCCTTTGGGCGATGATCGGCACGGTGGCCGCGCTGATCGCCGTCGGGTTTGTCGCCATGTGGAGCGTGCTCAGCAATCTTTCGTGCACCGTGCTGATTTTGTTTTTCCGGCCGTTCGAGGTTGGCGACGATATTGAGTTCACCGATCCCGCCGGATTGCGCGGCAAGGTCATCAACCTTAATTTTGCCTACACGACATTGCAGGACGACGAGGGCCGCCTGATCCAGATTCCAAACAACCTCTTCTTTCAACGCATTGTAAAACGCCGCCCCGGGGGCAAGGTTGTCGAGACCACGCTGGCCGAGCAACTCTACAAGGACGAGCACCACAAGGAGGTCTGAGGGCGCGAATTCATTTTCGGCGCATGTTTCCGGCCGGCGCTTTCCCGGTTGCCTGGGCGCGGTGTTCATCAATCGAGGACGCCAGTGTTTTGAGAACCGCGAGACCGTCCGCCTCCGCAACAGTCGCATCACCGCGGCGGGCACGTCGAAAGAAAGCGCGCGCGGCCGCGTTTTTTTGCGACGTGCCCGGAACCAAAACGCATCCCGCGTCGCCCTGGCGCATGCGCGCCGCTCCTACTTCAAAAAACCGCGCACGAGGGCGTAGAGTTCCTCGGATTCGAGCAGGAAGGAGTCGTGGCCGAGGTCGGTCGTGATTTCGGCATAGCTGGCGCGCTTGCCTTCGCGGAGCAGGGCGAGGACAATTTCGCGGTTTTGATCCGGGGGAAACAGCCAGTCGCTCGTGAAGCCGACGACGAGTGTTTCGGCCTCGATTTTCTCGAAGGCTTTTTCAAGCGAACCGTGGGCCTCGGCGAGGTCGAAGTGGTCGATGGCGCGCGTGAT
Organism: Ereboglobus sp. PH5-5; assembly: GCF_029504805.1. Taxonomy (NCBI): domain Bacteria; kingdom Pseudomonadati; phylum Verrucomicrobiota; class Opitutia; order Opitutales; family Opitutaceae; genus Ereboglobus; species Ereboglobus sp. PH5-5. The sequence continues at coordinate 3,604 of NZ_JAQFIT010000006.1, read as the reverse complement.
GTAGAGATAGGAGTTCGCGTCGAAACGATTGATGAAAGCCTCGCCCTGGTAGCGCAGGTAGCTTTCGACTTCAAATTGCGCGTCGAATGTGTAGGCGGCGGTGGAGCTTTCGGCGGCGGTGCGCTTGCGTCCAAACTTGCGGTCCATGCTCGCGTCGGAGACGTAGGTGATGTGCGCCATCATGCGCGCGATGGCGAGGCCGACGCGCGGGCCTCCATTTTTGGGATAATCGCCGTGGTTCCAGTCGCGGTCCTGCATGATGGCCTGGCGTCCGACTTCGTTGAAACCGATGCCCTGCGCGCTTTCGCGGGCGGTGGTGGCCATGGGGAGGAGTTTGCGGACGAAACCGGGATACTCGATGCCCCATTGGAGGACTTGCATGCCGCCCATCGAGCCGCCGATCACGGCGTAGAGCGAGCCGATGCCGAGGGAGTCGACCAGGCGTTTTTGCGCGCGCACCATGTCGCGGATGGTGACAAAGGGAAACGTCATGCCGAACACGCGGCCCGTTTGCGGGTTGATCGTGGAGGGGCCGGTCGAGCCCTGGCAGCCGCCGAGGCAGTTGGAGCAGATGACAAACCAGTGGTTGGTGTCGACCGCCTTGCCGGGGCCGATGAGGTTGTTCCACCAGCCGGGCTTGCGGTCGGCGAGGGTGTGGATGCCGGCGCTGTGGTGATCGCCGCTGAGCGCGTGGCAGACGAGGATTGCGTTGTCGCGCGCGGGGTTGAGGCGTCCGTAGGTCTCGTAGCGAAGCGTGAAGCCGGGGAGTTTCTGGCCGCTTTCAAAAACAAACTCGCCGGTCGAAACAAAATCGCGCGGTTGCACGATCCCGACTTCCCCGGGTTCGGCGCGTTCGATTGTGTTTTTGCCAGCGGCGTCGTTCATGTTGTGCGTGCGGGTTTTTCGGGAGCCGAAAAACGGGCGCTCGGTTTATGCCATCCATTCAAACGAAAATAGCAAGTGCGCGAGTCGCATCAGGCCGTAGCCGATCAGTCCCGTCACCGGTATGGTGAGCACCCAGGCCCAGACGATGCGCCCGACGATGCCCCACTTGACCGCGCTGAAACGTTTCACCGAGCCCACGCCCATGATCGAGGTCGAGATGACGTGCGTGGTCGAGAGCGGCACGCCGAAATGCGTGGCGGTTTCGATGACCATGGCGGCGGTTGTCTCGGCGGCGAAGCCGTTTATGGGCTGAAGTTTTACCATCTTGTGGCCCATGGTTTTGATGATGCGCCAGCCGCCCGCGGCGGTGCCGGCGGCCATGGTGAGCGCGCAGGCGATGATGACCCAAGTGTGCACCTCCATCGTCTCGACGCGCAGGAACGAGAGCCATTCGGGCAGGTCCTTGAACGCGCCTGTTTGCGTGCCGGTGAGGAGCGCGAGGGTGACGATGCCCATGGTTTTTTGCGCGTCGTTGGAGCCATGGCTAAAACCCATCCACGCGGCGCTCATCACCTGGAGCTTTCCGAAAATCATGTTGATGAAGCGCGGGCGCACGCGGCTCAACGCCTTGTAAAGCGTGAACATGACGATTGCAGCCACCACAAACCCGACGCACGGCGCGATCAACATGGGGCCGACGACCTTGGGCCAAAGACCGGTGGCCCAGTGGAGCACGCTCCAGTCGCCGTGCGTGGAGGCGAGCGCCGCGCCACAGAGCCCGCCGATGAGCGCGTGGCTGGAGCTCGACGGCAGGCCGAGCCACCAGGTGAAGACGTTCCAAAAAATCGCGCCGAGCAGCGCGCAGAGCACCGTGGGCATCGCGATCACGCTGGTGTCCACGATTCCCGCGCCGATTGTCTTCGCCACGCTGGTGCCCATAATGAGCGCGCCGGCGAGGTTCATGACGGTGGCCAGCAGGATTGCCTGGCGGGGCGTGAGCACCTTGGTGGAGACGACTGTGGCGATGGAGTTGGCGGTGTCGTGGAAGCCGTTGATATATTCAAAGGCGAGCGCAGTCAGCAGGACGATCAGGAAAAGAGTCATGTGGGATCGTGGCGAGTGTGATGGTGCGGAAAAAATGCGATAAAGGAATGAATTGAATTCGAATCGCTGGAGAATTTCACGCAGATTCGCGGGTAAGAGAAAAAAATCAGGAGGCGACTTTTTGAACGCGGCCTTTGAATATGGCATGGCGGAATGGCTCCGGGTTAAGGGCGTTTGTCGTCTGAAGGGCGGCGCGGATATTTTTTCTGTGCAGTTTTAACGCATTGGGACGCGACGAATTATGCCGCGTCGGGGTTTTGCCCCAAGCGACAGTCCGCCATGGCTGCGCCGCCTTGGCTTGGCGCCATTTCGTCCTGACTCCTTCAAAATTTCTCCTCCTTACCATCCCGTGTCATTTCAATTTTTTCGCCCGGCGTCCGGGAATAAAATCGTTGACTGTCTCGAATAATCTGATGAATGAGGCGCCTTTTTTTTAATTAACGCTCATTAAGCAAGTCATGCACGCAAAGAGAATGACAACACAGGACAAAATTAGGCGGGCGGCCTTAAAACGATTCGCCTCTCAAGGGTTCGATGGCACGGCCATGTCCGAAATCGCAAAGGATGTCGGGATCAAAACCCCCGGCCTCTACGCTCACTTTGCGGGCAAGACCGAGCTTTTCCTCGATCTTGTGAGTCTCGTAATTGAGCAGGAACTTTCCTACACACAGCAATTCCTCAACGAACCCGGAACCCCCGAAAAACGTCTCTCCGCGTTCCTTCGCGAAACTGGCCGGCGCTTCGAGTCCAGCCCGCAGCTGCGCTTCATCCTCAACGCCGCCTACGTTCCCCCGCGGTCAATCGAAAAAAAGATCGCGAAGTCCATGCAGGGTTATTTCGACGGGATTGAGCAGATTGTGCAGAACGTCTTCAAGAACCTGCCGCCATCACGAATGACCTCCCGGCAGCTTGCCGCGGCCTACATCGGGATCATCGACAGCCTCCAGGCGGAGCTGCTCTACGGGGGACATGAGAAATTCCAAAAACGCCTTGATGCGATGTGGGCGCTTTTTTGCCTCGCAATCAAATAGTGGGCGCGTCGCGCGCCGTCGCATTCAACAAGATTCCGGATACCGGAGAGGAAACTATTATGAAGAATCAACACGTCATCAGTGGAAAAAAGGAAGCCACGCTGGGCCTGCTCGTCCTGCTGGGCGCCTTTACCGCATTCGATTCCATAGCGATCGACATATACCTGCCCGCCTTCAACGTCATCGAGTCCGACCTTAATCTTCGCGCCGGATTGATGCCGGTGTCGCTTTCCGTGTTCCTCATCGGACTCGCGCTCGGGCAGGCGATCAGCGGACCGATTGCGGACGGTCTTGGGCGGCGCATACCGTTGCTCGCCGGCGTTGTCCTATTTGGCGCGGCTTCCTGCCTGGTGGCTGTTTCCACGAACGCCACCATGCTCATGACCGGCAGGCTTCTTCAGGGAATCGGCGGGGCAACCGGCCTTGTTATTCCGCGCGCCATTGTCAGCGACCTGTATGAGGCGAACCAGGCGACAAGGATATACACCTTGAGGTTACCCCTGATTTGTGGACAGGAGGTGCAGACATAACCACAAAAGAAAAACAAACATGCCAAAAACAAAACCAGCCTACACGCCGGAATT
>NZ_JAQFIT010000005.1:0-211972 GCF_029504805.1 Ereboglobus sp. PH5-5 | reverse complement strand
GACGAGACGCTCAATTATTATGAGTTCCCCAGCCAGCACTGGCGCTCATTGCGGACAAACAACCCGCTGGAGCGGCTCATGCGCGAGATACGAAGGCGAACCCGCGCGGTCGGAGCGTTTCCCGACGGCAACTCTGCGATGATACTGGTGGCCGCGCGGCTGAGGCATGTGGCCGGCAGCCAGTGGGGCCAGAAACGCTACATGGACATGAGTCACCTCAACGCCGCGAAGCTGGTGGAAAACCAAGGGCAAGCGGCGTGAACTTTAAGTTGAGAACCGCGCTGCGGCCCGCCAAGCCGGGCCTACGCGCGGCTCTCAACCCTCACGAAAGAACCAACAACAAAACAACACGTAACCTTCCTCCGCCGACTATATGCTTTTTAAAATGTGCGAAACTTGACGGACACTACCTGGTGATTTGCTCAACTTGTGACTTTGGGTCGGGAACTTTGCCAACGAGAATGTCGCGGGCGGTGTCGATGCGGCGTTTGGTTTCGGTGTCGAGCATGGGAGAAGTATTGCGAGGGTTGGCGCGGAAAAATGAAAGGAAATAGAGTGCCAATATTGGCAGTTTATTAAAAAATCAACGGGAGCAATGTTGCTCCCGTTGATTTGTGCTTTCTAATGTAAATAAAAATCAGCCCCTTCTTTGTTGTTGCGGAAAGGGTGATGCGGTGATGAGCGCATTGCCCTTATCATTTTCTACAATTTTTATACAGTCGGAGCTCGCAAAAGTATGCATGAAACAATGGTGCACTGTGAGCACTGCATCTTGGATTTCTTGATTGGCTTCCAGTCTTTCGATTTTTAATCCGATTGAGGAAGCTTTTTCTATGTCAATGTGCCTGTTGTGTGTTTTATTTTCCTCATTATGCTCATTTAGGGAGTCGACTATTTTCTGAGCCTTTTCTTCAGCATCAGCCTCTCCGGAAAACATTACTGTTTCTAAACGCTTCTTTACAATTTCATTCGCTAAATCAATGGCATTGCGACATTCCCCGAGAAATGTTGGCGGGTATCTGCCAATTATCATTTGCCATAAAACTTTATAACACGGGTCTCTTTTGATGGCTTCGAGCGCATCTTCAAATTCTTTAATAACGCCATAGGCTGGAAATCCGCCTAACTGTGGATCTATCGGGCCAATACTGGATTGTTTCCCCATATGGATTTTTTTACAGGAACATGCAATCATCGTTCCCGCCGACATGGCTATTTGAGGAACAAAAGCCTCAATGTTACCATTAAACATTTTATGGAGGTAATTGATTAGTGCCTCCGTCGCCGTCATATCGCCTCCCGGTGTATGCAGAAGAATATCCAGACCCTTATCGCGTTCCGCGCCCATCCCATGAATTACAGCCATGAAGGCATTCATATCTCCATCATTGATGGAAATATTGACGGATGATTGAGATGTTTGAGTTGTTTCCGGTTTCTGGAGCCAGCCGGAGTAGTATGCGAGAATATTACGTTTTCGTTTTGCAGCTAACTCAGCGAGATATTTACGGCGAACCACATCCAGTGGCGATTGCGCTTGAACAATGTTTTTCTGCGCCTGAACCGCATGAATCTCTTGTAAAATATCGCCACTACTCTTTTTAGTCATCGGCACCCTCCATTTGTGAATGGATAGCGTAACGAATAGGTATATCTTTTAAAAGGGAGATTTTTTCAAATTCTCCCGAGTAATGCTCCAGTCTAACCGGCTCGGAAGGCTGCCCTTCTGGGAAAAACAAAAGATAGCTTTCCCTGATCTCCTCGTCGGTCATTTCGAGGACGGACTTTTCACGGGGAGAATGGGGCGTAGTGTTGGTGCTCATAGAAGAGTGAGAAGATGCGAGATTGTCGGAAACCATAATAGCGTTTGACAGGCGGGATGAAGCAAAAGGTGCGCGAAGTTGACCGCTGCGCAAGGGTTTTCTCGACGAGGCCTCACTTTTGCCATCACGCGGCAAACTGGTTGAGCGAGACGTAGTCCTTGATGTATTCGGGGATGATCTCGCGGTATTTTTTCGGGACGTCCTTGTAGTCTCGCGTGGAGAAGGCGGGGTTGGTGGCGAGGTCGGTGAGATGGCCGCTTTCGATAATGTAGCGAAGCTGTTCGCTGGTGGCATAAGCCTTGAAGTAGTGCTTGATGGCGGGAATGGCTTCCGCCTCCTCCGGCTTGTAGTCGGCAACGAATTTTGAGAATTCCTCCTCTAGGATTTCATCCTTTGTTTTGAAGCGCGGAATAAGGCCGAATATCTTTTCGAGGATTTCGCGGAGACCGATGCGGCGATCCACACCGGAGGCCTTGCGGAGTTTTTCGAGCGAATAATACTCGGCGGGCTTGTTGAAAAGCTCCTTGTTCACGTAGTCGATGGCGCGATCCCACATGCCCTCCTCAACGCTGGTGGCGATGAACTGATTTTCGCGGACTTTGTTTTCAAACTTAGAGAAAAACTCGCGGTCAATGCGCATGCCTTCGTAACCGACTTTCTCCTCTTGCACGGATGCGATGAGGTCGATCTCGCGGTATTCGTAGGAGCCTTCGAGGCTTCCGCCGCCGCCTTCCCCGCCTTCTCCGCCGCCTTTGCGCGCCGACGCGAGCCTGGGCAGTTTGATGACTTGGTCGTAGTCGAACTTTTCCTCGAAGTATTCGCAGTTGGCAAAGAAGTCGAAAAGCTTGAAGGCGGTTTTGCGCTGCTCCTTGACGCTTTCCTTAAGCGCGGCGTCGAAGAGTTGCTCGCGGAAGTCGTGTTTTCGCGTGCCACGCCCCTTGATTTGGATAAAATCAGTGGGAGAAAAAATGGGACGGAAAAGGCCGAGATTGAGAATGTCGGGACAATCGTAGCCGGTGGTCATCATACCGACGGTAATGCAGACGCGGGCCTTGCTAGTTTTGTAGGCGGGGAGGAAATTGGCCGAGCCGAGGAGGTTGTTGTTGGCAAAGTTGATCGTCATTTGCTGCGCATCGGGCACCTGCGAGGTCACTTGCACGGCAAAGTCGGACTGGTATTTGCCGGGAAACATGCGATGAGCCATTTCGTTGAAGATTTGGGCGAGCTTGGAGGCGTGGTTTTGGCTGACGGCAAAGACGATGGATTTGCCTATTTCGCCGCTGACGGGATCGCGAAGGGCATTTTCGAGAAAAATTTTGCAGAAAAGCTGGTTGGTGGACTTGGAGAAAAAGCGTTTCTCAAATTCGCGCTGTTTGTAGGTTTCCTGCCGCGCTTCGTCCCCACCGGTGTCATCCTCGGTATAATTCACAACGAAGCCCTCGTCGGAGAGAAGTTGCGTGGTCACTTCGCTGCGGGCGTCGACGACAACGGGATTGAGAAGGAATCCATCGCGCACGCCATCAAGTAGCGAATAGCGGAAGGTGGGCTGAGCGTCGTCGCAGCCGAAGGTGCGGTAGGTGTCGAGGAGGATGCGACGCTCGAACTCGCGCGGGTCGCGCGTGGTGGGGTTGCGCGGCGTGTAATTTTTGAGGTAGTCGCGCGGTGTGGCAGTGAGTCCGAGTTTGTAGCCGACAAAATAATCAAAGACTGCGCGGGCATTGCCGCTGATCGAACGGTGCGCCTCGTCGGAGATGACGAGGTCGAAATCGGTGGGTGAAAAAAGGCGCTGATATTTGTTGTTGAAGAGAAAGGACTGAACGGTGCTGACAACAACTTCGGCGCGCCGCCAGTCGTCGCGATTTTCCTTGTAGATGACGGTTTTGTAGTCGTTCGCGAGGGTTTTGTTGAAGGACTTGAGCGCCTGATCTTCGAGTTCGAGACGATCCACGAGAAAGAGGACGCGCTGGGCGTTACCAGTGCGAAGGAAAAGTTTGATGATGGCGGCGGCAGTAAGAGTTTTCCCCGTGCCCGTGGCCATTTCGAGCAGGAAGCGCTCGCTGCCGCGCTTCACGGATTGCTGGATCGCGACAATGGCGGCCTTTTGGTAGGCACGAAGAAAACGCAGGCCGTTTTTCTCGATAAAATCGGGGCGTTCGGATTCGTTTTTCCATGCGGCCTCGGCGGCGTAATTCGGTCGCTGCGTAAGCGCGACATAGTCATCATCCACGGCTTCCCCGACAAGGCGCTTGGTGTCGGGGATGCCCTTCTGATAACCGTTCACCGAGAACGGTGTCGGGAATGAGGTGATGACGGCGGGGTTGCCGCGATCCAAGTCCCAAAAGTAGTGAAGATTGCCATTGGACAAAATAACAAACCGACAGTTTTGCGAACGGGCGTATTTACGCGCCTGCTCCTTGCCCGAAAGCGGATTTTTATCCTCGGCTTTCGCCTCAAGGACGATCAGAGGGAAACCCTTTTCGTTGAGCAGGAGAAAATCAATAAACCCCTTCGAGACCTTTTCAAAGTTTTCGCCCAACGCATCGAGAGCCTGCGTCGTGACGGTAATACTGGATTCTAATTGAATATTTGCGGGGCCTTCCGAATCGGCGAAGAAACGCCAGCCAGCGCATTCCAGCAGCTTATTGATTTTGATTCTGGCTGATGCTTCTTTCATGTGGCGAATCGAGGGAAATGGATGCGCAAGACAAAAGGCTTCACGGGTTTTTGCAAAGGGTTTTTGGCGACGAAACAGGTTTTCGCACCTATTCGTGATTTCTTCCGGAATCAGGCTGTAACGCCCATCGAGGAGCTGACTTGTTCGGGGTGTCAGACGGTCTTGCGCAAGGCGCGCGGGGGCAGCCAGGCGCCGGCGGTTTCGCAGACGCGGGCGGCGAAGTCGCTGCCGCATTGGGCCGCCTCGCGGCTCGGGAGTCCGCGCAGGCAGCCGTCGATGAAACCCGCCGAGAAGGCGTCGCCCGCGCCGACGGTGTCGATGATTGTTTCGGCGCGCGAGGCGGGGACGCGGACCGGCTCGCCGCCTTTGTCGAATACGTTGGCGCCGTCGGGGCCTTTTGTGAGCAGCAGAGTGCGCACCGGGTGGCGCGCGAAAATGGCGTCGGCGAAGGCGCGCTCCTCCGTTGGCAGGCCGAGCCACGAGGCGAGCAGCGGCAGTTCCTCGTGGTTGAGTTTGAGGATGTCCGCGTGAGCAAGCGAATCGCGCAGCACGTCCTCACTCGGCCAGGGTTCGCGCAGGTTTGCGTCGAAGAAACGCATGCAATTCGCGGGGAGGGTTTGCAGGAGTTTTTTCAGGGTCGCGCGGGATTCCTCGGAGCGTTGTGCGAGCGAGCCGAAATAAAATGCCGCCGCGCACGCCGCCGTTTTGGCGAGGTCCGGCGTGAGTGCGATGCGGTCCCACGCGGTGTTTTCGCGAATCCGATACGAGGGGATGCCCGCGCCGGTGATTGTGACATCGACCGCACCGGTCTGCGCGCCGGTGATTATTTGCACATGCGTGGTCGGGAAATCGCGCTCGCGCAGGAGTGCGAGCATGTCGCGTCCGGGCTCGTCGTCGCCCACGGCGCTCGCGAGCAGGCAGTGCGCGCCGATCGCGTGCGCAAGCACGGCGACGTTTGCGGGCGCGCCGCCGGGACGCGCGCCCGCGGGCAGCATGTCCCACAGGATTTCTCCGAAGACGAGCAGCGGCGGTTTGCCGGGGATTTTGTCGTTTGTGTTCATTCGTGTTCGTTTTCCCGGGAGCTATTTCGAATTAAAATTTCCGGATTTTTTAACCGTAGATGGACACGGATAAACGCTGATGCGGAAAACAATGTGGGTCGCGGTTCGATGGTTTGGATATCTGTGTTCATCTGCGTTTATCCGCGGTTAAGGATGAAAAACCGGGCGTCGCAAGCGACGCCCCTACGGGATTCATTTTTTCCCGGAGAGGCGTTTTTGAATTTCCTCAAGGGGCACGCCCTTGGTCTCGGGATACCAGCGCAGCACGACGATGACTTGCAGCACCATCATGGCAGCGAAGAAATAAAACGGGATGCCCGCGCCGGGTTCGCCGGCGTTTTTGGCGAACACGGGGAACAGCCATGAGATCGCCGCCGCCATGATCCAGTGTGTCGAGCTGCCGAGCACCTGGCCTTTTGAGCGCACTTGGTTCGGAAAAACCTCGCTGATGAACACCCAGATGACCGCGCCCTGTCCGAAGGCGTGGCAGGCGATGTATCCGACGAGCAGCCAGACAAGCGCGCCTTGGTATTGGTTGATTGTGAAAATCCACGCCACGCCGAGCAGGCACAATCCGGTGCCGATCGCGCCGGCGAGGAGCAGCGTCTTGCGGCCCACGCGGTCGATGATCGCCATGCCGAGCATGGTGAAGACGAGGTTGGTCGCGCCGATGAGCACGGATTGCAGGTCGCCGGAAACCTTGTCGAAACCGGCCATGCCAAAAATGGGGCTCAGGTAGTAGAGCAGCGCGTTGATGCCGTCGAGCTGGTTGAACATCGCGACCGAGACGGCGAGAAAAACGGGCAGCGCGTGGATGCGCCGGAAGAGCGGCTCGGAGATTTTTTTCGCGCCGGTTTCCTCGTCGAGCGAGGCTTGGATGACCGCAACTTGCGCGGCGGGATTTTCGACGCCGGTTTCGGCGAACACGCGCGAGGCTTCGTCGGCGCGTCCGCGCATGATGAGCCAGCGCGGGCTTTCGGGAATGTTGCGCAGGAGCAGCCAGAACAGGAGCGCGGGGAACGCCTCGACGCCGAGTTTCCAGCGCCACTCGTCCGCGCCGAAATCAACGAGTCCGAGCAAGTAGTTCGACAGATACGCGACGAGGATGCCGAGCACGATGTTGAACTGGAAAAACGCGCCCAGCCGCCCGCGCCAGCGCGCCGGCGAGATCTCCGCGAGATACAGCGGGCAGATCACCGTCGAGCCGCCGATGCCCAGGCCGCCGATGACGCGAAACACGATCAGCGACCAAAAATCCCACGCGAACGCGCAGCCGGCCGCCGACACAAAAAACAACACGCCGGCCCATTGCAGGCAGCGCTTGCGGCCCAGCGCATCGCTCGGGCGCGCGGCGAGAAGCGCGCCGATCACGGTGCCGATGAGCGCGGACGCGGTCATGAAGCCCTGCATGAATCCGCTGAGTTGGAACAGTTCCTTGAGCTGGTTTTGCGCGCCGGAAATGACGACGGTGTCGAAGCCGAACAGGAGTCCGCCGAGCGCGGCCACGAGCGAGCAGCGAAGAAGGAACGAATTGGGCGAGGCGGTTTTGTCTTGGGTTGATGAGGCGGTCATGGGTTTCAGGGGATCGTGTTAATTTTTTCGAAATGAAAGAGGTGCTGGATGAAGCCCAACGGGCTTCCGTCCCTTAGCCCGGGGTTGCGAGCGTGGCGAGCTACCCCGGGAATAATGAAAATGACAACCAACCCCAACGGGGTTGTGGCCTGTGTTCCTTGTTTGTTTTGTTTGTGCGCCATGTGCGTTCAGGGGACGCAACCCCTTCAGGGTTGTGTTTTCTCTTTCACCAAACCCGGGGTAGGCGCTCGCGGCTCGCGCCAACCCCGGGCTATGGGACTCATCCCCTTTGGGGATGTTTGAGGCGGTGTTGTTGGGGATGCGCGGGCAATCGAATCGTTTGAGGTGTTTGTTCAGTGATATGCGAAACGAGCGCGTGCGTTGCGCGCGTCGGGCGGTGGGACGCCACCCCTCCTTGCGCAAGCGCGCTTCGCTAATATCACTTTGAATTCTCATGTCAGGCCGGCGTTGTTTGTGCGTCGGGAGAATTACTGCGTCGGGTGCATGTCCCAGACTTGGAGTTTTTCGACGGTGACCGGTGACTCCTCGGCGATGAGCGCGATGTCCTTCGCGTCGGGGCGCGTCGGATAAACGCGCTGCGTGAGGCACTGGCGCTCGTTCACATAAACCTCGATGACGCTCTTGTCCACGAACACGCGCAGGTCGGCGGCCTCGCCGGGCGCGAGCGTGAACGGGGCGGTTTGCTCGGTGACATAATGTTGGTCGCGCGGGAGGTTTTTCAGGAACGCGGCGCGGCCCTTGGTCCAGCGGGCGGCGGGGTTGAGGGTGGATTTGGAGATGTCGGCGGTGAGCGTGTTTTTGCCGGGGTCGATCCAGATCACGGTTTGCTCGGCGCGGTCGGGCGTGGCGCGGACGATGATGCCGAAGCGCCCGGATTTTCCGGGGGTGATTTTGGCGCGGATTTCGAGCGTGTCGCCGCTAAGGCCGCCGAGGTCGCGTTCGCCGGAGACGGTGAAGTTCGAGAGCGAGCGCTCGTTGTGGCGGAGGGCTTCGAGCTCGGGCGCGGGCTGGATGCGGAGCGTGTTGTCGGGGAACAGCGAGAGGATGCGCGGCAGCGTGGCGACGGAAGCCCATGTCACCGAGGCGACGGTTTGCCCCCTGATTTGCGTGGGGCGGTAGGGTTCCTGCACCCAGCCCCAAAAGACGCGGCGGCCCTTGCCGTCGAGCAAGGTCTCGGGGCCGGCGACGGAGCCGGCGGCCCAGCTCATGCGCCCGTGCGATTCGGGGATGAATTTTTCGGCGGCGCGATCCCAGGCGCCGATGTAATAATGCACGCTGTTGAACGGCTGGTGGCAGTGCATGAGGAGCATGTGCTTGCCGTTGCCGATGGGGAAAAAGTCGGGACAGGCGGCGTCCTCGTGCGCGGCGGTCCACTTGCGGTCGGATTTGTAGAACGGCCCGCGATACTCCCAGTTCACGAGGTCGGTGGAGCGGTAGAGGCTGTTACTGTCGCCCTCGTAGCCGGGCGTGCCGTTTTTGTTGCCGATGAGCGCGTAGTAGGTGCCGTCGGCTTCGCGCCAGGCGGTGGGATCGAAGACGCGGACTTCGGGCGGCGCGGTTTTGTCGGAGATAACCGGGTTGCGCGGGTCGGGCGTCCAGCGCACGAGCTCGGGGTCGTTGGGATCGTCGGCGGTGGCGATGCAGGTGCCCTGCCCGGGGACGTGGTATATGAGCGTGGGCACGGGCGCGTCGTTCACGGCATCGCCGCTGTAAATGCCTCGCGGCATCGAGCCGTCGAAAACGGGAGCGACCGCGGGCGTGTGGTGCACCCAGTGCACGAGGTCGGCGCTCGACGCGTGCAGCCAGATTTCGCGCGGGTGGTCGTTGTCGCGGCCCTCAAGGACGGTCTGCGTGTCGGGTGCCTGGCGTCCGAGAAACATGACATGGTAGCGGCCCTTCCAATAAAGCGTGCCGTTGATGTCGTTCCAATAACCGTCGGGCGGCATGAGGTGGTAGCGCGGGCGGTGCGGATCGGCGGCGAGCTTGGCGCGCAGGTCGCGCGCGGCGCGGAGCTGGTCAACCGTGCCGAGCCCGTCCCTGCCGGTCACGGCCTCGACCTTCGGGCGAAGCGCCTTCTGGTTTTTCGCGACGTGCGCGGCGCCCCCGCTCAGCGCAACAATCTCGTCGTCGGAAAGCGCGCGCGCCCAGATCGCGGCGTGGTCGATGTCGCCGCGCATGGCTTTGCCGATGATCAGCGGCTCCACGTTTTCGCGCAGCTCGCCGGACACCGGCGCGGACGCGACACGGCGTCCGTTGACGAACAGCGCGATTTGCCGCCCGTCGTAGCGGGCAATGACGTCGTGCCACGCGCCCCGCTCGATGGCGGACGCCGGCAGGCGGACATCCGCGCCAAGATTTGGCCGGCCCTTCACGCCGATCTGGAAACCGATGGCGCCGTTGTTGGCGTAAACGTTGAAGGAGGTTTTGGCATGGCCGCCGTGTTTGCAAAAGAGCTCGCTGTTCGCCAGGCCGGCGGTGGGTTTTATGCGAAGGAGAATCGTGAGACGGTCACCCTTCGGCGCGGCGAAACGGTCGGCACGGAGGAATCCGCCCGAGAAGCGCGCCGCAATCCCGTCGCCTCCGCGAGCGCGCGAGGCCGCGCGGTCGCCGCTGTCAAGCGGCTGCCCGAGCGAGACCGCGCCGGAAATCGTCACTGAATCGCCGGCGGTTGATTTTGGGGCGTCCATGTTCCAGACGGCGACAGGGTCCTTGAAAACGGGATGGGAGGTTTGCGCATTTACAGCGGCAAAAAGAAGCGGCACGAGGAATGCCGGGAGCCGGGTTGCGACAAACGACAGAAACCGTCGAGCGCGCGAGGGGAGGGGATGTTTCGGGGGAGTGGCGGGATTGCGCATGGCAGGGAATGAACTTGCTCCACAAATCCCCGTCGCGCGCACGGCTGCCAATTACATTCTTGCGCAGCCTGCCATATTCCTGACAAGACAGGTTGCATATTTGTCATGTCAGCTTTGAGGCATCAAAAACTTCCCGGAGACACCAACCCGAAATACATGCGCATCGCGGCGGTATTGCGCGAAAAAATCCTTTCCGGCCAATATGCGCCGGGGCATCGGCTGCCGAGCGAGTCGGCGCTCGTCAAAAGTTACGGTGTGTCACGCCCGACGGCGGGACGCGCCTTGCGGGATCTCGCGGACGCGGGCTTGGTGGAACGCCGGGCGGGCGCCGGCTCCTTTGTCGCGAGCCAGCCCAAGGCGGTGACGGGCAGGCCGACGCTTGGCATTCTCATGCCCCAGTGGGAATCAACTGAGATTTTCGAGAAAATCTGCGGGCAACTCGCGAGTCTGGCGCGCGCGCATGGCATCGACATCGCATGGAGCAAAGCCTCTCCGCCGAACCTTTCACCCGGCGCGCGAATCAAGGACGAATCGGAGCAGGCCGAGCGGATGTGTTCCGACTATATCGAGCGCCGGATGGCGGGCGTTTTTTTCGCGCCCCTGGAGCTTTCAAAAACACAGTCGGAGGTGAACCATCGCATCGTGTCGCGGCTGACCGAGGCGGGAATCGCAATTGTGCTGGTGGACCGTGACATTGAGAAATATCCGCAGCGGAGCGGGTTCGACCTGGCGTCCATGGACAATTTTGCGGCGGGTTATAAAATCGCCTCGCACCTGCTCCTGCTTGGCTGCTGCCGCATCGCGTTTTTCACAAAACCGTATTCCGCCTCCACGGTTGCGGCGCGCATCGCGGGCATGCGGGAGGCGATGGCGCGCGCGAATGCCGAAACCAGGGGCGATGTGATCGAGGGCAACCCGGCGGACGCGAAGTTTGTGCGGTCGGTTTTTGCGCGAAAGAAATGGGACGCGTGCATTTGCGCCAACGACCGCACGGCGGCGCAACTGCTCCAGTCGCTGATCAAACTCGGCATCCGCGTGCCGGGCGATTTGCGCGTGGCCGGTTTTGACGACGCGAAATACGCGACGCTGGTCGCGGTGCCGCTGACGACAATCCACCAGCCCGGCGACGAAGTGGCGGCGCTGGCGTTTGAGGCGATGATGCGCCGCATCAACAACCCGCTCGCGCCGGCGTGCGCGTTCCTGGCCACACCGCGCCTCGTCGTGCGCGAATCCTGCGGCACGTATTTGCCGCGGTGATTGTATCTGCTTGCCCGGCGGTATTCGCGGGTTTGCATTGCGGGGTTCATTTACGAGCTCATCCAAAAATGCCCGCCATCAATCCATCCGCCACGCCGCTTTTTCCCCGCACCGCGCTGCATCCCGCCGCGCTTGCGCGGGCGGATGGGCAAGCGGACGGGGGCGCGCCCTGGTGCGTGGCGTTTTCGGGCGGGGCGGATTCGCTCGCGCTTCTCATCACGCTGCGCGAGCACTGGCCGGAGCGGAAAATTGTCGCGCTCCATTTTAACCATCACTTGCGCGGCGAGGCCAGCGACGGGGACGAGCAATTTTGCCGTGATGTTTGCGCCGCGCGCGGCGTGGAATTGCGGGTTAGCCATTGGACGCACGCGGACGCCGACGCACGCGCCAACGCCAGCGAAGCCGATGCGCGCGACGCCCGCCACGTTTTCTTCGCCCGCGAAATGACCGCACTCGGCGCGCGCGTGCTTTGGCTCGGCCACCAACTTGACGACATCGCCGAAACACAGCTCATGCGGCTGGCGCGCGGCAGCAGCACCGCCGGGCTTGCGGCGCCGCGCCCGGTTCACGCGCATGCGAACGGGCGCGTTTTTATTCGTCCGCTCCTCGCGCTTTCGAAGCGCGAAATCACCGGCGCGCTTCGAGCGCGCGGGGTCGCGTGGCGCGAGGACGCGACCAATCGCGAGGGGGATTTTTTTCGCAATCGCATTCGCCGCGACATGCTGCCCGCGTTCATCGCCGCGTCCCAAAACAACGACGCGCTTGCCGGCGCCGCGCTCACGCGCGAGCTTCTCGAGGAGGATGCCGCCGCGCTCGACGCGTGGCTTGACGAGTTGCTTCCCGCGTCCGCGCTCACGCCCCGTTCGCTCGACTTGCGCGCGCTCGCGGGCAAACCCCGCGCCTTGCTTCGACGCGCGCTTCGTCGCTGGCATCCCGCCTCCGAACTCGCGCGCGCCGGCTTCGAGGCACTTCTCGCCATTTGCGAGAATCCCGGCGGCGCTGCTGCAAAACGGACGAGTGTTGGCGATGCCGTTGCTGTTTTTGAAAATGGCATCCTGAGCATCGAGCCGCCCGCGGGCACCGTCCCCTCATTCAACTTTTCCGCCACCGCGCCTTTCGTGCTCAGCCTGCCCGACGGCGCGACACTTGCGGCGGAGCCTATTGCGCTCACCGGCGAACTTCGTGACGAAATTCTCTCGGGCCGTCATGATCCGAGTGGCGCGGTTTTTGTTTCGCCCGGGCCGGGCGGCCTTGTCGTCCGCTCCTTGCAGCCCGGTGACCGTTATCAACCGCTTGGCGCGCCTGGTTCGGCTAAAATTTCCGATCTGCTCATAAATCGTAAAATTCCGCATGCGCGCCGGCTGGCGCTGCCGGTTGTTTGTTTTGTCCGTGACAAACAAACGGACGTCGCTGAAATTCTCTGGGTTCCGGGTATTCCTCCCGCCGACGCTTGGAAGATCACGGCGCATACACAACAGGCGCTGCATTTGACATATCGTCGCGGAACCCGCACCTTGTTTCCAAAGTCTTTACACAATTCACAGAAATAACGAAATGCCAGAACCCAAAAACGACAAAAAACGCCGTCCCCTGAAAAGCCTTCCGCCGGAAGGCTTCCAGCCGAAGGTCTGGATCATTTGGTTCGGCCTCATTGCCGCGTGCGCGGCTCTTTACATGTTCGGCGGGCGCATGGGCAGCAGCGGCGAAACTGCCAAGCTCAACATCCAGCAGGTCGTTAATCTCACCCAGGTGAACCAGATCAAGAGCGGTGTCATCGAGCCCAAGCTCGCCGGCGGACGCGATTGGATGACAATCAGCGGCGAGCTCGTCCAGGACGCCAAGCTCCCCGACGGGCTCACGTTAAAGCCTGGCGCGCCCAAACCGACCCGTTTCGTTGCCGAAGGCCGGCTCACGGACAAAAATCTCGAAGTTCTCCAGCACTCCGGCCTCTACACCGAGAAACAAAGCTCGAGCTGGTTTGAAACCATCGGCTCGCAACTGCTCATGTTCGGCGTGCTGATTGCCGTCATTTATTTCCTCTTTTTCCGCCAGCTCCGCAACGCGGGCAAGGGCGCGATGAGTTTTGGCAAAAGCCGGGCCAAGCTCCTCACTCGAGATCGCGATAAAATCACCTTCGCCGAAGTCGCCGGTTGCGACGAGGCCAAGGAGGAAGTTTCCGAGGTTGTCGATTTTCTGAAGGACCCGAAAAAGTTCACCCGCATGGGCGGCAAGATTCCGAAGGGCATCCTCATGGTCGGCCCTCCGGGCACGGGCAAAACGCTTCTCGCCAAGGCCGTCGCGGGCGAGGCCGATGTGCCGTTCTTCTCGATCAGCGGCTCCGACTTTGTCGAAATGTTTGTCGGCGTCGGCGCCAGCCGCGTGCGGGACATGTTTGAGCAAGGCCGCAAAAACGCGCCCTGCCTCATCTTCATCGACGAAATCGACGCCGTCGGGCGCCAGCGCGGCGCGGGACTCGGCGGCGGCAACGATGAGCGCGAGCAAACACTCAACTCGCTCCTCGTCGAGATGGACGGTTTCGACACCACCGAGGGCGTCATTATCATCGCCGCGACCAACCGCCCCGATGTTCTCGACCAGGCGCTGCTGCGTCCCGGACGTTTCGACCGTCAGGTTCACGTTGATGTGCCCGACCTCATTGGCCGCGAACAAATCCTTCGCGTGCACGCCCGCAAGATTTCCCTCTCCGACGACGTCGATCTCAACGCCATCGCGCGCGGCACCTCCGGGCTTTCCGGCGCCGACCTCGCCAACCTTCTCAACGAGGGCACGCTCCTCGCCGCCCGCCGCAACAAGAAGCGCGTCGAGATGGTCGATATTATTGATGCGCGAGACAAAGTCATATGGGGCCGCGAACGCCGCAAGCTGATGGACGACGAGGAAAAAAAATCCACCGCATGGCACGAGGCCGGACACGCCGTCCTCCAGGCCGTCCTCGACGACGGCACGCTCCCCATTTACAAGGCCACGATTTTGCCGCGCGGACGCGCGCTCGGTTTTGTCGCCACGCTTCCCACCAAGGACATCCGCTCCATGTCCAAAAAACGCCTGCTCAATTACATCTGCATGGCGATGGGCGGGCGCATTGCCGAAAAACTCGTGACCCACGAAATCAGCACCGGCGCCGCCGCGGACATCAAGCAGGCGACCGCCACCGCGCGCTCCATGGTTTGCGATTACGGCATGAGCGATCTCGGCCCCATCGCGCTCGGGCAGGATCAGGACACCGTTTTTCTCGGCCGCGACATCACGCGCTCGCAACACATCAGCGAGGACACCGCCCGCAAGGTTGACGACGCCATCTCGAAAATCATCTCGCTCCAATATGATCGCGCCGAAACGATCATCAACGAGCACCGCGAGGCGCTCGACAAGATCGCGCAGGCACTCATCGAATACGAGACGCTCGAGGGCAAGCACATCATGGAAATCCTTCAGCACGGCGAAATAAAATCCCCCGTGATCAACGAATCCATGTCGAAGCCCGCGGAAAAACCCGCCGAGCCAAAACCCGCGTCCACAAAACCCGCCTCCGACGACGGCGGGCTTCCAAAAACCGCGCCCAATCCGGCTTGACGAAATAAAAAACGCGAACATTGAGTTCGCGTTTTTTGTTGCCCGCCGCCGTTATGAGACGCGCGTTTCTTGCGCGCGCATTTACCCGCATTAAAATGAAAACTCACCGCACGCTTGTTATAATATTGCTCACCCTGGCCTGCGCGACACTTGCGCACGCCAAGAATATCGAACCCCGATTCTCCCGTCGCGAAGCGCCGGTTCTCACACTGGCTCAAAACAACACCGCGCTTGAAATCCGGCTCAACAACGAGCACCCGTGCACCGTCGAAAAAATCGCAATCAATCTCGACGGAACGACCGACCTCAACGACATCGCATCGGTTCGCATTCACTATGCGGGGCGCGACAAAAAAAGCCATCCGTTCGGTGAAACGCGCGCGCCCGTCGCGGGGGAAATGGTGTTCGCAGGCTCGCAGGCGGCGGGCGTTCCACCGGGCGTTTTCAAAATCTCCATCCGTCTCAAACCAAGCGCCGATTTGCTCAACCGAATCAACGTCTCGTGCGCATGGATGCAAATCGACGGAAAACGCATCGCCGGGGCCGCCATGCCCGCGCCGGGATTGCGCGTGGGTGTCGCGGTTCGTCAGGCAGGGGACGACGGCGTTGCGCGCTTCCGGATTCCCGGCATCGTCACTACGCCCAAGGGCACGCTGCTCGCCATATACGACGTGCGCAGGGAGAAATCGCGAGACCTCCAGGGGGACATCGACATCGGCCTGAGCCGCAGCACCGATGGGGGGCAAAATTGGGAGCCCATGCGCATCGTGCTCGACATGGGCGAATGGGGCGGCCTCCCGCAAAGATACAACGGCGTGAGCGATGCCTGCATCCTCGTGGATGATCGCACTGGCGACGTTTATGTCGCGGGCTTGTGGATGCACGGACTGCTCGACGCGGAGGGTCGTTGGATTGAAGGGCTGAGCGAAAATTCCACCGAGTGGACGCATCAATGGCGCGCGAAAAGCTCGCAACCGGGTTTTGGCGTGAAACAAACCTCCCAATTTCTTCTAGCCAAAAGCACCGATGACGGACGCACCTGGTCGCCGCCGAAAAACCTCACCCGCGCGTTAAAAAAGGAGGAATGGTGGCTGTTCGCACCCGCGCCCGGACGCGGCATCATGTTGAAGGACGGCACCCTTGTTATGCCCGCCCAGGGGCGGGACGAGAAGGGGCTCGCCTTTTCAAACATCGTTTTGAGTCGCGATGCCGGGAAAACATGGTCCGCCAGCCATCCCGCTTATTCCGGTTCCAACGAAAATCAAATCGTCCAACTCGACGACGGTTCCATCATGCTCAACTCCCGCAGAGGCCGCGACCAGGGCAGCCGCGCGGTTACGGTCACGCACGATCTTGGAAAGACGTGGCGGGAACATCCCTCGTCCGGCGCGCTGGTCGAGCCGGGCTGCATGGCCGCGCTTCATCGCCATGAATACGCCGCCCCCGACGGTTCGCGGAAAAGCATCCTGCTGTTTGCCAATCCGAACTCCAAGAAGGCGCGGGAAAAAATGACCATCAAGGTCAGTTTCGACAACGGCGCCACATGGCCGGCGCGCCATTGGATTTTGCTCAACGAGGAAAAACGCAGCGCCTACTCGTGCCTCACCTCGGTTGACGAACAAACCATCGGCATTCTCTACGAAGCCGGTGCCGCAAACATGGTTTTCCAAAAAATTCCGCTCGCCGAAATCCTCAATCGTTGAGGCTCAACGCGCGGGGACGTTTTTAGAATTGCTCGGGAAATCCGTGCTCAGAACGCAAAATCGTCGGTGGTCGTGGGGGCGACTTGTTCCTGCACGAGCTTTTCGGCGGTTTCGTGTTTTGCGATTCCGCTTATGACAATCGCCTTCGGCGTCACCGGGCAGGCGTATTGGCACGCGCCGCATCCGATGCAGTAGCGCGGATCGACCACGGGCACGGCGTCGGCGTGGCCGGGTGGCTTTTTCATTTGCAACGCCCCCGTGGGGCAGTGCTCGGCGCAGGCGCCGCAGGCGGTGCCGTCCTTGACAATGATGCAGCGCGGGTGCGCCGTGTGGGCGAGGCCGATGCGCGTGGTGTGCTTGGCGTCCCTGGCGAGATGCAGGATCGTGCCGTCGGGGCAGACGTCGGAGCAGACGGTGCAGTCAAAATTGCAAAAACTCTTGTCGAAATTGAGGCGCGGCTTCATGAGGCCGGCGAGATTTCCGTATTCGAGAAACGCGGGTTCGAGCACGTGGCTCGGGCACGCGCTCACGCAGAGCTGGCACGCGGTGCATTGCGAGAGGATGCGCGCGACGCTTTGCGCGCCGGGCGGCGCGACGACTTCGGGATTGTCGAGCTTGGAAAAATCGCGCCCGCGTCCGTGTCCTTGCCCGTGCTGGCCCAGGCCTTTCGGTCCCTTGCCCTGTCGCCCGCCGTTTTGCGCGATGCCGCGCGAGGCAAGAAGCGCGGTCGCCCCGACGGTTGCGAGCGTGCCGGCCATCGCCGTGGAAATGAAGGCTCGGCGGTTGGCGCGCGAAGGCGGACGGGCGATGGAATTTGGAATTTGCGATTTAAGATTTGAAATTCCGCGCGACTCCCGTCGCGCGGACACGCCGTGCCAGCGGTATTTCACGCCGCCCTCGTCGCACACGGAGATGCAATCGTAGCAGGCGACGCAGCGTGAGAAATCGATCTCGGCGGCGCGCAGGTCGATGCACTGCGCCTTGCAGGCGCGCAGGCAGTCGCCGCATTTTACGCAGGCTGTCTTGTCGATGCTGACGCGCCAGAGCGCGCGGCGCGAGACGAGGCCGAGCAGCGTGCCGACGGGGCAGACGGTGTTGCACCAGAGGCGTCCGCGTTTGGCGGCCATGATCGCGACGGCGATGAAAATGAGGAGCGGGGGCAGGAGCGCGCCCGCGGCGGCGAAGCTGACGTTGGCCTGCGGAATAGCTGCGGGGTGGCCGAGCGCGTTGGCGACGGTGGCGGCGATGTTGTTGGCGACCACAGCGAGCGGACGGAAGAGCGTCGAGGCGAAGCGTCCGAAATGGCTGTAGGGATCGAGCCACGCGAGCGCGACGCCGCCCCAGCCGGCGACGATGGCGAGGAGCGTGGCGGCGAGAATCGCGTGGCGAAGCGTGTTGTGCGCTTTTTTGGCGGGAAGTTTGTAGGGCGGTTTGCGGCGGATTTTTGCGGAGATGCGCGAAATGACATCCTGCAAAATCCCGAGCGGACAAATCACCGAGCAATAGACGCGCCCGAACGCAAACGTGAGCGCGAGGATGAGCAGGCACGCGAGCGCGGTGGCGTGGAACGCGGTCGCGAACGTGAGCGCCGAGGGCACGAACTGAATCGAGGTGTAAACGTGCTTGAGGTGATTGGGAACGAGATCGCGGAAGTCGATGAACGCGGCGAGCGCGATCAGAATACTCGCGAACGCCGCGACGATGCGCAGGCGGCGGAGGACGGAGCTACCTTTGGCGGGGGAGGGGGATTTGGCAGGATTGGGTCGGGCGCTCACGGGGAAGTTTTTTAATGTCTCGTAGGAGCGATGTGTTTTTGGGAGTGAGTGATATTTGGTAGGGCGAACCCTCCGGGTGAGCCGAAATTGTTCGAATATCGCGATGGGTTTCGGCTCACCCGGAGGGTTCGCCCTACCTTGTTTACGCGGTCATTCGCACGCGCTCGATTTTTAGCTCGCCGAGATTGTTGCGCCCGTGGCCCGCCTCGGCGGCGATGCGCACGTGCTCGATGTCGCGCTTGTGGCCCATGATGCGCGAGGCGGCGGCGTCGATCGCCACGATGTCGCGCGAGATGAGGAGTTGTTTTACGCTCGTGTCGAGGTCGGCGACGGTGACGCCCTTGGGGCCGTTGCGTTTCATCGGGCTGAAGGCGTCGAGGATGTTGAGGTCGGGTTTTTTGAAGCTGAGGATGTCGGCGATGCACTGGTGCAGGCCGTTGCGGTGATACGAGCGCTGGTCTGCCTTCGAGACGATGCCCATGAGGTTTTTCATGCAGGCGGTCATGGTGGCGCCGCTGTGGTGCTTGAGCACGGGGACGTTGATGAAGACATCGCTGTCGAGGATGGCGGTGTGGACTTTCACCTTTTTGATCGAAACGCCGCCGGGGATTTCGACGTCGCGGTAATACGAGTCGTCATTGGCGGGGAGCACGCGCGCGCCGGCGGCCCGGGCGGCGTCGGCGATGCCGCTGGTTTTGTAGGATTTGTCCCACTGGTCGCAGGTGTTGTCGAAAACGGAAACCTCGCTTGCGCCGGCCCCGAGGCAAAGCGTGACGAGCCGCGCGACGATGTCGGGATGGGTGTTGGCGCAGAGTTCGGGCGGCTTGTCCCAGCCGATGTTGGGTTTGATGACGACCTTCTGGCCTTTCTTGACGAAGGCTCCGATGCCGCCGAACGCCTCAAGCGCGCGGTCGAGCATGGCGACGCGGTCCTCGCCCTTGACGGTGATAAGGTCGGGGACGCCGCCGGAGGCCGGCGCGTCGGCGGCGACGAGATTTCCGAGGGTGGGGAGGGCGGCTGCGGTTGCGCCGGCCACAAGGCCTTTTTTGATAAAATCGCGGCGTGTGTTCATGATTGTGTAATGGGGGTGGCGTTGTTTTTGAAAGATTCTTATTTGCGACTTCGGCGAAGCGCGCAATGGCGATTTGGGCGAAACGTGCGAATCCCGAGTATGACGTCCCGAGTATGACGTTTCGAACGGGCGATGGTTGCGCAAAAAGGGCGGCGCACGCCGCCCGTGACCGCGATTTTTAATCGCCCCACAATTTTTCCCGCGAGTTTCGTCCGGGGCTATCGCTTAGAACTTAAGTTTTGGAAGTTTGGCGGCAATGGCGGCGATTTGCAGGAAATTTTTAAGCGCGGAGGCGACGGCGTTTTTGTCGGCGGCGGCGGGCAGCGGGGACGATGCCATCAGCTCTTTCGCCAAGCGGGCGGCGTCACCGGCACCGGCGTATTCGATTCCCTTGGTCGCGGGCAACGCGGCTATGGATATCAGGGTTGCCGCCATTTCGCGCGCGAGACCTCCGGCTCCGCTTCCGATGACTTTGTTATATATGGCCGCGGCGGGGTTGCGAGCCACTAGCGCGCCGGCCGCCTTCGCCCTGGCCGCATGTTTTTTCATGTCCTCCAGCGGCGCGGCGGCGTGCTTATACATTTCATTGTTGACGTTTTTTTCCTTGTTGCGAATCGCCGTTTCTATGATTTCGGGGCGCAATTCCTTGAGAAGTGCGTCGGCGGCTTGCGACATTTTGCGGAGCAACGCGGCGCTTTTGGGCGCGAGCGGGTCTTTTTTGTCGACGCTTTTTTCCGTGGTTACGGCGGCGTTGCGCACTTCACCGATTGCCTCGCGCAGAGTGATGACTCCCCCGACAATGACTTCGCGCACCAAGTCGTCGCATGTTTTGCTCCAGCGCTTGTAATGATATTGGGCCCATGCGGGGCTTTGCTTGAAGAAGGGCGCGAGCGCGCCGAAGCCCGCTTTGTTAAAGGCCTTGTTGAGCTCGGCGAGCGCCTTTTCGCATTTGGATTTATCCTTCAGCGAGGCGGGAATATCCTTGGCTCCCAGCCAGTGTTTGAGAGTCAGGATTTGTGGTATTTCGGGTGCGGTAAAGGTAGCCATGGCGAGAATTTCTACATTGGTTTTTTAACAGTGGTGTTGAGGGGCACGCGGGGGCGTTCCGGATTGAGTCCCAGTGATCGCTTGTAGCGGGTGGGGGTAATTTTTTGCTTTGCCGCGCCTCCGTCCCCTGTTGCCCGGGCGGTCTTGCTGAACTGGCCTTGTTCGGCGGCGATGAGGAACGATTCGATGGTCGCCTTGGCTTTCTCCCAACGTAAGCGGACGTCCTGGGCTTTGCTGGCCGAAACCAGTTCAATGCTGCCGTCGGATTCAGAAAATTCGCCGAGCACATGGCCGAGCTCAATTATGATCCGGCTGATTCGATATAAAAAATCCTCGGTTGTGATCTCCTCGGTGGGGCGTTTGACAAATGTGCCCTCAAAGCGCGAGCAGAGCCATTCGAGCGGGGCCATGTCGCCGGCGAGGCGCGTGAGCACCTCGATGCGGTCAAGCGGATTGCTTGTGCCGCTGCCGACGATGGGTGCCTCGGCCCATTTATACACGAGGGATAGAGACACGCCGAGTTCCTGCGCAACGTGCTTCGCAGGAACTCGTTTGAGTAGTTCTTTGACTATGTCGTGTGATTCCATCTACGGGCTGTGTGTGTGTTATGCTTTGGTTCGCGCGTCAAAAGCTTTTAGTAGTTTTTTTGCGATTAGGTCGTATTTGGCGATACCTGCATCCACTGCCTTGCTTGTTTTTTCAATGGATTGGATTTGGGCGGTCAATTTGACGCATTGATCGGCCAATTCCCGGTTGCCTTGTGCCTTGGCGGACGCGGCCATGCGGGCGATTTCCCTGGCATCGGCGAGTTTGCCGCCGGCCCTGGCGCATTTGGCCTGGGTGGCGGCCAGGGATGCCTGCAATTTGCCCGCGCGCACTTGGTTGACCGCGGACGTGAGTTTCGGCGAGGCCACGCCCTTGCCGACAATGGTGTCGAGTTTCGTGATGTCCTTGAGGGATTTGTCAACTGTCTGGGCGAGCAGGGTGTAGTCCTTGAGGCAAGCCGCCGCCAATGCCGCGTTTTGCTGCAAGTTTTTTGACGCGGCTGTGACTGCGGCGACTTCTTCGTCGCTTTCCTCAATCAGAAGATCCTGCACCTTGACCGCGCCCTTCTGCCATTTTTTCAGTAGGATGAAGAATGGCTCGATGAATTCGCGCACCTCCTCCGGCATCTTGGAGTCGCCGAGCATTTTTTTAATGCGCTTCATCAAATAGGCGACGTGCTCGCGAAACTCCTCAAAGAGTTCGACTGTGAGCGGCTTGGTTTTCTTGATCTTGATGAGCGTGAGGTTGAGGAACTTCAGCGTCTTGGTGAACTTGGGGTCTTTTGTATATTCAAGATCAAGCCACTCGGCGTAGGAGTAGGGGGATTTGAGCTTTGGGGGGAGTTTTAGTTTCATGGTGTGTGCTTGTCGTGTGTGGTTATATTGTGCGCGGCGCGGGTGAGGGAGGGCGGGAGGACGGGCTTATGCGCCGCCTTCGCCCTCCGCGCTGTCGTTGCGTTCGTCGACTTCCTTCGGGGCGGTGGGCTCCTCGGGCGGATCGGGTTCTATGGCTGTGCCGGATGCCTTGGTCATAAAGTGACAATGGTTTGGTTCGTTTTGCAGTGACGCCTATTTTTTGACTTTTTTGGCGGCGGCTTGGTATGCTTTTTTTGCGGCGTCCTCCGCTTGTTTTTTATAATTTTTCGTGGCGACCAGATCGGTTTGTATTTTTTTCCGCAGGGTCAGCGAGGTCTTGTAAATTTCCGCCAGTTTTTTGGTCTGCGGTTCCACATCCTTGGGCGCGACGCGCGGAATCTCGAGCAGGGTTTTGTTGTATATGCGCGTGGCTTGGTCCAGTTTCTCCAGCGCCAGGGCGGTGTTGGCGATGGGTTCGTCAAATATTTGATCAACTGTTTCCACTGTGCCGTCCATCCACTTCAGAACCGCGTCCGGTGTTTTCCCCTCCGGGTTTTTGATTTGCTCCTTTATCAATCCGAGGAGCCGTTTGCCATCCAGCTTCTTGACCAGCGACTCGGCCTCCTTGCTCAGCTGCTCGATGGCGGCCGCCCCGTTGAGAATGGACGCGCGCACGTCTTTTAGCGCGCCTTTTTCGAGCGTGAGATTGACCATGATGGCGGCTTCGGCAGCCTTTCTGCTATCAGTCATTCCCGATGCGAGCGTGTCCATTTGCTTCAGCATGGAAACCAGCTCCAGGTGTATGTTTGACAGGTTTTCGAAAATGCCGGTGTCTTTTTGTATTATGCGTGTGACAAGCGCCTTGTCGTTGGGGTTTACCCCGGCATCCGTGCGCACTTTTTGACGCCCTCCCTCGCGTTGATATTTGAATTCCGGAAACACAGTCCCGTCGTAATAAGACTGCTCGGTGGCGACGAGGGTTTTGGTTTCACCCAGAATTTTTTCCATCAGGGAGAGCTTCGAGTCATACTCGGACTGCTTGATTTTTTTTGCCTTGATGTCGGTGGTGATTTTGGTGAAGGCCGCTGCGCGTTGTTTCAGGAGCTCGACGTTTTTCTTGAAGCGGGCTTGGGCCGCTGTCAGCAGCTTGAGCGCGCGGCTGCGAATTTCGAAAAAGGTTTTATACGCTTTTTCCCCTTGGGAAATTTCCTGCTTGAGGGCGATTTTTTCATCAATCACAGCCCCGGCGATGGCCTGGGCCACCACGATTATTTTTTTGGCAAACCCGGCCGCGGGGGCGGGCAGGGAGGGGTGCTTGAGGACTTTTTTTGCCGCTGTCACAACATCGTCGCTGGTTCCGCCAAGGGAGCCCAGTGCGGCGGCAAACACGGTGTATCCATGCTGAACCAAGCTTGGCTTGAAGGCCTTGAGGCCGTCGTCCAGCTCGTCAAGGGCGGCCTCCAGGCCGCAGTCAGCCTTGGCCGGCAGTTTGTTTTCGGTTTTGATTTTTTTCCAGGCCGCCGCGTTTGTGGAGGCGCTCAGTTGGGAAGGTAGTTTGCTCATGGGTTTGGATTGTTTAATTTTTTGTTTTTGGTGTCACGCCAGCGAGGGTTGATTATTTTATAAAGGCGGAGAATGCTTTTGTGATTATAATGACCAGATTTGTTTGTAATGAATGATTATAATTACGGCTGGGTTTTGTAATGGGGGGGATCGGGCGCGGCGCGGAGGGGCGTCAGTTGATATTCACCATGGAGCCCTGGATGGTGAGGATGGCGTCGGATTTGACCTCGGCCATGGCTCCGTGCATCGCGGCTTTTGCGGTGCCTTCGAGGGTGAGGTTGATGCCGGCTGTGATGTCGGTGTTCATGTCGGATTCGACGGCCGCGCCACTCGTGCCCTTGGCGCTGAAGTTGCCCGTGGCCTCGATGGTGGTGTCGCCTGTGGAGGTGACTCCAAATTTGCCGCCGGCCTCGCTGGTGATGTCGCCTCCGCTGGTGCTGGCGATGCTGCCGTCGCCGTTGATGGCGATGTCGGCGGTGGTGCTGATTTTGATGCCGTCGGAGGTGATCGCTATAAAATGGTCGCCGACGTGGAGCGTGAGGTTTTCCTCGGCTTCGAGGACGATTTCCTTGGCCTTGAGGTAGCGTTGCTCGGTGACGGCGGTGGCGTGGTTTTTCTCGAATGTTTCGGCGACGTCCTCGGTGACTTTGAGCGAGGATTTGCCGCCGATTTCGATGACGCGGGGGCCTTTGATCATGATGTGCTGGCCGCCGCCTTCCTCGACTTCGCCCTTGGTTTCGCCGTCGGGGCCCTCGACGCCCTCGGCACCGGCGCCGATGCTGAGTTTGTGCATGCCGCCGATGGCCTCGTGATGGTCCTTGTGGATGAGTTCGAGGCGGTCGTTGAGGACGGTGAGGTGGGTGTCGTTGCCGACGTGCTCGACGCGGTCGTTGGCGGTGGTGATTTCGTGGTCCTTGCCGGCGTGGATGAGGAGTTGTTCCTCGTCTTTTTTGTCCTCGAAGCGGACTTCGTTATACACTTCGCCCTCGGGGGTGGAGTGGGTTTTGATGGTGGAGCGGGTCTTGTGGTCGGGGAGGGCGTAGGGGGGGAGGTTTTCGGCGTTGTAGAGGCAGCCGGTGATGACGGGGCGGTCTGGGTGGCCGTCGAGGAATTCGACGATGACTTCCTGGCCGACGCGGGGGATGAAGAGGGTGCCGAAGTTTTTGCCGGTCCACATTTGCGCGGTGCGGAGGTAAACGGTGCTGTCCTCGCCTTTTTTCTCGTCGTCGCGGTCCCAGTGGAAGCGGACTTTGACGCAGCCGTATTCGTCGGTGTGGATTTCGTCGTCCTCGGCCCCGGTGACGATGGCGGAGTGCGGGCCGCGGAGGTCGGGGATCGGGGTGCGTTGCGGGGCGCGGTATTGCTGGTCGGCAATGATGGCGGTGATGCGGGACTGGAAGGTTGCCTCGGCGGGGGGCTCGCCGTCGGTGTAGGGGGGATTTTCGGCGAAGATTTCGTTTTCGATGACGAGGTATTTTTGGTTAAAGGCGGTGTTGGGGTGGTTTTCGAGGGAGAATGTGGTGCCGGTGGAGAGTGTGACGGCGGTGGTGGTGCCGGTGTAGGTGTTGTGGGTGGCTTGGTGCGCGCCGAGGCGAATTTTGGCGAGTTTGTCGCCGTCGGTGCTTTCGGCGAAGATGCCGGGGTAGTCGAACATTTCCGCGTCGTCGCCGGTGTAGCCGCGGCTTTCGGTGGCGTTGGAGCGGAGGACGGTGGAGGGGCTTTTGTAGTTGTAGTCTGCGAGGACGTAGTTGCCGGGGATGGCGTTGCTGAGCACGCCCCAAGACTGGATGCCTTGTTCGCCGCGTATGAGGCGTTTGCTGTGGAAGGCGATGGTGGCGGCGTCGGATGCGTCGGAGTGCGAGCCTGGGGAATCGCAGAGCACGAGCGTGTGTTTTCCGTCGGCGTGCTCGAAGTGGTAATAGATGCCTTCCTCTTCCATGAGGCGGGACGCGAAGGCGAGGTCGCTTTCGCGGTATTGGACGCAATAGGGGCGTTCGGTGCTGCCCGAGTCGGAGGCGCTGTCCTTGTAGTCGCTTATGCCGGCGTCGGTTTTGATGATGTCGGAGAGGATGGTCTTGGTGTCTTTTTTTTGGAAGATGCGGCAGTCGGTGGTGAGCGAGGTGAGCCAGAGTTTGGGAACAATGACGGCCACGTAGCGGGCGAGGGCGCCGGTGGAGCCGGTGCGGCCGAAGGAGCGCACGATGCCGTTGATGTAGCGGGTGCCGCCGTCCTTGATGGCGCTTTCGATCTCGATGGTCACGTCCTTGCCGAGGACGTCCTTGTAGTCGATGTTGTTGTCTTCGCTGAGCATGCGGGCCTCGTATTCAAAGAGGGTGCTGAGCCGTTCAACGCCGCGTATGCTTTTGAGGAGGAGTTTGTCCTTGCCGAGCGGCGTGGTGATGCGCAGGAGGCGGTTGTCTTGTGTGTAATCGGACATGGCGGAGGGAGGATTTTCGATTTTGGATTCTCGATTTTCGATTGCGCGCTACCGCGCGGTTGCGAATGCGGGTATGGAGCGGTAGCTCCCAATCGAAAATCGAAAATCGAGAATCGAAAATATAGTTACTCTTTGTAGTTATAAACGAAGGCGCTGTCTTTTGTTTCGACGGTGATGGTTTTGATGTTCCGGCCTTCCATCAGGCGGGTGAGGATTTCGCGGCTGATGTCGGGGAGGAGGGTTTGGGTGAGGATGGCGTCCACCATGCGCCCGCCGCTTTCGTTTTCCGTGCAGCGGCTGGCGATGAGCGCGACGACGTCGTCGGTGTAGGTGAGCGTGATGCCGCGGTTGGCGGCGATGCGCCTGACGATGCGGCCGAGTTGCAGGCGGATGATGGCGCGGAGCATTTCGTCGCTGAGCGGGAAGTAGGGGATGGTGACGAGGCGTCCGAGAAGCGCGGCGGGGAAGGTCTTGAGGAGCGCGGGGCGGAGCGCCTTGGCAATGCCGTCGGCGTCGGGCATGAGCTCGGGGTCCTTGCAGAGGTTTGTAATGATGTCCGTGCCGACGTTGGTGGTGAGGAGAATGATGGTGTTCTTGAAGTCGATGAGGCGGCCCTCGCCGTCCTCCATCCAGCCTTTGTCGAAGACTTGGAAGAAGATTTCGTGGACGTCGGGGTGCGCTTTTTCGACTTCATCGAGGAGCACGATCGAGTAGGGGCGGCGGCGGACGGCCTCGGTGAGGATGCCGCCTTCGCCGTAGCCGACGTAGCCCGGGGGCGCGCCTTTGAGCGTGGAGACGGTGTGCGCCTCCTGAAACTCGCTCATGTTGATCGTGATGACGTTTTGCTCGCCGCCGTAGAGGACTTCGGCGAGGGCGAGGGCGGTTTCGGTTTTGCCGACGCCGCTGGTGCCGGCGAGCATGAACACGCCGATGGGTTTGCTCGGGTTATCGAGGCTGGCGCGCGAGGTCTGGATGCGGCGCGCAATGGCTTCGAGCGCGTGGCGCTGGCCGATGATGCGTTTTTCCAAGTTGTCCGCGAGGTTGAGGACGGACTGGATCTCGTTTTTCACCATGCGTCCGACGGGGATGCCGGTCCAATCGGCGACGACGGCGGCGACGGCCTGGTCGTTGACCGAGGGGAGTATGAGCGGCGTCTCGCCTTGGAGGGCGGAGAGTTGGGTTTCGAGGTCGCGGAGTTCGGCGATGAGGGGATCGGCGGGAGTCGCGGTTTTTGCGGGGGCTGACTTCGCGGATTTCTTGGCGGACTTTTTCTTTTTGGATTTTTTGCCGGTTTTTTTCTCGGACTGATCTGACTGAGTGGATGGATCGGACTGACCAGGTGTGGCGGGGGTTTCCTCTTTTTGGGCTTCGGTGACTTGGCGGCGGAGGGCGATGATTTTTTCGACGAGTTCTTTTTCCCTGGTCCAGTCGGCCTCGAGTTTGGCGAGGTGGGTTTTGTCGTCTTCGAGGTTTTTGCGGAGCCTGGTTTCGCGTTCGGCGTGGTCGGCGCCGAGCTTGGATTCGCGGGCGAGGATTTCGAGCTCGGCTTCCTCGATTATTATGCGCTGGCGGGTGTCGTCGATTTCGGCGGGCGTGGCGTGCTGCGAGACGGCGACGCGGGCGCAGGCGGTGTCGATGAGGCTGACGGCCTTGTCGGGGAGCTGGCGCGAGGGGATGTAGCGGTGCGAGAGTTTGACGGCGGCCTCGACGGCGCTGTCGAGGACTTGCACGCGATGGTGTTTTTCAAGGACGGGAGCGAGGCCGCGAATCATGGCGATGGCGGCGGCTTCGTCGGGTTCGTCGACTTTGACAACCTGGAAGCGGCGCGTGAGGGCGGGGTCTTTTTCGATGTGCTTTTTGTATTCGGCCCAGGTGGTGGCGGCGACGGTGCGGAGGGTGCCGCGGGCGAGGGCGGGTTTGAGGAGGTTGGCGGCGTCGCCCGTGCCGGCCGCGCCGCCGGCACCGATGAGGGTGTGCGCTTCGTCGATGAAGAGGATGATGGGGGTGGGGGAGGCTTGCACCTCGTCGATGACCTGGCGGAGGCGCTGCTCGAACTCGCCTTTCATGCTGGCCCCGGCTTGGAGAAGGCCGATGTCGAGGGAGCGGAGTGTGACGTCGCGGAGCGAGGGGGGCACGTCGCCTTTGACGATGCGTTGCGCGAAACCTTCGATGACGGCGGTTTTGCCAACGCCCGCCTCGCCGGTGAGGATGGGGTTGTTTTGGCGGCGGCGCATGAGGATGTCCACGATCTGGCGGATTTCGTCCTCGCGGCAAAGGATGGGGTCCATTTTGCCTTCGCGAGCCTGCGCGGTGAGATCGGTGGTGTAGCGATTGAGCGCTTCCTGTTTGCCGAGTTGGGCGGGCGACATGGCGCCGCTGGCCTCGCCGGGGGCGGCTCCACCGGTGGCGTCGGATGCGGGGGCGGACATGCGCGCCTCGGGCGAGCCGGAGGTGATGTCGGCGAAGTTGTCCGTGAGCGCCTGCTCCTTGACCTTGCCGAACTCGGGCGAGAACTGGAGCAGCAGCGAACGGAGGCTGGGCGTGCTGATGAGCGCGAGGAGGAGGTGGCCGGTGCGGATGGAGTTTTCGCCGAAGAGGAGCGAGGAGTAGGTCCACGCTTGCTGGGTGGCGTTTTCGATGTGCGGCGAGAAGTCGTTGATGGCGGTGGCGCCGCGCGGGAGGCGGTCGAGCGCGGCGGTGAGGTCGGCTGCGAGGCGCGAGGCATCGAGCGAGAAGTGCCGCGCGATGTGGTGCAGGTCGGTGTCCTGTGTCTGGAAGATTTGGTTTATCCAGTGCAGGAGCTCGACGTAGGGGTTGCCGCGCATTTTGCAGAAGACGGTGGCGCCTTCGAGTGCCTTATACGCGAGCGGATTGAGTTTACCGAATAGGGTGGAGCGTTGGATGGATGGCATGGGTGGTGATGGAATGTGAAATGAAAACAGGATTATTCTCGAATGGCTTTTGTATTTTGTGATTAAGAAATGATAAAAGAGAATCAGTTTGTCTTAGCATGCCTCAATCTGTGAGGACTTTTTTTTCTTGCCGAATATTTGTGCCGCTCATGTTTGCTCGCTCAATGACATCCATTGCCGTGTTTGCCTTGAATAGTTTTTTAACAAATTTTAGTTCCTCATCAATATCGGCGGCTGTGTTGGCTGAGATTTGCCCGAATTGGTTCAATTTAGCGCGAGCCGCCGCCACTGTTTCTTTGCCGCGCAGGGGCTCTTTTTTCGCCAGCGCGTCCACATATTGGCTGATGTGGCCCATCTGCCGTCCGCTCAAATCTTGCACCCTGACATTCAATGAATTCAGGCGGTCCACAATTCGCGAGGCCAGTTTTACAAAGTCGTTTTTTTTGATTTTCTTGGTTTTTCCCAAAAGTAAATTTTTGCTTTTGACAATGGACGCCAATTCCTTTCGGGCGGCCTCGGCGGATTTGAGCATGGTGTCCAGCGAGTCCAATGCTGTTTTTTGGGTTTTTTCCAGCAACTTCTCGTCGTTGATGCCCGCCTTCATGTCACCGGCGATTATAGCGGTGAGTTCCATCAGCTTGGAATTGAGCCTTTCGAAGCTCTGCCGAAGCGTTTTGTGAATGGTGAAGGCAACTTCGAATTTATGCCTCTGAACTTTGTTGGCGGATTCCAGGCGTTTCGAGAGATTTCGGATGGCTCCCTCAAAGGCCTTGATGGCTTTTTGAATATCGTCCCTTTGAGCGTTTAATTGTTGAATCCGGTTGTTTATTCCGGGGAGCGCGCGTGTGTTTTTAATTTTGTTATTCATGAGGCGGTATTCATCGCAGTCGTCCGCCTCCTTTATGAGTTTTTTTATTGAAAGCACCAATTTTGCCAGTGCGGCCTCGTCCAGTATGGTCATGTCCCTTTCAATTTTGGCGTCCAGTTTGTTACAATGCTCCTTGATGGACTTTTCGTAGTTAATCAAATCGGCGAGAAATCCCGGAATGATTTGTTTTTTCACACCGGCGGGAATGACAGCCTCCGTTTTAATGTCATCGGCCAATTTCCTCACGGCTTCAATCACAGGCGCCAGCTGCCTGGCGCACAGTCCGTCTATTTTGTCACCAGTCGCGGCTTCAAGCTCGGTCCATTGTATTTTACCGAACAAAGACTCGATTTTTTTAAGCCGGGGACCGAAGTCCACCTTTGTTGTCAAATCGGCCCCGTTTTTTTTCCTGGCGTTTTTCTTATACGCGGACCATTGGGCATGTGTGTAGGGGAGTTTTAATTGTTTTGGCGTGGCCATGATGTTATATAATATTTATAGTTACTTGAATTTGTCAGTGGGCTCCAGGAAGCCTGAAATCCCTTCCGCTGTAAGCTTTGTAGATAATTGGTCCGTCCTTGTAATATTTGGCCAGTTGCGCCTGCAATCCCGCGAGTTCCTTGGCGAGTGATGCGCATTCGCGGTGACAAGACTGGATGCTTGATGTGAGAGCGCCTAATTCCTTCTTATATTCTTTTTTGCCGATAACGGAGGCGTCTTTAAGAATTTCTTTTATTCTCCTGTCGTATTCAGCACTCACATTATACGCTTTCTCATCGAACCCCCAATAAGTGCGCACAACGCTTGCCAGATAAGCCTCATCAAAAGCGCCGAATGCCGCATCATCAAGTTGAAGCGCCCCCTTGCGCTTCTTTGCCTCCGGCGCTATTTTTTTTAGATAATCCCTCGCCTTGGCGAGCGCTTGTTTTAGCTTCGGTTTGTCAGCTTTATAGGAGTCACGCTTTGCAGTCAGCTCACTGAGAATAGCTTTTAGGTTCGCAAGGCAGGAACGATAAGCGTTTTGTTCGTTGGTATCATTTGTCCTCTTTTTTTCATCCTTTTCCTCCGCCTCATCTATCATCTTCTGAGTAATCTGCGCTCGCAGGTCCTTGTAGTATTCTTGGGCGGCATCGAGGTAATTTTTTAATTCCCTTACTTTCTTTGTGCTCATGCTTGCCAGCGGGGTCATGAGATCCAGCCTTCGTTCCCTGGCGATCGAAGCGGCCTTTTCAAGGCGGGTTTGCAGTTCCTTGAGATTCGCCGCGCTTTTCTTTTTAACTCCCAGCAGACCCTCGATCTTTGGGAGTTCTTTTGAAAAACCCGGAGGGCGTTTTCCCGGGGCGGCGTAGCCGCTTTTTTTCCAAGCGGTATAATTATATTTTGAATCAAGTTTGGACGGGAGCGCCATGGTGTGTGCTTTCTATGGGTGCGCTTGTTGATCGAGGAGTGTTTAGCGGAGGGATTGGAGTTCGCCCAGCAGCTCGGAGACTTCCTTTTCTATGTTGGAGAGCAGGGTTTGCCTTGCCGTCATGTATTTGTCCCATGCCTTATTTAGCTCGGCGCGCGCAGTGACGATTTTGGGCTGGGCCTTGGCGGCTTTCAGCACGAGAGCCTTGTTGATGACCGCGGGGGCGTTATTGCGCGAAATTGCATTGCCCATGCTGACGGCCAAATCCCGGAGGGGATGGTCGATTTTGGCAATTACGGCGTCGATGTCGGCATTGGTGGATTTTCCTGTGAGCATTTGTGTTTCCAAGAACGCTTTTTTGAGGCGATCCCTTTGCTTGATGATTTCGGCGTCCGAGCCTTGCGTGTCCGCCCTTGCCTGTCCCGTCACCGAATTGGCGTCAGGCACGAATGTTTTGATTTCAAAATCATAAAAATCGCCGGCTGTTCTGCTGATGGAATTCAGGTGCTTGGCAACCTCGCCGTCCGTTAGTTTTTTTAGATAACTGGCGGTGGCGATGATTTCCTTCACGGCTTTTTTCGCTTTTTCCCCAAATGGGTTCCAATAGTTGGTCAAAAGCGTGGCGACTTCGCCGGGGTTTTTCTTTTTCGCAAGCGCGGCGCAGTTCTTTTCGGAGAAGTAGTCCCATTTCACGGATGCGATTATTTTTTCGAGCGATTCGAGTGCTTTTCCGAGGTCGCTTTCGGGAATGTTTTTCGTCTTTTTCGACTTTTTATACGCTTGCCATTGGGCACGGGTTAAGAGGGCGGGGACGATGATTTTTTGCACGTTGGGCATGGTTGGAGTCCTTCTATTTGTATTTTTGATTTGTGTATGTGTCGCCGGCTTGATGGCGCCTTGGGTGCGGGTGTCACGCCTTGATTTCCGCAATCATTTCGGCGATCCAAGCATTCGCGCCGCCGATGGTTTCCCCGGCTTCGTTGACGGTTTGAATGCAGGTTTTTGCGAGGTTTGTATAAACAGCCATGGAATTGGCTTCGACGATCTTGTATTCTTTTGTCTTCATGAAGGCAGCCGTGAGCGTTTGCAGTTGCTTTGCCGAGGCTGAGAGCTTTGCGACCATGTTCTTGATCTCCTTTATCTTGGAGGTTGCGTCGCGGCGCAGTTCCGGGTTTTTCGCCATCATGGCCACTGGCCCTTTTCTTTTTTTCCATTCCGCCACGAGTTTATCCGTTTCCGTGTCCACCGCCCCCTCCAGCTTCTTCAATTTGGCATAATACTTATCCAGCAGATCGAACTCTTTCACATTGGTTTTGGGTCGCTTGCCCTTGGCCGCCTTGAGCAGGGTTTCGGCGGCGTCGATCAGGGCGGGCGCCTTGCCGAGAGCATCTGTGAACGGAGCCATGGCCTTTTGGCACTCATCGTGAAGCGATTTGAAATAGCTTTTATACATCGAGATGCCGGCGGGCATCGCTATTCTTGCGCCGGGCGTGGCATCTATGATTTTCACACCGTTCTTGACGTCCGTTTTCAAGGCATCGATGCGGGTTGCGAAGTTTTTGATTTCGGCCTCCGTGATTTGGCGGTTTTTATCGTTTATAATATCGTTGATGTTTTTTATCAGCGTCTTGGCGCCGGAGGCGATGAGCTTGAAGCGGGCGATCATCATTTTGCGCGTGCCGAGGGATTTTTCATAGGCCGCGTAGGCTTCGGCCACATTTTGGCCAAGGGGCCTGTAATGGTTGCTCAGATCGAGGACGGCCTTGTTGAGTTGCGCCTCCATCTGGCCGGCGGCTTTGCTTATTTTCTGGGCGTCAGACTTGCTGGCGAGGCCGCTGCCGACTTTATAATCGGCGGATTCGGCGATCGCGGCGTCGCCCAGCGCCTTCAGCGCCGCGCGCATGGGCGTTATGTGGGCCTTGACTTGCGCCGCCATGACGGCGTTCCAGTTCTTAATATCAACGTGGTTTTCGGGAATATCAAAATCGTCCGGGGCAATGTTGGCGTAGGCGGTTTCGACGGCGGTGAGGAGGGCTGGAACTTTGGATTTTTTGGAGCTGAGGAGTTTCCAGTCGTTTTTCTTGAGATTTTTGAGGAGGGGGGGGAGTGAGAGTTTCATCGCAGTGGTATGTGTGTTGTTTATATTATTTTAATGGATTGTTGCGTGTATTGCGAATCACGCTTCCTTGGCGGCTTTCTTGAAGTCGGAGATGTTGTCCTTGAGGTCGATCAGGCCCTGGGCGACGTCGATCATGTCCTCGGCGTCCTTGAGGCTGACGACCGAGGTGACGAGGTTCACTATTTCGGGGAGCATGGTGAGTTTGCCGAGAACCTCCTTGTCCTTCTTTAATATAATCTCAACGGCGGGTGCGCATTTTTTAATATTCGACTTGTTCTTGGAGTATCTTTTGGAGAGGGAGATTATTTTTTCCAGGAGGGCGTCGAGTTTGGCCTCCAGTTTGGCCATGGCCTTCGGGTCGCCGCCATTGACGCTGAATTCGAGATTGGACTCCATGAGCGGGGGTAGCGCCTTGGCGGCCTTGGCGGCGTTGTAATGAAGGCCGGCGGTTTTGTTGTCCCATAGCTCGACCTCGTCCTTGAGTTTTCTGGCGGTGTCGAGGAGGGGGATGTCGAGGGTGTCGATGGCGAGGTTGAGGTAGGCCTCCTTTTTCGCGGCGGTTTGATATTTAGCGAGCAGTTTGGCGGCGGTTTTTGTCACGCTTTTTCCGGAGCTTTCGACCTCCTTGCCGAGGCTGTATAAAACCGCGCCCAGTTTCGCGAGTCCGGTGAGGGTGCCGACGATGGCCCCGGCGATGGCGGCGGGGCCGCTGGCCCCGGCGAATTTGAGGGCGGAGAGGGCGACGCCGAGGCCGCTTTTGGCGACCTTCTTTTTGCTTTCGAGCTTGTAGGCCTTGTATTGTTTTTTCGCGGCGGTGAACTCGCGCCATTTTTCCTGGGGGATTTTGTCGAGTTGCGTGTAGAGGGCGTCGAGTTTCGACTCCACGGTCTTTTTAACCTTGTCGGTGAAGGAGACCCGGGCGTCCGTCTGGAATTTGGGCAAAACCTTGTCCGCGTTTGTTATTATATTGGTGATGTCCCTGATGGTGTCGGTGACGGCGGTTCCCATGGCGTCGGAGATGACGGCGGTTATGTAGGCGTTTTCCTTGCCGCCCATGTCGGGCATGCTGATGTAGGTGACGACGAGGGAGGGAGGGAGGGTGAAGACTTTGCTTTTGGTGGCGTCGTTTATCTTTTTCCCGATGTCGCCGTAGTTTCTTTCAAACTTGGTGATTCCGTCGATTTGGAGGGCGGCGGAGGCTCCGGGTTTGAGCTTGGAGATGTCTGCCATGAAGTTGTATGCGGTGATGGCGGAGACGAGCTTGAGGGCGTCGGCTTTTATGGCGACGATGAGGTCGAGGGATTTTTTGGGGATGGTTTTTGATTTTTTCCAGTCGGACTCGGTTTTGGAGGCGGTGGTGACGAGGGCTTGGGCGGCGGCGGCGAGGGGTTTGATTTTTTTTGCCTCGGTGTCGGCGCGTTTTTTGAGGTCGTCGATGAGGGCGTCGGTCCAGTCGCGGGTGGCGCGGGGGGTGAAGACGGACCAGTCGATGGCAGTGTGCGCGGAGTCGAGCTTTTCCATGGCGGGGCCGATGCCGGTGGCTCCCTGGAGTTTTGCCATGAGACCCTTGTTTTTGTCCCAGTTGGATTTGGTGAGAGTTTTGGGGATGAGAATTG
The DNA here is from genome assembly GCF_029504805.1 of Ereboglobus sp. PH5-5. NCBI lineage: Bacteria > Pseudomonadati > Verrucomicrobiota > Opitutia > Opitutales > Opitutaceae > Ereboglobus > Ereboglobus sp. PH5-5. The sequence goes on along the minus strand of NZ_JAQFIT010000005.1, from coordinate 177,195 downwards.
GAGAGGGCATGGTGGTGCAGTTTTTGTTGATTGTTTTTGAGGGGGCTGGAGCCGATGTTGTTTAATTAGTGGCTATGGGGGATAATATTTTGGCCGCGGATTACTTGGCGCGGCGCAGCCGCAACCGAAGTTTCGAGTTTTTATTTTGACCACGGATTACACGGATTATCCCCGATGACAAACCGGGCGTCGCAAGCGACGCCCCCCCACTGTGTTTATTCGTGTAATCCGCGGTCATGTATTATTGGGGGATATAAGGCGGAGGGCGCGTGCTTAGAATTGGGCGCGGCGTTGTGGTGTCATCGTCACAGTTTTATCGGGCCGACGTCGTCAGGGAGTGTCTTGGCGTCTTTGAGGAGGGAAACCACAAGGAAGAGCGTTTCCGAGAGTGTGTCTTCGGTGACTTTCTTGTGGCTCATTGCCCAGGGGCTCAGGTCTTGCTGAATTTTTTTGGCTTTCGCCAGAGGGTATGAGGAGATGTTGAAGAGTTCGGCCATGGTGATGCGAGCGCATACTTGGACGAGAGTGCGACGGGCGATGTTATCATCCGATGCCTTGTTGAAGGCTTCGACGGCTCCCTTTTTATCGGTTTTGAGCTGCTTGCCGATGTTGGCTAGAAACGCGATGTTTTTGTCGGCGCAGGAGCCTATTTTTATGGTGAGGGCGTATGCTATTTTGCCGTTCAGCTCGGTGATGGATTCCTTGAGAAGGTCGTCCCAGAATTTCACCATGACATCGGGCTTGATTTCCCCCGAGAAGAAGAGGGCGTCGACGGCGATTTCGGCGGCGGCCTTGGAGGCTTTCGGGTATTTGGCGTCGGCAAACATTTTGGAGGCTTCCTTTGCCGTTTTGTGGAGGCTGATGGCGGCCTTGTATAGTTTGGACATGGGGCCGCTTTCGACGGAGGCTTTTTGGGCGGCCACCGTTTGCCTCAGCATGTTAAATTCCTTGATCACGGAGGGGCCGGCGTTGCCGGCGAGTCCGTCAGCTTTGATTACGTAACCGGATATTTTTTTATAGGCGGTCCAGTCCGCTTTTTTATACGCGTCTTGAAAGCTTTTGATGGCCTCGGTAACGCCCGATGGTTTTTTCTTAGAGAGAAGCTCACGTTTTTTATTCCATGAGTTTACGTCAATACTGGGCGGGGCTGGCGGTTGTTTGAATTGCGGCATTGTGGTGGTGTTTTTTGTTAATGTTGTGTTATGCGAGGCTTGTTTTTTCGGAGGGTGTCTCGCGTGGTTTTCAAGGGGAAGAATGCCGGGCGCGGGGCGGAGCGGAAATATATTGTGATTACAATGGGCGGTTTTGTTTGTAATCCACAGGGCGAGGGCCGTCAGGTTTTTGGCGTGACTAGGAGGTCGCCGTGGTTGCGGGTGGGCGGGTTGGAGTGGAGCCAGGTGGTCCAGCCGAGTTGCTGGCCGCCGTCCGCGCCACCGAGGCGGAGCATGGGGATTTCGTCGGCTCGGATGACGAGGCGGGCGTCCCAATAGAGTTCGGCTCCGGCATAGTTTAATATCCAGTCGCGGAGGCGGCGGAAGGATTCGCCGCGGGGCAGGAGGCGCTTGTAATCGGCGTAGCGCATGGGGCCGAGGTTCACGCGGAAGCTGAGCTGGGTGTCCCAGACGCGGGTGCCGATGATTGCGTTCTGGCCGAGCGTGGAATCGGTGGTGCGTCCGCCGAGGCCGCAGTAGCAGTCCTTGGGCAGCGGTATCCAGCGGCCGACTAGGGTTTCGATGGTCGCGGGGACGCTGAAGAACTCGGAGATTATGGACTCAAGGCTTTCGATGTTGCGCGTGGGGCAGGAGAGGCGTCCGGTGTAGTAGAGTTTTGCGTTGAGGGGGATGCTGTCGTTTTCGGTGGGCGCGGGGGCGTCGTCCGCCGCGCCAAACATGGCGCCGATGTAGTGGGAGAAGGTTTGCCGGTCGGGGCGGTCGAGGTCGGCGGAGAGTTGGTTCACCATCCATGCGCGGTAGAAGAGCGCGATCATGCGGTGGTGGAAGATGTCGCAGAAGGCGGCGAAGGTGCGGTCGCCGTGGTGGCGGTCGCGGCTGCGGGCGTGCTCGGTGAGGTGGATGGGCAGGGGGCCATTGGGGCCGAAGAGGCCGAGGAAGTTTACGTAGAGGCGCGGCGGGGCGGTTTCGGTCGCGGGGGAGAATGACTCTATGGGGGTGCGGGCAAAGACGAGTTCGGGTTTCTGGCCAAAGCGGATGGCTTCTTGCGCGGGGGTGTAGGCTTCGCCGGTGCGCGGGAGGTCGGGGTGCGCGGCGTCGAGCATGCGGACCGCGCGGTAGAAGTCCATGGAGGTGATGGAGGACTCGGGGGAGGCTGGTGTTTGCTCGGACATTGCGGAATGGGACTATGTGGAACCGGTGGGACGGATGGGACGGATGGCGGCGATTTTGGCGGGGCTCAAAATCGCCGCCGTGCCAGGCGGAGGGTGTTATGCAAGGCCCGCTTTTTTGAGCAGGTCTTTTCTTCCTGATTCCGTGAGCAGGGTTTTGACGGCGTCCTTGCAGTGTTTGTAGAAATATTCGGCTGTGTGCTTGGCTATCGCCTGCCCGGAAGCTCCGCTTAGGTTGTGCATGTGTTTCGTGCCGGCATTGCTCAGGGATGCGAAGAGCAGAACCCTGATGGCGCCGCTTCTTTTGATCGCGGACTCCACGTCTTTCGTTTTCAGGTCAACGTTGACGGGCAGCGCAGTCACCAGCGCGGAGGGGATGCAGTGGGCAAACTTCGCATCCAGCTCGTAAAACGGCCACAGCGGGGCAAGATACTCGGCGATGTCCTTGGCATAATTCGGGTGGATTTGCCCTTTGGTAAAGATGGCCCATTTCTTCCAGCTTTGCTTTCTGCCGTAGTCCGCATAGCCCTTGCCATAGCCATTGAGCCAATTGTGGCATATCGTGGCTTTTTTCCCGTCATTGAACAAATTGCTCCAGATCCCGGTGCCTTTTCTTTTTGTGATTTGCAGCATGTTAGCGATAACATCGTGCCGGACAGCCAAGTCCCAAAGCGGCTCCATTTTTTCCGGTTTGGCCTCCTTTTTTTCCTCGGCTTTTTCCTCCGCAACCACACCGCAATAGACGGCGAGTTTTTTGGCCTTGCTCGTGATTTCAAGCAGTTTTGCCGCCGTCTCAGGGCCAACCGTGCCTTTCTTGTCGCCTTTGATTTTGTATTTCGACTGAAAGGCCGCGACCGCTTTTTCGGTTGCCTGGCCAAAGTCTCCATCGGGTTTGAGTTTGGGGTTGGCCTTGCACTTTTCGTTGAGTATTTCCTGGAGGATCGTGACGTAGTCGTTGTTGACGCCTTTTTTTAGTATTTTTGCCATGATGGTATTATTGGGTTTGGGTTGTTGTGCTGGCTGCTGTCGCTGGTTTTTCGCCTAGAGCACCGCGCGTTTTCCCGCCGTGGGTTTCCATCGGGCAATTTCGCCTCGTTGTTCGGTGCGGATCACGGTTTCGGTGAAGGAGTTTATGGTGGCGTATTTGGTGAGGAATTGCTCTAGGACGCTCGCGAGGAGAAACACGCCGGTGCCTTCGAAGGCGGATTCGTCGAAGGTGAGCGTGACTTCGAGGCCGCGTCCGAAGGTGATCGGGCCGGGCGTGGGCGAGCGGCGGATCACGGGGCGGGCTTGCACGGCGGTGAGGCCTTCGATTTGGCGGGCGAGCTCGCGGTTGTCGTCCTCGATGTAGAGTTTGAGGATGTCGCGGAGGGCTGTGGAGTTGCGTCCGTCGGCGGAGTTGACGAGCGAGGTGTAGTTGAGCGAGAGGTGGCTGATGAGGCGCCAGGTGAAGCGGCCCTCGGCCATGGAGGGGTGCGGTTCGGTGGGGCCGGCGATACAGCGGATGCCGGTGATGGGCGCGCTGGTTTCCATGGTGAAATCGGCGGTGGTGACGCCGATGGCCATTTGGATGGGGAGGTGGCGGTTGGTGCAGAGGGCCTGGATGGCGAGCTGGCGGAGGTCGGCGCGGTAGGGGGCGGCGTTGGCATCGACGAGCGAGATGAAGACTTCGGTGCCGGTGTAGTCGCTTTTTTTGCCGAATTGTTTTTCGCGGGCGGTGAGGATGCGGGGCTGGCGGATGCTTGTGTAGTAGGCGGCGGAGGTGAGGTCGGTGTCCTTCGCCATGTAGAAGGGGTTGAAGGTTTGTTGTTCGTCGGCGGTTTCGCCGAGGCCGCGCACGGAGTCGATTTGAAAGATTTCAAAATCGAGGGGGCGGTTGCGGTCGGGGACGACGTGGAACTCGGAGAGCCATTCGGAGAGTTGGATGCGGTCGAGCGACTTGGGGAAGAGGTTGATGACGGGGGCGCAGTGGAGGGCGAAGTTGGAGGCGTCGATGCGGTTTTCGAGGCGGGGTTCCTGTTGCGCGAGGGGGATGACGATGTCGAGTTGCGTGTCGATGGCGCACTCGGCGGCGAGGTTTTCGGAGAGGTTGCCAACTTTGAAAAAGAGGAAGCGCTGGGGGAACGCGAAGTATTCGCGGAGGAGGCGGTAGCCCTCGAAGGAGCGCGGGCTGGGGGGCAGGAGCGCCTCGTTTTCCTCGAGGCCGACGCGGGTGACGTGCTCGGGGCCGGAGATGGAGACGATTTTGCCGCGTCGGGCGGGGGACTGGACAACGACGCCGAGCTGGTGGGCGATGATTTGCTCGAAGATGGAGGCGGGGAGGTCGCTCGCGCCGGTGAGGTGGAGGACGAGTTCGTTGAGCGCGATTTTGTTAAAGGTGAGTCCGGCGGTGGCCTTGATGCGGATGCGGATGGCGGCCTTGGCGCCGAGGTTGCGGGGGAGGTTGAGGGCGGCGACGTCGCGGGTGTAGTAACGGACTTCCTCGATGCGGACGGGGAGGAGGTTGACGTCGTGCGCGGTGCGGAAGGTGCAGGGGGTGCGGTCGCCTTTGCCGAGGATGCTTTTCAGGATGGAGCCGCGTGGGATGACGGCGCCCTTGGCGAGGTTGGCCTCCTTTTCGTCGGCGGCGAAGCGGACGATGGCCATCGAGGGGATGGGGGTGAGGAAGTGCGGGTAGATTGTTTCGAGGAGCGACTGGGTGAAGCGGGGGAACTCGGCGTCGAGCTTGAGGTGGACGCGGGCGGCGAGGTAGGCGAAGCCTTCGAGGAGGCGTTCGACGTAGGGGTCGGGGCAGGTGTCGGCGCCGGCGGTGTCGAGCGCGAGGCGTCCGGCGATTTTGGGGAACTCCTGCGCAAACTCGGCCGCCGACACGCGGAGGTGGCGGAGTTCGTTGTTATAATAATCGAGGAAGCGTTTGTCCATGTGGCGACGTAAGTCGATTTAAGTCGACGCGAGTCGATATAAGTCGAGGTGGTGTTGAGTGTTGTTTATTTTGCGCTAAAGCTGCTGATGGCCTGGCCGGCGCCGGCTTCGATGTCGACCTGGGTTTTGATGAAGAGTTTTTCGGGGATGGGGTTGGCCCAGAGGTCGCCGCGGATTTCGAAGCTGACGAGCTGGTTCAGCATGGTGGCGCGGACGGAGAGGGTGCTTTTTATGATGCGCGGCTCGAAGACGCAGATGGCGTCGTAGAGGGAATCCTCAAGCGCGCCCATGTCGGGGGCGGTCAGGCCGAAGAGGTGGCGGATGCCGAAATTAAAAACGGAGCGCTCGACTTCGGGGAAATCGCCGATGCGAAACTCGGTTCCGGGGCGCGATCCCTCGACGGGGAGGTGCGCGCTGGTGCTGAAGAGCCAGGTGAGGTCGCGCAGGACGCCCTCGCGGTAGGCTTGCGAGGAAATGACACGCGCGTTGCGTCCCTCGACCTTGCTTGCGGAATTGTCGTCAAGCAGGCGGTCAAGGAGGCACGGGTGGATGCGTTTGAAGTGTTGGTCGTCGGGCGGCACGGAGGAAATTTAATTTTCGATTTTTGATTCTCGATTTTCGATTGGGAGCTTCCGCTCCATTTCCGACCTCGAGATCGCGCGGTAGCGCGCAATCGAAAATCGAGAATCGAAAATCGAAAATGTTTTTATGTTTCCAGGTCGATGATGCGGAGGTCGAGGATGGGGTGCTCGGTTTCGTCGGTGGCGAACATGCGCTGGCCGGAACCGACGGTGAAGTTGCCCGGGAGCTCGGTCCATTGTGTGAGACGGGAGAGCGCGCACTTGGAGTCGGGCGCGGAGTCGGGGGCGCCGACGGGAGCGTAGCGCACGGGGATGAAGCCGGCGCCTTCGCCGCCGTTGCTCCAGACGAATTGCGCGGGCGCGAAGACGAGGTCGATGAGGTTGCCCGGCGCTTCGAACGCGATGCGTTTGATGCGGCTCATGGGCACCCAGTAGTATTTGCCCTCCATGTGGAGCTCGATGACGGGGCCGAGGCGGGTGTCGGCGTCGGCGATCCACTCGAAGGGTTTGCCGTCGATTTTGCCCGAGGTGGCGGGTGCGGCGTCGAATGCCTGGTCGCGGAGCGCGGCGGCGGCCTCGGGCTTGCCTTGTGCGAGGAGCTGGTTGGCCTGCATGAGGGGCGCGAGCCATTGGTCGGGTTCGCCGAGGATGAGCGGGGTGCGTTTGCCGGCGAAAACTTCGGCGCGGAAAACCTCGCACTGGATTGCCATTTGGTGGAGGCGCGTGGTGACGCGCGCGTCGGGGTCGTCGGGGATGAGGCCGGCGTAGATGGCGAGCTGGTCGAGCGCCTTTTCCCAGCGGCCGAGCACGCAGTTGAGCTGGTAGAGGAATGCGCGGGCCTTCGGGTCGGCGGGGTTGGCGCGGACGGCGGCGTTGGCGGCCGCGAGCGTGGCGTCGAGGTCGGCTTGCTTGAGGTGGTCGGCGGGATCGGACATGATGGAAAAGCGGAGGGTGGAGGGAAATTACGGCAAACGGATATGAAACCCGCGTCGTGCAAAGCCCGCAAGGCAGCGCAGGGCGGGCTCCTGCGCTGCGCTGTGCGATATGCTGGCTATCACAACGATCAACCGGCTTTCGTGCCGGAGTTTTCGACACGATCCCAGAAGAAGTTGGCAAGCTGACCTGTGGCCGCGCCAGTTCTGGCGTCGGTCTTATAATAGGTATAGGCAACCTTGCCGTAGTTGAACTTCAACGTTTCCGAGGGCATTTCATCGCCGCTTCCGGTAATATTGACTTCGGTGATCACGATATTGCTGTATGTGATTTTCAGGTAACGCGTGGGTTTGCCTTGGTCGCCTTCGCCAGCGGCGCGATAAACCATGACAACCGCCCTGTTTATATGCTTTCCGGAGAGGCAATAAAAAAGAAGGGTGCCCGAGGAGATATCCAGCGACTTTCCAGTTTCGAAATCCTCGAAATTGGCGCGTCCCACTGTGACAGCCCCGGTTCCCGAGCGGTTTTCAACGAGGGGCATGTTGAGGTCGAGTGAAAACGAGTTTATTTCGATGGGGCCCGCGCCCGCCGGGATCTCCGAGGCGCTCTTGCCCACCTCGCTAGTGGAGTCGCCCTGAACGCCCTCAATGTATAGATATGCTTCTAATGCCATGATGTTATAGAGTTGGTTTTAATTGTATATTGGTTGATATTATTGATCTCAGGCCTTGCTTCCCGAGTTTTTGATGGTGCTCCAACTGAACACGCTTTTTTTGCCGCCCGGAGTGATGGCCCCGGTTTCCTCATCCACGCTAAAACCATTGTATTTGTATTCAATGGAACCGTAGGTGATCGATATCTCCTCCTCGGGAAGGTCATCGCCCGCCGAGCCGGAAAACTTGTAGGCGCTGATGACCGCGCCTTGCAAGACGACAGTGAGGAATTGGTGGGGCTTGTGCTTTGCGCCGCCCTCGTCGAGCGTGGCAAAAAGATTAACCACGATTCGCTTGAAGATGGTGCCCGCGGCGGCGTGAAACGCCAGGCTCATGCTGGTGGCGTCCGCTCTTTTCTTGCAGGTGAAAGGCTCGAGTTTGCCTTTTCCCGTGGTGGCGGCGCCTGTGCCGCCCGAGCGGGCCGGGGTCACCGCCATGGTGGCGGAAAAACCGTAGTCGGATATGTCTATCCACCCGGAATTGCCGTCGGCGCTGTCCGTTTGATAATTCGCACTAAGTTTGGCCTCTCCTTCCACTTTGGGTTCGAGAAACCGCATGTATGCATCGAATGCCATGATGTTTTATATATTTTCTAAGGTTGTGAGTTTGGTTGCCCTTACGCGCGTGAGGCGGTTTTTTGTGTCAGGAGACTGGCGGCGCGGCGCCAGAAAATCATGTGAAGACAGGGTTGTTACGGGGTTGAGAGTTTACTGGCGGAATCCGTGTCCTCGGAGAGAAAATTCCATTTCAAGTTTTGCCACAAGTTCTGCTTGGGCTGCCTTATGCAGGAGGTCACCATTTCAAATTTTATGGTGAACGTCTCCACCATGTTGGAACTTGTGGAGGCGGTGACGGAGAGACTGGATATTCGGCAGTTCTCCAATACATATCCCAAATAGGCTTCGCGGCTCGCCTTGTCTCCTTCTTCGGATTGGATTTGGCGGCAAATATGAACCTCCACCATGCCTTTAATATATTGGTCTGTGGCAAATTTTGAGCATTCTTGGCAAAGGTTGTGCAGTTTGGGGCTGGTGGCATCGAGCCACTTGTCGACAGTTATTTCTCCGTCCGCCTCGGCGGCACTCTCCCTCATCGCCGGTGATCTTTCCCCGCGAGCCCACCTTTCCAGGCGGTTTTTGATATGATTGAACCTCTTCTTTGAATCGCTGGTTTGGCGCGGCACGCCCGCGCCTGTCTCACTCGGGGCATCGTCTTCCCCGCTCTGCCTGTTCGTGGTTTCATCTTCGACACTGGCCTCGGTCTTGAATTTGAATGAGCGGATCGGTATCCATTCCTTCCCATATTTTTCGTCCGTGGACTCGGAGTTTTGGATTCCGGGAATTTTTATATAGGCGTAGATTGGCATGTCGGTTGCAGGTTGGGCGCGGGCGTGGTTGAATAGGGGTTTTATTGGATTTCCGCTTGCGTGCCGAAATCCCAGCCGAACTCCGTGGATTCCTCCGGGTGGAAATGTCTCATTTTCATTTTCTTGAATGTAATGGAGATTTTTTCCTCGGGAATATCGTCAGCCTCGAAGTCGATGTCGGTGTCGTAACTTGTGATGGAGCATTCGTAGAAAACGTATTCAAGAAACGTCTGGAATGTGTCGATAACACCATCTTCATCCGTGTCGACCCAGCGGCACATGTGCAGGGTTATTTCCTGAAATATGTGGGCGGACGCATTTTTCCCTCCTTGGTTTTGCAAGGAGTTCTTTTTCATGCAGCGGATGAACAATTCATTGGATGCCGCATCGATGGGTTTTGTGATTTCAATTTCGGGATGCTCTTTGGCCAGTGAATAGTTGAATCCATATACTTCCGACCAGCCCTCGTGCGGCTCTTTCTGTTTGGCAAAGCTGGTGATGAGATCGAGCAGGCCGCCATTTTCGTCGTGGGTTTTGTCGACACAGTAGCTGCCTTCGATATCGTCACACTTCATATAAGCGTCGATGAGGGTTTCTTTTGAGGACATGGGCAGGGAGCAGTGGTTTTAGTTTTAATATTAAATTGAAGGTGGGGGGCGGTGCGGGGGAATAAATGATTTTGTGATTACAATGAGACGGTTTGTTTGTAATGACCGCGGCGCGGGTTTGCAGTTTACTGTTTACAGTTAGGGCGCTGCCGTGCCGAAAAAAGGTGGAGAGTAGGCGGGCTGGCGCGCGGCGTGTATGGCCGCCGCGCGCCGAATCCGGTTGAGGGTTATTTCTTGGCGGAGGGGAGCTTGGAGACGAGGCGGAGGGAGACCGTCAGGCCTTCAAGTTGATAGTGCGGGCGCAGGTAGAACTTCGCCGAGTAGTAACCGGGGTTGCCGGCGACGTCGTCCACCACGACTTCGGCGGCCGCCAGGGGGAAACGGGCCTTGGCGTCCTCGGAGGCGGTCGGATCGGTGGTGACGTATTGGTTTACCCACTTGGAGAGCCAGTTTTTCATGTCCTCCCTTTCCTTGAAGGAGCCGATCTTGTCGCGGACGATGCACTTGAGGTAGTGCGCGAAGCGGCAGGTGGCGAAGAGGTAGGGGAAGCGCGCGGCGAGGTTGGCGTTCGCGGTGGCATCCGGGTCCTCGTATTGCTGCGGTTTGTTGAGCGATTGCGCGCCCACGAACACGGCGTAGTCGGTGTTTTTCCAGTGCGAGAGCGGGAGGAAGCCGTTGGCGCCGAGCTCGGCTTCGCGGCGGTCGGTGATGGCGATTTCCGTGGGGCATTTCATGTCCACGCCGCCGTCATCGGTCGGGAAGCTGTGCACGGGGAGGCCTTCGACCATGCCGCCGGACTCGGCGCCGCGGATGCGCGAGCACCAGCCGTAGGTCTTGAACGAGCGGGTGATGTTCGTGCCCATGGCGTAGGCGGCGTTGGACCAGACGTATTTGTTGTGGTCGTTGCCGGTGATGTCCTCCTCGAAGGCGAACTCCTCGACGGGGTTTGTCTTCGCGCCGTAGGGGATGCGGGCGAGGAAGCGCGGGAGGGTGAGGCCGAGATACATGGCGTCGTCGGATTCGCGGAGCGAGCGCCACGAGGCGTATTCCGGTGTCTGGAATATCTTCGTGAGGTCGCGCGGGTCGCTGAGTTCGCGCCAGGACTCCATGTTCAGGAGCGTGGGCGCGGCGGCGGCGAAGAAGGGCGCGTGCGCGGCGGCGGCGATCTGCGCCATGCCTTGGAGCATTTCGATGTCCGGGGGCGAGTGGTCGAAGTAGTAGTCGCCGATGAGCGCGCCGTAGGGCTGGCCGCCGGGCATGCCGAATTCCTCCTCGTAGATTTTCTTGAAGAGGGGGCTCTGGTCCCAGGCGGTGCCTTTGAACTTCTTGAGCGTCTTGGCGATGTCCTTTTTCGAGATGTTGAGGACGCGGATTTTCAGGGACTCGTCGGTTTCGGTGTTGTTGACGAGGTGCGAGAGGCCGCGCCAGGCGCCTTCGAGCTTGGTAAAGTCCTCATGGTGGAGGATGAGGTTGATTTGTTCGGTGAGCTTTTTGTCGATCTCGGCGATGATGGCCTCGATGGTGTTGATGGCGTTGTCCGAGATGAGGGTGGTGGCGGAGAGGGCCTGCTGCGCGAGGGTTTGCACGGCGGCCTCGACCGCGGTCTTGGCCTCGTCGGTCTTGGGTTTGAACTGCTTGTTGAGCAGTGATTGGAATTCGCTGTATTCGGCGGTCGCTCCGCCGCCAGCGGCTTGTTGTTGGGCTTCGTCGGCCATGGTTTTGTTTAGTTTAGAGTTTAGGGTTTAATGTTTGGAGTTATTTGGCTTCGTCGGCGGGTTTGGCGGCGGCGGAGACGGATTGGAGGAGGGCGGGGTCGTTGAGGAGCTTGGTGATGAGGTCCTCGGCGCCGGTCTTGCCGTCCATGTAGGTGAGGAGGTTCGAGAGTTGCTCGCGGGTGGTGAGGAGCTTGTTGAGGGCGTCCACTTTGCGGGCGATGGCGGCGGGCGAGAAGTCGTCCATCGACTCGAAGTTGAGCTCGACGTTGAGGTTGCCTTCGCCTGTGAGGGTGTTGGGCACCTGGAGCGTGACTCGGGGTTTGGCCGATTTCATGCGCTCGTCGAAATTATCGACGTCGATCTCGAGGAATTTGCGGTCCGCGACGGGGTCGAGGGGCTCGGCTGGATTGCCCGAGAGGTCGGCCATGACGCCCATGACGAACGGGAGCTGGACTTTTTTCTCGGAGCCGTAGAGTTCCACATCGTATTCGATCTGGACTCGGGGGGCGCGATTGCGCGCGATGAACTTCTGACTGCTTGCTTTTGCCATGTTGTTTTAGGGGGGTTGGTTGTTGTTGTGGTTGGTTAGTTGTTTGTTGGTTTCCTAACGAGTTGTTTTAAGGCGGTGTTTGTGCCCGCAATAAAAGGGATTTGGAGTCAGTATTCTTCCTCGGGTGGTTTGGCTCCTGTGATGAGGGTTACGCGGTCCATGGCGTCGGGGGTCATGTCCTTGATAATTTCCATAAAGCTCATGGGGACAAGCCGTTTTACGCGCTCGAGCATGAGGGGGATGGGGCTCGCGGGTTCGTTTTGCGCGTAGTAGCGGATGATGAGGTCGAGGGTGCGGACAACGTCCTCGCGCGAGGAGATGCCGCCGGGCGCCGAGGCGCGGGCGGGGGCCGCTCCTCCTGCGGAGGCCGGCGCGGCGGCGGAGTCGTCCGAGTCGGCGGACGCACCGGCGCCGCTTTGGTGCGCGTCGATGGTGTTTTTGATGCGCTGGAGGTCGGCGATGAGGATTTCGTAGTTGGGCCAGGCGGAGGCGGAGAGGGTGTCGGTGAAATAGTTGTTGATCGCCTGGGCGCAATCGAGCGCGGTGGTGATGTTTTCGAGGGTCGCCGAGACAAAGTCGGGCGGGCTCTCGCTAAACGCGCCGTCGATGATTGCGGTCGAGGGGGCGGGGTTGCCGTCGAGCATGGGGACGTTGTCGCGCGCGGCGAGGATGGCGTCGAGGCCCCAGTTGCCGGCTTGCACGGATTGGGTGATGGGGGTGGTGCGGAGGACGGCGATCGTTTTGTAGGGGTCGCCCGCGGTGCCGACGGGGGCACCGAGGACGTTGAGGGCGTTGACGCGTTCCTGCGGGTCGTTGTTGTCGTCGGGGTCGAGGCGCGGGTAGATGCCTTCCCATGCGGTTTCGAGGTAGTTGCGGATGAGCAGGAGGCCGGCGGCAAAGCCTTCCCAGCCTTTGAGGCGAAGAAGGACGTTGGCGTAGGCGGCGGCGACGCGGAGGTCTTTTGACTGAGCGAGGAGTTCCTCGCATTTTTCGCGGACGGCGCGCCAGTCGGCCTCCTCGGCGGGGGCGAATTGCGTTTCGGGTTTGCCGGCGATGAGGCGGTCGAGCTCGTAGATGGCGCCGCTGGCTGAGAGGTCGGCGCCGGCGGGATCATCGCCGGGGATGGGGGACAGGTATTTCTCGATGTTCATGGTGTTGGTATTTTGGATTTTCGATTCTCGATTTTCGATTGGGAGCTTCCGCTCCGACGGCAAAGGGTTGCGAGGTTTTTAGTGGTGAAAAATGCGGAGATCGGAATGCGGTTGAACTTTCAGATTTTGGATCCGGTTTTTTGCGATTGATTTGAAGGATTTTTGTTTCGTTTTGATTTCGCTGTCGCGTGGTAACGCGCAATCGAAAATCGAGAATCGAGAATCGAAAATTATTCAGAAGTTGGCGGTGATTTTGGGAGCCCCGGCTGGTGGCGCGCTGGCGAGGATGGTGTCGGGTTCGATGAGTCCGCGGAGGGTGGCGCCGGGGATCGCGGGGGAGCGGAGGGGGCGGAGGAGGACGGACTTGGCGACGGCGACTTCGGTGCGTGTGAGGCCGATGCGCTCGATCGCGGCGAAGAGCGTGCGGAGGCTGCGGACGAATTTTTGCGAGACGGCGGCGTCGGTGTTTGTGGCGGCGTTGTCGTCGATGTAGAGTCCGAAGCCGACGGGGCCGGGGGTGGCGGTGGTGGCGCGGTAGGCGTTGTAGGTGGCGGTGAGCGCGGCGAGGATTTCGGATGTGCGGGAAACGGGGCGTCCGTCGTCGTCGATGGTCATGAAGGTTTCCTGATAGAGGGCGACGGTTTCGCGGGCGCTGGTTTCGGAGATGCGTCCGTCAACGACCTTGCGGTGCTCGGGCGAGGGGATTTCGCTGGGAATGATTTGCTGGAAGAGGCCGCGGTAGTGGTGTTGAGAGAGACGCTCGGCGTCGGTGGCTCCGCGGGCGAAGATGCCGACGTTGTAGAGGTGCTCTTTGGTGGCGCCGGTGATGCGGTTGGCGGCGTCGTTGCTGGCGAGATAGCCGGCGGTGGCCTTGCGCATGTTTTCCTCGACGGCGGAGAGTTCGAGGGATTTGTCGAAGGTGTTGGCGGCGATGTTGACCTGGACGAGTTCGGTGTAGAGATACATCCAGCTGCGGAAGTCGCTTGAGTAGATTTCGTTGAAGATGCTGCCGGCGGGGGGCGGGGTGTCGGTGTTGAAGAAATCGGTGGTGACCCGGAGGGTGACTTCGTCGTAAAGGGAGGGGAGGTAGGCGTAGGAGTTGATTCCCACCAGGGGAGGGTAGAGGGAGCGGCTCTTGATGGCGACAATGTTGACGGAGGGTTCGTCGAGGGTGAGGAAGGCGGAGTTGATTGGGGCTCCGTCCATGCCGAGGATGCTGATGCCGCCGCTTTGGTAGAGGGTGCCGTTGAGGGTGATGGCGAGCGCGATGAGGTCAACTTGGTGCGAGGCGGAGATGTCGGGGACGGTGGCGAGGCCGTTCCAGGCACGGATGTAAATGTCGCCCGCGGTGGGGGAGGCGGCGCCGTTGTCGGGGTCGTAGGAGAGGAGGGTGTTGTATTTGGAGATGGTGATGTCGCCGTTGAGGGTCTCGATGTGGATGCCGTTGCCGCCGACGGCGAAGATGGTGGCCCATTCGGCGTGGTCGGTGCGGGTGTTTTCGATGGTGATGGAGCTGCCGTTGCCGGTGGCGAGGAGCGTGCCGGTGAGGCGCATGGCGGCGCCGTCGTCGAAGTGATAATACTGGTTGCCGGTGGTGGTGACTCCGGAGAGGTGGATGTCGCCGGCGTTGAGGATGTTGATTTGCGGGAGTTCGAGGTCGATGCCGAGGGAGGCGGCGCGTCCCTGTCCGTCGATGTAGAGGCTGCCGCCGCCGGCGTCGAAGGTGGTGTCGGCTGCGAGTGTGAGTCCGCCGGTGGAGGTGACGGTGGTGTTGTTGGTTTGGATGCCGCCGGTGTGGACGGTGGTCATGCCGGTGGTGCCGCTGGGGTTGTGGGTGTCGAAACTGATTGCGGCCCCGTTGTCGGTGGCGCGGAGGAGGGAGGTTATGTTGATGTCGCCGCCGTCGGTGTTGTAGGTTTGCGCGCCGGTGGTTTCGACGCCGCCGTTGATGTCGATGGCTCCGGCTCCGGCGATGTTGATGGTGGCGAGGGGATTGCCCGCGCCGCCGAGGGCCGCGTTGAAGGTGACGCCCGCGCCCGCGCCCTGGATGTCGATTCCGACGGGGGCGGAGATGCGTCCGTTTTCGTCGAGGAACATGCCGCCTTGGACAAGGAGCGTGGTGTTGGGAACGACTAGGGCCGCGTCCGCATCGATGACGGTGGTGCCGGTGTCCGTGGTGGAGGTGGTGGAGAAGCGCATCGTGGCCCCGGAGCCGATGGCGAGGGTGCCGGTGACGTTGATGTTGCCGCCCTCGGTGGCGTGGGTTTGGTTGCCGCTGCTGGTGGCGTTGTGGAGTGTGATCGCGCCCGTGCCGGTGGTGGTGAGTTTGATTTCGCCCGAGGGTGTGGAGAGGTGGTTGGTGAGGGTGATGCTGCCGCCGTCGATGGTGTTGACGAGGATGTTGCCGCTGGCGGAGGCGAGGTCGCCCGCGAGGGAGATGTCGTTTGCGGCGGTGAGGTTGATGTTTTTCGCGGCGGTGAGGGTGTTGGCCGCGCCGTCCGCTGTGATGGCGCCGACGGTGCCGGTGATGACGCCGGCGGAATTGATCGCGCCCTGGCCCGTGAGGAGCACGGTGTCGGTGACGTTGATGAGGATGTCGCCGGTGGAGGCGTTGGTGGTTTTGAGGAGGCCGGTGCCGGTGAGCAGGAGCGAGGTGTAGGTTTGGGCGGAGGTCGTGGTGACGTTGCCGATGGTGATGGCGCCGTTGTTGGCGGTGGCGGCGAGGCCGGCGTTGGCGGAGGTGATTTGCGCGGTGGAGAGGATGTCGCCCTCGGCGCTGGCGAGGGTGATGGCGTTGCCGGCGTTGACGGTGCCGTGCAGTTCCATTCCGGCTTCGGCTGCGATGGAGAGCGTGCTGGCGACGGCGAGGGTGTTGCTGACGGTGGTGGCTAAGAAATTGCCTTTCGCGGTTCCGGTGAACGTGTCGGCGGAGATGATCGAGCCGGCGTCGGTGAAGGTGATGTCCGCGCCGGTGGCGGTGAGGGCGATGGAGCCCCTGGCGGGATTGGTGGTGCGGAGGGTGCCGGTGACTAGGAGGCTGGAGCCGGTGAGGGCGAGGGTGCCGCCAGTGATGACGGAGTGGAGGGTGAGGAGGCCGCCGGCGTCGGCAAGGAGGGAGCCGGAGCCGGTGTTGATGAGGTCGGTGAGGGTGATGTCGAGGGCGGCGGTGTAGGCTTGGTCGCCGTTGGAGGTGGCGGTGATGTGGAGGAGGGCGATGTTGCCGGCGGTGGAGGTCATCGTAATCGCGCCGTGGCCGGCGTTGGCGGCGGCGGTGATGTCGCCTTGGATGGTGATGTCGTTGTTGGCGGCGAGGGTGATGTCGCGCCCGGCGGCGAGGGTGTTGGCGGCGGCGGCGGTGGTGAGGGTGTCGGCGGCCATGTTGATGTCGCGGGCGGAGTCCACGGCTCCGTCGTCGCCGGTGATGAGGGTGGCGCCGGTGGTGGCGATGACGATGTCGCCGGTGGCGGTGTTGGTTGTCTTGAGGAGGCCGGTGCCGGTGAAGGAGCCGCCGGCGTAGGATTGGGTGCCGCCGCTGAGGACGCCGGCGGTGGTGATGTCGCCCGCGCCGGCGTTCATGATGACGTTGCCCGTCGTGGCGGTGATTTGCGCGGTTGTCGCGATGGCTCCGCCGTCCGCAGTGAGGTGGATGTCCGTGTCGTTGAAGACCGCGCCGTTTAGGGCGATGCTTGTGGCGCTGATGGAGATGAGGCCGCCGGCGTTGATGGTGTTGGCGGCGCCTTCGGTGAGAAACATCCCGCCCGTGTGGGTGAACTTGCCCGCGGCGTTCACATTTCCCGACTCGGTGAAGGTGGTGTTTTCGGAGGGGGGGGTGATGATGGTGATGTCGCCGGTGGCGGCGTCGAGCGAGGTGAGCGTGCCGGTGGCGTTGAAATGCCGGCCCTCGCTGCCGTTAATGACGTAGGTTTGCGCGCCGCCGGTGAGGACGTTTTTGGTTTCGATGGAGGCGACGGAGGATTCGACGCGGATGCCGTCGGTGCCTGTGACGCCGGATTTGACATCGCCGCGCAGGAGGACGTCATTCTTGCTCCAGAGGTTGATGCCGCCGGAGGCGGATTCCATGTCGCCATTGAGGATGATATGCCCGAGGGGGTTGCTCATGACGATGGAGCCGGCGGCGATGATTGTGGCGAGGGAGCCGCTGGTGATGCCGGTTTGCGAAACGATCATGATCGCGCTGCCCGAGGTAAGCGCGCCGTTGAGGACGATGTCGTCGGTGGTTGCCTCGATTTTCACGGGGCCGCCGGCGTTGATGGTGTTGGCGGCGGAGTTGGAAGCGAAGACGGCGGAGGTGGAGGTGAAGGCGGCGGCGGCGTTGATGAGGCCGTTGGTGGTGCCGGTGTGCACCATGATGGTGCTGCCGGTGCCGACGAGGGTGATGTCGCCGCCGATGGCGTTGGTGGTTTCGAGGGTGCCGGTGATGGTGATGTTGGAGCCGGTGAAGCTGAGGGCGTTGTCGGCGATGATAGTGGCGAGGGTGAGGTCGCCGCCGGCGTTGGCGGTGATGGAGCCGGCTCCGGCGTCGAGGATGTCGGTGAGGAGGATGGAGCCGGCGGCGGTGTAGGTTTGGTCGCCGTTGGAGGTGGCGGTGACTTTGATGAGCGAGATGTCACCCGCGGCGGAGGTGAGCGTAATCGCGCCGGGGCCGCCCGTGGAGGCGGCGGTGAGGTTGCCGTTGATTGTGATGTCGTCGGTGGTGGTGATGGCGATGTCGCGGGCGGCGGCGAGGGTGTTGGCGACGGCGGCGGTGGTGAGGGTGTCGGCGGCCATGTTGATGTCGCGGGCGGAGTCCACGGCTCCGTCGTCACCGGTGAGGAGGGTGGCGCCGGTGGTGTTGATGATGATGTCGCCGGTGGCGGCGTCGGTGGTCTTGAGGAGGCCGGTGCCGGTGAGGGTGGTGGCGGCGTAGATTTGGGTGCCGGAGGTTTGCGCGTTGCCGAGGGTGATGTCGCCGTTGTTGGCGGTAGCGGCGAGGCCGGCGGCGGACGAGGTGAGCCGCGCGGTGGAGAGAATGTCGCCGGTTGTGCTGGTGAGCTTGATGTCGTTGACGGCGGTCGCGGCGCCGTGGAGTTGGATGTCGTTGGCGGTGGCGATGGTGATGGCGTTGCCGGCGGTGATGGTGTTGGCAGTGGAGGATGTGGTGAAGCCGCCGAGGGATGCGGTGGCGTTGAGCGAATTGGCGGCGGTGATTTGGCCGCCGGCTTCCGTGATGAGGATGCCGCGGGCGTCTATGTTGATGTTGCCGTGGGTGGCGTTGGTGGTCTGGAGGTGGCCGGTGCCGGTGAAGCCGGCGGAGAAATAGTTTTGCGCGCCGCCAGTGAGGACGCCGGCGAGGGTGATGTCGCCCCATCCCGCGTAGGCGGTGATGCCGCCGGCGCCGGTGGTGTCGGCGGTGATTTGCGCGGTGGCGGTGATGTTGCGTTCGTGGGCGTTGAGTGTGATGCCGCCGGCGGTGGATGTGAGCGCGCCGTTGAGCAGGATGTCGCCCTTGGCGCCTAGTCCGTCTTGCGCAATGGTGATGCCGATGTTGCCGGCGGCGGTGATGGTGTTGGCGGCGGCGGTGGAGAGGAAGGTGCCGTTGGCGGTGGCCGAGAGGGTGGCGGCGGAGTTGATCGCGCCGGAGTCGGCGAGGGTGATGCCCGCGTCGGTGGCGTTGAGGGTGATGGCTCCGTCGGCGGCGTTGGAGGTGGCGAGCAGTCCTGTGAGGGTGATTTGCGAACCGGTGAGGGCGATGGCGGAGCTACCTGTGGCGTTGACGACGGTGAGCGCGCCGCCGGCGTTGGCGGTGATGGAGCCGGAGCCGGCGTTGAGGGTGTTCGAGAGGAGGATGGAGCCGGCGGCGGTGTGAGTTTGGTCGCCGTTGGAGGTGGCGGTGATGTCGGTGAGGGCGATGTTGCCGGCGGTGGAGGTGAGGGTGAGCGCGGCGGAGGTGTCGAGGTTGCCGTTGAGCGCGATGTCGTTGAGGGTGGCGATGGTGATGTCGCCGACGGCGTTGAGGGTATTGGTTGTTGACGAGGTGGTGAATGAGCCGGCGGTCGCGGTGAGTTGCGCGGCGGACTCAACGCGGGCGTCGTCGCCGGTGATGAGGGCCGCGCCGGTGGTGTTGATGACGATGTCGCCGTCGTTGGCGTAGGCGGTTTTAAGCAGGCCGGTGCCGGTGAAGCTGCCGCCGGCGTAGGCTTGGGTGCCGCCGGTGAGGACATTGCCGACGGTGATGTTGCCATTCGAGCCGGCGTTGAGTTCGACGGCGGAGGTGTCGGCGGTGAGCGTGGCGTTGGCGGTGATGTTGCCGCCCGCGGTGACGATTTGGATGTTGTCGTTGATGGCGGTGAGCGCGCCGTTGAGGGTGACGGCGTCGCCGGTGGCGGCGGTGGCGTGGACGGATATCCATTTGCCTGCGGTGATGGTGTTGGCGGAGCCCGCCGTGACGAGGGTCAGCGCGTCAACGTAGACGGCGCCGTCGGCGTTGATGAGGGCGTCGCCGGAGAGCGTCGCGGTGTTGTGGGAGAGGAGGCGGATGTCGCCGTCGGAGGCGTTGGTGGTCGCGAGGGTGCCGGTGATTGTGATGCCGCCCGTGCCGCGCATGGTTTCGTAAACCTGGCTGCCGGAGGTGGTGACGCTGGCGTTGACGGTGGTGTTGCCGTAGGAGTCGGTGAGGAGGGAGCCGGCGGTGGAGAGGATGTCGCCGTAGATGGCGATGCCGGCGTTGCTTGTGGCTGTGATGGTGATGTCGCCGACGGTCGTGATGGTGTTGGCGGCGGTTTCGGAGAGGAAGGCGGCGGAGGTGGAGGTGAACTTGCCGGCGGCGTCGACGAGGCCGTTGGTGGTGGCGGTGTGGACGAGGGTGGTGGTGCCGGCGGCGGCGAGGGTGATGTCGGCGGCGGCGTTGGTGGTGGCGAGCGTGCCGACAACGTGGATGTTGTTGCCGGCGGTGAAGCGCAGGTCGTTGCCGGCGGTGATGGTGGGGAGGGTGAGGTCGCCGCCGGCGGTGGCGGTGATGGAGCCGGCGCCGGCGTCGAGGATGTCGGTGAGGAGGATGGAGCCGGCGGCGGTGTAGGTTTGGTCGCCGTTGGAGGTGGCGGTGACTTTGATGAGCGAGATGTCGCCCGCGCTGGAGGTGAGCGTGATCGCGCCGGCGTCGCCCGTGGAGGCGGCGGTGAGGTTGCCGTTGATGGTGATGTCGTCGGTGGTGGTGATGGTGATGTCGGCGGCGGCGGCGATGGTGTTGGCGGCGGAGGCGGTGGTGAGTTCGCGGGCGTTGGCGGTGAATGAGCGCGCGGCGTCGATTTGGTTGTCGCCGGTGAGCAGTGTCGCGCCGGTGGTGCTGATGACGATGTCACCGGTGGCGGCGCTGGTGGTGCGAAGCTGTCCGCTGACGGTGAGGCTGCCGGCGGTGTAGGATTGGGTGCCGCCGCTGAGGATGCCGGCGTTGGCGGTGATGGAGCCGGCGCCGGCGTTCATGATGACGTTGCCCGTCGTGGCGGTGATTTGCGCAGTTGTCGTGATGGAGCCGTTGTTCGCCGTGAGGAGGATGCCCGCGTCGTTGAAGACGGCGCCATTGAGGGCGATGCTTGTGGAGCTGATGGTAATGAGGCCGCCCGCAGTGATGGTGTTTGCCGCGCCGACGGTGGTGAACGCGCCGCCCATGGTGGAGGTGAACTTGCCGGCGGCGTTCACTTTGCTTGATCCGGAGAAGGTGACGCCTTCGGAGGGGCGGGCGATGATGGTGATGTCGCCGGTGGCGGCGTCGAGCGAGGTGAGCGCGCCGTTGGCCTTGAAATACCATCTGTCGCTGCCTTTAATGACGTAGGTTTGCGCGCCGCCGGTGAGGACGTTTTTGGTTTCGATGGAGGCGATGGAGGATTCGACGCGGATGCCGTCGGTGCCTGTGACCCCGGATTTGACATCGCCGCGCAGGAAGACTTGAGCGCGGCTTTGCAGGTTGATGCCGCCGGATGCGGATTCCATGTCGCCATAGAGGATGATGTGCGCGTTGGCGTTGCGCATGGTGATGGAGCCGTCGGCGGTGATGGTGGCGAGGGAGCCGCTGGTGATTCCGTTTTGCGCGGTGAGCGAGATTGTGCTGCCCGAGGTGAGGGCGCCGTTGAGGGCAATGCTGGAGGATGCCGCCTTAATCGACACGGGGCCGGCGGTCGTGATGGTGTTGGCGGCGTTTTCGGAGAGGAAGGAGGCGGAGGTGGAGGTAAACGCGCCGGCGGCGTCGATGAGGCCGTTGGTGGTGGAGGTGTGCACCATGATGGTGGTGCCGGTGCCGACGAGGGTGATGTCGCCGTCGGTGGCGTTGGTGGTTTCGAGGGTGCCGGTGATGTAGATGTTGGAGCCGGTGAAGCTGAGGGAGCTGTCGGCGGTGATGGTGGGGAGGGTGAGGTCACCGCCGGCGTTGGCGGTGATGGAGCCGGCGCCGGCGTCGAGGATGTCGGTGAGGAGGATGGAGCCGGCGGCGGTGTAGGTTTGGTCGCCGTTGGAGGTGGCGGTGACTTTGATGAGCGAGATGTCGCCCGCGTTGGAGGTGAGCGTGATCGCGCCGGCGTCGCCCGCGGAGGCGGCGGTGAGGTTGCCGTTGATGGTGATGCCGGTGCCGGCGGTGATGGCGATGTTAGTGCCCGAGGTGATGGTGTTGGCGGCGGCGGCGGTGGTGAAGGTGCTGGCGGCGGTGACGGTGATGTCGCCCCCCATGTCGATGAGGGCGTCGTCACCCGTGAGGGCGATGGAGCCGGTGGTGCTGGCGAGGGTGAGGTTGCCGGAGCCGCCGAGCGTGCCGGTGAGGGTGATGTTGCCGGCGGTGAAGGACTGGGTGCCGGTGGTGGCGGCGTTGGCGAGGATGAGCGTGCCGCTGGTATTAACTTTTATGCCGCCCGCGCCGGAATTAAGGTCGGCAAGGAGTGACACAAATGAGACCGCGGTGGTGTCGATGGTGATTGCGTTGGCGGCATTAAAAACGGCGCCGGCGGGGAGTGTGATCGTCCCCGAGTGCGCGCCGGCGTTTGGAGGATAGTGGAGTTTGATGTCGCGGGCGGCGTCCACAATCGTGGTTGTTTCAAAGCTTATGGCCGGCCCTCCCCAACTGCCGTTGTAATTGAAGGTGATGTCGCCAGTGTCGGTGTCGGAAGTGATGAATGTGCCGGGGGCGACGGTTCGCCACGATTCGTAATACTGCGCGCCGGAGGAGGTGATGGTGCCGCTGAGGTTGAGGCCGCCGCGTCCGCTTATGAGGCTGACCGAGCCGGCGGACGAGTCGATCGTGCCGTGCACATTGGTATACCATGCGGTGGCGTAGGTATAGCCGCCGGGCACCGGATTGGAGATGGAAACGTCGCCAGTGGCGGCGATGGTGCCGCCTTCGAGCAGGGTGAAGCGTCCGGAGGTGGCGGAGAAGGCGCCTGTGGCGTTCACGTCCTTGATGAGGATGTCTCCCGTGTATTCGTCGTTTTGGCCCGCGGCCTTGATCATCTGGCTGATGACGATGTCGCTGTCCGCGCCGGTGGCGCGGAGGGTGCCGCTGGTGGCAGTGAAGATGTTGTAGTAGGTGTAGGTTTGCGCGCCGCCGGTGGTGACGTCGCGCAGGGTCATGTCGGAGCCGGAGGTGGCGGTGAGCGCGCCCGCAGCGGCTGTGATGGCGGCGGTGGAAACGAGGCTGCCGCTTGAGACCAGCGTGATGTTGCCGGCGGTGGATTCGAGGTCGCCGTTGAGAACGAGGCCGGCGGCGCCGCCCGTGGTGATGTTGATGCCGGTGCCCGCCGTGATGGTGTTGGCGACGGTTTCTGTGGTGAAGCCGTCAACTCTGGAGGTGGCGGAGAAAACGGTGGCGGCGTCGATGCGTCCGTCGCCCGTGACGAGAATTTTTCCGTTTGTGGCGTCGAGGGTGATGCCGCCCGCGGAGGCGCTGGAGGTTTGGAGCAGGTCGTTGAGGGTGATGAAGCCCGCGGTGAGGGAGACGTTGGAGCCGGAGATGAGCCTGCCGAGGGTGAGGCCGCCGGGGGCGCGGAAGGTGGCTCCGACGGTGCTTATGGTGCCGGTGTGGGTGATGCTGCCGACGGTGGAGGTGTAGTCTTGGGAGTCGCCGCTGGTGGCGTTGACGAGGATGATGTTGCTGGAGGCGGTGGCGGAGATCGATCCGGCGGCGGTGATGCCGGCGGTGGAGACGATGCTGCCGCTGGAGGCGAGGGTGATGTCGCCGGCGTTGGAAAGGAGGTCTCCGGCGAACATGATGCCGCCGGTCGATGCCGTGGAGGTGATGGCGATGCCTTTGGCGGCGGTGATGGTGTTGGCGGCGTCTTGGGAGACGAAGGAGGCGGAGGTGGAGGTGAATTTGGCGGCGGCGTTGATGAGGCCGTCGGTTGTGACGAGGATATCGCCGTATTTTGCGTTGAGGGTGATGTCACCGGCGGTGGACGTGATGTCGCCGGCGATCCCAATGCTGCCGTTGTAGATGGTGATGGAGATGTCGTTGGCGGTGATGGTGTTGGCGGCACCGGAAGCGGTGAAGGCACTGGAGGCGGTGGCGGAGAAGGCGGCGGCGGAATTAACGGAGCCGAGACCTGTAAGTATGATCCTGCCGTCGGGGATAATAGTGGTTATTATTCCGATGTTGCCTTGAGATATGTCGGTGGACCTGAGCATGCCGGTGCCGGTGAAGATGCCAGCGCTATAATTTTGCGCGTTTGCCGTGGTGACATTTCCGAGGGTGATCGTGCCCATGCCCGTATTGGCAGTGAGGCCGCCCGTATCGGCAGTGATTTGCGCGTTGCTGGTGATGTCGCGTTCATGGGCGCGAAGATTGACGTTTCCGCCCGTGGATATGAGCGCACCGTTGAGAAGAATATCTCCCATGGCGGCGACGCCATCGATGTCTATGAGGATGCCGATGTTGCCGCCGGCGGTGATGGTGTTGGCGGCGGTTTCGGTGATGAAATTGCCGTTGGCGGTGGCGGAGAACGTGCCGGCTGAGTCGATGCTTCCGTCGCCAGAGCGCCCGATGTAAATATTGCCGCTTGTGCTGGCCAGCGAGATGTCGCCGGTGGTGGAGGTTATGTCTCCGGCGAGTTCGATGCCGTCGCCACCGGCGGTGATGGAGATGCTGGCGGCGGTGATGGTGTTGGCGGAGGTGCCGGTGGTGAAATTGGAGAGGGATGTTGAGCTGAAGACACCGGCGGCGTCGATGCGGCCGTCGTCGGTGACGAGGATTTCGGCGAAGCCTTGGTAATTCGATCCAAGGGCGATGTCGCCTGTGGCCGAGTTTGTGATGAGGGGGGCCTTGATGCGGAGGTTTGCGGTGTCGATGCTAATATTGCCGGCGTTTGATATCATGGTGCCGCCGATGGAGACGGTTAATTCGGATTGCGGAGTGTTGATGGAGATGTCGCCGCCCGCCGTGATTGTATTGTCGGCGGTTTCGGTGTGGAAGCCGGCATTGGTGGCCGAGAAGGCGGCGGCGGCGTTGACGCGGCCGCCGTCCTTTATAATGATGCTGCCGATGTCGGCGATTATGTTGATGTCGCCTGTGGTGGCGTTGGTGGTTTGGAGGAGTCCGGTGCCGGTGAAGCTGTTGGTGTAGTAATTTTGCGCGCCGTCGCTTGTCACGTTGCCAAGTGTGATGCCGCCATAGAGGGTGGAAATTGATACTGCTCCGGAGGTGACGGCGAGGTCGCCGACGAGCGAGATGCTTCCATCGGTGGCGCTGATGGAGATGCCGCCGCCGGCGGTGATGGTGTTGGCGGCGTCTTGGGAGACGAAGGAGGCGGAGGTGGAGGTGAACGTGGCGGCGGCGTTGATGAGGCCGTCGGTTGTGACGTCGTGGACGAGGGTGATGGTGCCGGTGGCGAGGAGTGTGATGTCGCCGTCGTCGGCGTTGGTGGTGGCGAGGGTGTTGGTGACGTAGATGTTGGAGCCGGAGAAGGAGAAGGATTTGCCGGAGGTGATGGATTCGAGGGTGAGGTCGCCCGTTGTGGCGGCGGAAACGCCGCCGGTGCCGGTGTTAATGACGGAGGGCAGGATGAGGGAGCCGCCGGCGGAGTAGGATTGGTCGCCGTTGGAGGTGGCGGTGATGCCGGAGAGGGAGAGGTCGCCGTTGGTGGAGGTTAGGGTGATGGCTCCGGAGCCCGCGGTTCCGGAGGTGAGGTTGCCGTTGACGGTGATGTCATATGTGGTGGCGATGGAGATGTCGTTGCCTGCGGTGATAGCGTTGCCAAGTGTGATGCTGCCGTTATATGTGGTGGCGATGGAGATGTCGGTGGCGGCGGTGATAGCGTTGCCAAGTGTGATGGCGCCTTCGATGTTGTTGATGGCGATGGCTCCGGTGGAGGAGGTGAGAGCACCGTTGAGCGTGATGCCGCTCCTGCCGTCAATGGTGATGTTGCCGCCGGCTGTGATGTCGGAGTCAGAGGAAAGGGAGGAATGTATGGAGAGCAGGGTGATACTGCCGGTAACAGCGGTGAGTCCGCCGCCGAGGGCAATGCTGGCGCCTGAAATGGCAATATCACCCATTGCAGAGATGGTGTTCGCGGCGGTTTGCGTGACAAACTCACCGTCTGCGCGGACTGTAATTTTGCCCGCAGAGGCGATCGAGCCGAGATTATTGAGGAGAATTTCGGAATTGTTTTCGATCGTAATGTCGCCGGTCCCGGCGTTATATGTTTTGAGCAAACCTTTAATGTCAATCGTGCCGCCGGCATTATAGGTTTGCGAACCGCCCGAGATGACATCGCCCAGTTCCAAATACCCCCAGCCGCCGAATCCCCCGTCGATGCTGACACCATGCGTGCCGCTAATATCGGAGAATATCGTTCCAGTGCTGCGAAATGAAGATCCTGCTTTTACTGTAATGCCTCCCGTGGCGGAGGAGACGTTGCCTTCGAGAGAAACGTTAGCGGATCTGATGCTGATGGCCCCGCCGGTGGTGATAGTGTTGGCGGCGTTTTCGGAGAGGAAGAAGGCGGAGGTGGCGGAGAACGCCCCGGCGGCGTTTATGAGGCCGTCGGTTGTCGGTCCGTCAACGAGCGTGATGGTGCCGGTGGCGTTGAGGGCGATGTCGCCATCGGCGGCGTTGGTGGTGGCGAGGGTGTTGGTGACGTAGATGTTGGAGCCGGAGAAGGAGAAGGATTTGCCGGAGATGATGGATTCGAGGGTGAGGTCGCCAGAGGTGTTTGCGAGGATGCCGCCGGTGCCGGTGTTGATCACGGAAGGGAGGATGAGGGAGCCGGCGGCGGTGTAGGCTTGGTCGCCGTTGGAGGTGGCGGTGATGCCGGCGAGCGAGAGGTCTCCGTTGGTGGAGGCGAGAGTGATGGCACCGGAGCCCGCAGTTCCGGCGGTGATGTTGCTGGCAAGCGTGATGTTACCGGCGGTGGCGGTGATGGAGATGTCGCCGCCGGCGGTGATGGTGTTGGCGGCGGCGGTGGAGAAATCCGCCGTGTCGACGGTGACCGTGAAGTTGCGGGCTGACTCGATGCGTCCACCGTCGGTCAGGAACGAACTGCCGGAGCCCGAGGATATCGTGATGTTGCCCGCGGCGGCACTGGTGGTCTTGAGGAGTCCGGTGCCGGTGATTGTGGCAGCGGCGATATAACGGCCCTGATCGCCGGAGATGGTGTAGGTTTGCGCGCCGCCGCTGGTGACGTCGCCGACTGTCAGGCTGCCACACGCAACGGCGACCGAGACACCGTTTGTGCCGCCAATGTCCGCGATGAGGGGGGCGCTGATGACAGTTTCGCTATAGGATTCGGTCGTGATGCCTCCGCCTGTCGATGTTACGGTGCCGCCGATGTGGATATATCCGGTCAAGACGTAGAATGCCCTAATGTAAATGTCGCCGCCGGCGGTTATGGTATTGGTGGCACTGCTTGTCGTGAAGGTGGAGCCGTTTGCGGTGAATTTGCCGCCGGAGTTGATGAGGCCGGCTTCGGAAATCGTGGTGCCGCCGTGGGCACCTGATCCAAGGGTGATGTCGCCGTCACCTGAGTTTGTGATGAGGGGCGCACAAATGGAAAGGCCGATGGTGCTGATGTTGATGTCGCCGGCATTCGATATCATGGTGCCGCCAATGCTGACGTTTCCAGTGGCTTGCGGAGTGGCGATGCTTATGTCACCGCCCGCAGTGATGGTGTTTTCAAGGGAGGCGGATTCGAAGAATCTCGAGGTGGCGGAGAAGATGCCGCCAACATTGACCGCGCCCGCCCCGGAGAGAATCGTGTCGCGCGCGGCAAGCAGAATGAGGTCGCCGGCATCGGCGGTAATCGGGGAGTTGATGAGGATGTCGCTGCCGGAGTTGAGAGTGAGGGAGTAGGGATTGGTCCATGCGATGGCATCAGCGACGGTGATGTTACCGGTAAGGGTTTGGACGGTGACGTTGGCGAGTTCGAGTTGGGTGACGAGGTCGCTGGTGTTGAGATTCCAGTCGGTATCGCTGACGGGGGCGGTGAACACACTGCCGGGGATGACACCGGGGGTGGAGGCAGCAGTGGAGATGGTGAGGTTGTCAGGGTCGAGGAGGAGGGTGCCGGCGGAGCCATCGGCGGAGCGCAGGTCGGCGAGGCCGGTGTAGAGGAGGTTTTGCTTGCCGGAAACCTCGGCGAAACCGCCGCTCGTGAATCCGGTCGCGGAGATGCTGCCGTGGAAGCGGGTGGTTTCGTCGGCCCAGACTATCACCTTGCCGCCGGAGCCGCTGGTCGTGGCGTCGGCGCGGATGGCCGCGCCCTCGGCGACGTAGGTGGCGGTGGCGTTGCGGATGCCGGCGTTCGCGCCTTGGTAGTCGCCGCCGATGAGGACTTCGCCGCCGCCGTGCGCGCCGCTCGCGTCGATGATGGCGTTTTCATCGATGCCGATGTATTGGCCGGTGATTTCGACGCGACCGCCTTCGGTGTCGGCGCTGGCGGCGTCGATGGCGCCGCGGTTCCAGACTTCGCCGGAGCCCTGGCCGGCGAGTTCGACGTTGCGCGCCTTGATGACGCCGGAGTTTTGCACGGCCAATGCGTAGAGGTCGCCGGCGGCGAGCAGGGCGCGTCCGCCCTCCGCGTTGATGTTGCCGGCGTTTTCAACGCCGGCGGTGGCGGAAGCGGCGTCGGGCGTGGTTTTGGTGGCGTTGACAAAGACGTGTTCGCCACGGCGGCCGATTAGCACGTCGTCTCCGGCGGCGAGCATGACCAGGCCGGCGGGGGAGTTGAGGTTGCCGGTGTTGCGCACGTTCTGGCCGATGAGGTGGATGGCGGAGGCGTTGATCACGCCCTCGTTGTGCACCTGGCCGGAGAGCCGCTCGAAGTTGTCGCGGCCGGCGAGGAAGTTGGCGTTGGAGAGGTTGCCCGCGGCGGCGTAGAACTGGCCGACGTCGATGGTGGCGTGCTGTCCGAAATAGATGCCGGCGGGGTTCACGAAATAAACGATGCCGTTGGCCTGGAGGCTGCCGAGGATCGAGGAGGGATCGCCGCCGGTGATGCGGTTCAATACGCGCGAGGTGTCCGTGGGCTGCACGAACTGCACGGTTTCGTTTCGGTCGATGTTAAACTTGGGATACTCGATGATGGCGTTGTTGCCCGCGGTGATCGTGGTTTTGTTGCCGTTGTAATCGAAGGAGGCCTCGCCGGAGACCACCGTGCCCACGGGCGCGTCGGCGCGGAGGCCGGTCGCGGGGAGGGCGAGGATGGATGCGGAGAGGATGGCGCGCAGGGTGAAATCGGCTTCGCGTTTCAGGCGGCGGAAGATGCGGGCGGTGGTTGTGTTGCGCGTGTTCATGGGCGGGGCGAAGTTTTCGGTTAAGTGAATTGGGGTGGGCAAACCGAGCGAGGGGAAAATCCCAAATTTTCAAATTTCAAAGGACAAAATTTCAAAATGCCAAAGGGCGAGGCCGAGCCTCGTCCGGCGGTTGAAAACCGCCGCTCCGGCGCAAGCATGCTTTGATGGTCTTTTTGAAATTTCGTCATTTGAGATTTTGGGATTTGTCAATAGGACGCGGTGACGAGGGGGGCGGTGTCGGGGGCGACCTGCATGAGGGGGGCGAGGAGGGCGGAGGGGGCGCCCTGGACTCGGAGGGGGCGCAGTATCACGTTTTTGGATACAAGCGCCTCGTTGTTGGTGAGGCCGAGTCGGTCGATGCGCAGGAAGAGGGCGCGGACGTCCTCGAAGAAGGCGTGGAGGGAGCGGGTTTCCTCGGTGCCGGGCGCGATGGTGTCGATGTAGCGGACGTATTGGGCGGCGGGGGCGCCGGGGTTGGCGGCGCGAAATTCGCGGTAGGTTTTTTGGATCGCGGCCTGGAGGTCGGGGATGCGGGATGCGCCGTCGGCGGTTTCGAAGGCGCGCTCATAGGCGGCGATGGCGGCGCGGGCGGATTGCTCGGAGAGGCGTCCGTCGGCGACCTGGTAGTTTTCGGGCGCGCGGATTTCGGAGGGGATGATCTGGCGGAGGGTGCCGAAGCGGGCGCCAAGTTCGTTGCGTTCTTGCGGGGTGAGGGGGCGGGGGAAGATGCCGAGTTTGCGGAGTTGCGAGCCGGTGGCGGCGCTGATGGCGGTTTCGGCGTCGATTTGCTGGAAGGCGGCCTCGGCGGCGGCGGCGCGGACTTCCTGAAGTTGCTGCGCCTCGGGTTCGGTGCGGTTGGCGGGGTTGGCCTCGTCGGCGACGATGCCTTGCTTGATTTCCTGGTCGGGGACGACTTGTTCGCTCCAGAACTCGGTGCGTTCGTAAACGCCGGCGTAGGGCGCGCCGGTGGAGGTGGCGATGAGCGGGAAGTAGGAGGCGTTCATCGCGTTGTCGCTCATGGCGTCGCCGTTGATGATGGCGGTCGTGTAGGAGCCCGTGGACGGGGGGGAGATGTCGTGCGCGCCGCCGGCGGTGGCGATGGTGACGGCGGAGCCGCTAATGTCGAGGGAGGTGACGGCGGAGAGCGCGATGGCGGGGGCCTGATAAACGGCTCCATCGAGCTGTATTTGATTGGCGGACACATTTATCCGGCGCGAGGCGGAGAGGTTGCCAACGGAGGCGATGCCGCCGGCCTCAATGGTGATGGTGCCGGCGTCGGGGGCGGCGCTGCCGTCGTGGTAGGCGAGGAGGGTGTCGTTGTGGCCGATGATGACGTTGCCGAGCGTGGCGGAGATGAGGATGCCGTTTGGCGAGGTGGAGAAGATGGTGGCGTGGGCGGCGGGGTAATCGCTGTTGCTTGTTATGGTGATGTCGCCTGTTTCGGAGACGAGCGCGCCGTTTATTTTCATGGCGCCGGCGCCGTTCGGGGCGAAATGGTATTCCTGGTCGCCGTATGTGGCGACGGCGGCGGT
This sequence comes from Ereboglobus sp. PH5-5, assembly GCF_029504805.1. Taxonomy (NCBI): domain Bacteria; kingdom Pseudomonadati; phylum Verrucomicrobiota; class Opitutia; order Opitutales; family Opitutaceae; genus Ereboglobus; species Ereboglobus sp. PH5-5. Next base: position 147,024 of record NZ_JAQFIT010000005.1, on the reverse strand, counting down.
TTCGATGTAGCGGGCGGCGGCGATGGAGAGTTCGGGGAGGCTGAGGCCGGCGTTGATGACGACGTCCCGAGCCAGCGCGTCGATGACGAGGCCGAGGTCGGAGACGAGGTTCGCGCCGTTGTCGATGCGGACGCCGCCGTTGAGGTTGATCGTCTCGCCCGCGACCGAGGCGGCGCCGGCGATGGCGATGGTGCCGGTGGTGGCGTTGATGGTGTTGGTGCCGGTGAAATTGAGCGCGCCGGAGATCGAAACGCCGGTGGCGGAGGTGATGTGCGCAATGCTTCCGTCGTGCGTGCCGGTGATGGCGAGCGCGCCGGCGGTGGTGGCGACGGTGAGTGTCTCGTCAGTGTGGATGACGCCGCCGAGGGTGGCCGTCGTGGCGTTGAGCGTGATGTCGCCGCGCGAGTCGATGGCGGCGGCGGCGGTGGTGACGAGTGTGCCGGTTTGCGCGGTGAGCGCGACGCCCTCGCCGGTGTTGATTGTTTGGAGGGTGCCGGTGAGGGTGAGGTTGCGGGCGGCGGTGTGGGCCTGGGCGTTGTCGGTGATGACGGTGTCGAGGGCGAGGTCGCGGGCGTTGGTGATGGCGAGGCTGCCGGAGCCGAGGGTGAGGGCGGTGGCGATGGCGACATCGCGGTTGAGGGCGTCGATGGTGATGTTGCCGTTGCCGAAGGGCGAGGTGAGCGCCGCGCCGGAGGCGACGTTGAGGCCGCCGGTGATATTGATGTTGCTGCTGTTGATGGTTCCGGTGGAGGCGACGCTTACGGTGCCGGTGGTGGAGGCGAGGGAGATTGATCCGCCGCTGCCGGCGTCGATGACACCGCCAACGCTCATGGCTTGGTTTCCGGTAAAGACGAAGTTGCCGGACGCGCCGGTGACGGTGCCTGTGACGGCGATGTTAGCGGCATTGAAGAAGGTGCCGCCGGTGAATGTGCTTACGTTGCCGCCGAGGGTGATGTTGCCACCGTTGGCATCGACGACAATGTCGTTGAGGGACACGATGCTCGCGCCGGAGGCCATGTCGAGACCGGCGGTGATGGAGACGTTGCGGCCGCCGAGCGTGGAGCTGGAGGCGAGGGCGAGCGTGCCGGTGGACACTGTGATTGAGAGGTCGTTGTCAGAGTCGCCGTCGATGACGCCGCCGACGGTCATGGACTGGCTGGCGACGAAGACGCCGCCGCCGAGGATGGTGCCTGTGACGTTGATGGCGGCGGCGTTGACGTAGGTGCCGCTGGCCATGATTTCGCCGCCGAGGGTGATGTTGCCGCCGAGGGCGTTGACGATGGTGTCATGGGCGTGGATGGCCGAGCCCGCGACCATGTCGAGCGGGCCGGTGATGGTGACGGTGCCCGTCGTGTCGATTTCGGAGGTGGCGGAGAGGGAGACGGCGGAGCCGGTGAGCGAGATGTTTTGGTCGGCGTTGTTGGCTTGGAGCGTGCCGGTGAGTGTGATGCCGCCGGTTGCGGTGTAGGCCTGGGCGTCATCGGTGATGACGGTGTCGAGGGCGAGGTCACGGGCGTTTGAGATGGCGAGGCTGCCGGAGCCGAGAGTGAGGCCGGTGGCGATGGCGACGTCGCGGTTGAGGGCGTCGATGGTGATGTTGCCGTTGCCGAAGGGCGAGGTGAGCGCCGCGCCGGAGGCGACGTTGAGGCCGCCGCTGATGTTGATGTTGCTGCTGTTGATGGTTCCGGTGGAGGCGACGCTTACGGTGCCGGTGGTGGAGGCGAGGGAGATTGATCCGCCGCTGCCGGCGTCGATGACACCGCCAACGCTCATGGCTTGGTTTCCGGTGAAGACGAAGTTGCCGGACGCGCCGGTGACGGTGCCGGTGACGGCGATGTTGGCGGCGTTGAAGAAGGTGCCGCCGGTGAATGTGCTCACCTCGCCGCCGATGGCGATGTTGCCGCCGAGGGCATCGACGGTGACGAGATCCGCGTCGATGAGGGCGCCGGAGGCCATGTCGAGCGCGCCGGTGATGGCGGTCGTGCCCGTCGAATTAATTTCGGAGGTGGAGGCGAGGGAGACCGAGGTGCCGGAGAGCGAGATGTTTTGGTCGGCGTTGAGGGTTTGGAGGGTGCCGGTGACGGTGATGCCGCCGGTGGCGGTGTGGTTTTGGGCGTCGTTGGTGATGAGGGTGTCGAGCGCGAGGTTGCGGGCGTTTGAGAGTGTGAAGGTGCCGGAGCCCATGTCGATGGCGGTGGCGATGGCGACGTCGCGGTTGAGGCCGTCGATGGTGATGTTGCCGGAGCCGTAGGGAGTGGTGAGCGCCGCGCCGGAGGCGACGTTGAGGCCGCCGCTGATGTTGATGTTGCGGCCATTGACCGTGCCCGTGGAGGCGACGCTCAGGGTGCCGGCGGAGACGGTGATGTTGACGTTGCCTCCGCTGGTGGCGTTGATCATGCCTCCGACGGTCATGGCTTGGTTGCCGATGAAGGTGAAATCGCCGGAGCCCAGGTTGTTGATGCTGCCACTTGCGGCGATGGTGCCGGCGTTGGTGAATGTGCCGCCGTTGATCGTGAGCACTTCGCCGGCGATGGCAATGTTGCCGCCGAGGGCATCGACGGTCATGACCGAGGCGTCGATTTTCGCGCCGGAGGCCATGTCGAGCGCGCCGGTGATGGCGGTCGTGCCCGTCGAGTTGATTTCGGAGGTGGAGGCGAGGGAGACCGAGGTGGCGGAGAGCGAGATGTTTTGGCTGGCGTTGAGGGTTTGGAGCGTGCCGGTGACGGTGAGGTTGTTGGCGGCGGTGTGGGATTGGGCGTCGTTGGTGATGACGCTGGCGAGGGTGAGGTTGTTGGCGTTGGTAATGGACAGGGTGTTGCCACCGGCCATTGTGAGATCGACGGCGGCACCGAGGATCACATCGCGGCCGGCGCCGTTGATGTTGTATGCGAGGGTGCTGCTTGCACGGAATCCGAGATTGACGCCGGTGTTTACCGTAAATCCGCCGGTTATGGAGATTGTGGTGGGACTATAATAGCCGAGCGAAACAGCCGCGCCGGATGCAAAGATTGTCGTGCCGGTCGTGGTGTTGAATGTCATGCCCACGCCGGGACCTTCTTGAACAAAGGTGCCGCTGAAGAGGATGTCGTTGGCGGCTTGGTAGGATTGCACGCCCGAGTCGGAGCGCACCACGCCGGTTATGTTTATGTTTTGCGCGTTTTGCACCGTGATGGGGCCGCCGGAGATGTAGCTGCCGAGCGTCACATCGCGGCCTCCTCCGTCGATTTCCATGGTGGAGAACAAGAGCATGCCGGTGGTTGCCATGAAATTGACGCCGCCGTTGATGTCGTAGCGAATCCCGTTATTGAAATTGCTGTTAGCGCCAATGGTGATGGTGCCCGATGTGGAGTTGAGCGACAGTGAACCGGTAACATCAACCTCGCCGTCGAGCATGATGTTGCCGGTTGCCGTGTAAGCATGATTGGAGCCGGAAACGTAGCTGCCGTTTTCGAAGGTGATGCTGTTTGCGTTTGCGGTGAATTTTCCTTCGGGGCCGACTCCGTTGGCTTCAACGCTGCCGCTGATTGTCAGGCTTCCTATGGCTGTGGCGTTCACCTGGGAGGCCGAGATGAATGCGGTGCTGGCAATGTTGATATCGTTGTCCGCGTTCAGGTTGATGGTGATGGGGCCGGTGGCGAGGATGTCGGCGTTGATGATGAGATTGTTGCCCGCATCGAGGGTAAGCGAGGTCACGCTATTGTTATTCCATGTTATGGTGTCGGCCACGGTGATGTCGCCGGTGGCGGTCTGAACAGTGACGCTGGCGAGCGCGAGTTGGGTGGCGAGATCGCTGGTGTTGAGATTCCAGTCGGTATCGCTGACGGGGGCGGTGAACACACTGCCGGGGATGACACCGGGGGTGGAGGCAGCAGTGGAGATGGTGAGGTTGTCGGGGTCGAGGAGGAGGGTGCCGGCGAGGCCGTTGGCGGAGCGCAGGTCGGCGAGGCCGGTGTAGAGGAGGTTTTGCTTGCCGGAAACCTCGGCGAAGCCGCCGCTCGTAAATCCGGTCGCGGAGATGCTGCCGTGGAAGCGCGTGGTTTCGTCGGCCCAGACGATCACCTTGCCGCCGGAGCCGCTGGTCGTGGCGTCGGCGCGGATCGCCGCGCCCTCGGCGACGTAGGTGGCGGTGGCGTTGCGGATGTCGGCGTTCGCGCCTTGGTAGTCGCCGCCGATGAGAATTTCGCCGCCGCCGGTTGCGCCGCTTGCGTCGATGGTGGATTCGGACGAAAGGCCGACGTATTGGCCGGTGATTTCAACACGGCCGCCTTCGGTGTCGGCGCTATCGGCGTCGATTGTGCCGCGGTTCCAGACTTCGCCGGAGCCTTGTCCGGCGAGGGTAATTTCGTGGGCGCGGATGACTCCGGAGTTTTGCACGGCCAATGCGTAGAGGTCGCCGGCGGCGAGCAGGGCGCGTCCGCCCTCCGCGTTGATGTTGCCGGCGTTTTCAACGCCGGCGGTCGCGGATGCGTCGGGCGTGGTTTTGGTGGCGTTGACAAAGACGTGTTCGCCACGGCGGCCGATTAGCACGTCGTCTCCGGCGGCGAGCATCACCAGGCCGGCGGGGGAATTGAGGTTGCCGGTGTTGCGCACGTTTTGGCCTATGAGGTGGATGGCGGAGGCGTTGATCACGCCCTCGTTGTGCACCTGGCCGGAGAGCCGCTCGAAGTTGTCGCGGCCGGCGAGGAAGTTGGCGTTGGAGAGGTTGCCCGCGGCGGCGTAGAACTGGCCGACGTCGATGGTGGCGTGCTGTCCGAAATAGATGCCGGCGGGGTTCACGAAATAAACGATGCCGTTGGCCTGGAGGCTGCCGAGAATCGAGGAGGGATCGCCGCCGGTGATGCGGTTCAATACGCGCGAGGTGTCCGTGGGCTGCACGAACTGCACGGTTTCGTTTCGGTCGATGTTAAACTTGGGATACTCGATGATGGCGTTGTTGCTGGCGGTGATCGTGGTTTTGTTGCCGTTGTAATCGAAGGAGGCCTCGCCGGAGACCACCGTGCCCACGGGCGCGTCGGCGCGCATGGATGTGCCCGGAAGCGCGATGATGGCGGCGGAGAGGACCGTCCGGATAATGGCTGACGCGAAACTGATGCGCGAAATTGTGACCATGGTGAATGAGAGGGTTTTCGTGGTGTGGCGCCGTTTTACCAGAGCACCGAAATGGTGAAGTGCACCTGCGAGGAATTTCTGGAGACGTCGCGCGCGGTGGTGTGGACGGATTTTTGGGCGAAGCCCCAGTCGATGCGGGCGTTGAAGGTGCCCTTAAATTGCGCCTCGAAGCCGAAGCCGACGCTGGCGAGCGTGTGGGATTCCTCGATGACGTAGGCCTTGCTTGTGGGGATGACGTGGGAGCGTCCGACGTCGCCAAAGAGGCGCACGATGAAATCCCAGTCGGGCAGGGCGTGGAGGTTGGGGGAGCGCCAGTTCATGGGGATTCCGAAATAGGTGGGCGGGGTGTGGTCGCCGCGGTCGCGGGGCAGGGCGGCGTAGGGGCGGAAGAGGCGGGGGACGTGGAGGCGGTATTCGAGCGAGGCGGCGTAGACATTGTCGCCGGAGGTGGTGGACTCGGGGTATCCACGAACTGAATACATGCCGCCGAGGGTCATCATTTTTTGCGGTATCAGGCGGTCGTCGGTGATGGAATACTGGCCGCGGCTGCTGAAGGAAATTTCGTGGGCGCGGGCGGATTTGCGCCAGTTGTCGCCGGAGTAGAATTTTTCGCCGAAGAGGAGCGGCTCGATGAACATGGTGTGGCCGAGGTCGTAGCTGAGGACCTGGTAGTCGCGGGTGGTCTCGTAGCGGCCGAGGGCGATGAGCTGGTTGGCGGTGAGGCCGGTGTCGCCGTCGAAATTGGTTTCGTATTTGATGCGGAAATACGTGCGCATGGCGTCGGTGTTGCGCTCGAAGTGGAGACTGAGCGAGGCGGTGATGAAATCGGTGGTGGACTTGCCCCGCAGGGGGAGGACGTCCTTTTGGTTGCTGTCGTAGGTGTGGTATTTTTGCCAGGTGACGCCGGGGATGATGTCGAACGAGATGCCGCCGGGGATGCGGAAGGGGCTCCAGGGGAGTTCCGCTCCGGTGGCGATGGAGTAGCCGGTGAACTTGTCGAGGGCGATGCCGAGGTCGCGGGCGGTGAACTCGGAGTAGGCGCCGTAGACTTTTGCGCGGAGGGTGTTGGGGTAGAGGAGGGGGCGGTTGTAGCTGGCGGAGGCGGAGAATCCGCTTTCGATGTCGGTGGTGGAGGAGAGGTCGAGCAGGAGCGTGTCGTCGTGGTTGGTGAGCTGGTAGTAGGAGAAGCCGAGGTGGGCGCGGAGGTCGTCGGTTTCGTCGGTGCCGGAGTCGGAGAGCTGGGCGTAGGCGAACCAGGGGCGCGTTTCGGAGACGAGGTAGTCGAGCGTGACTTCGCCGGCGCTGGCTCCGGCGGAGATGGCGGCGTCAACGCGGCGGGCGGGGTGGCGGTTGAGGTCGAGGAGGTAGTTGTCGAGGCGTTTTTTCCAGAGCGCGGAATTGGGCTTGGTGGTGTTCGGGTCGGGCTGGAGGGGCGAGTGTTTCAGGATGAGTTTGTGCGCGGGGTTGTTGATTGCGCCGGTGGCGGGGATGCGCGAGCCCTTGGCGATGGTGCGCATTTCGCTCACGCGGCTGACCCAGATCGTGAGGCGCAGGTCCTTGCGGTTGGCGGGGCGGTAGTCCTCGCGGGTTTGCGGGTCGATGTCGTCGCGGTTCACCACGACAAACACGCCGTAGATGCCGCGGGTGTTGTAATATTTTGCGATGGATTGGAAGATTTCCAGGAGCGCGGCCTCGGAAAACTTGCCGTCGGGGAAGGTCTGGCCGACGGCGCAGGGCGCGGCGGCGACGGGGCCGGTTGACGGGTAATAAACGCCGTCGCGCAACTCGATGTTGACCTTGAGGGAGCGGAGCGCGTCGAGCGGAATGATGCTTTCCGTCTCGGCGCCGTAGCCCAGCGTGAATGACTCGGCGCGGTAGGTTTCACCCGCGGCGGGGGCGTCGGCTTGCGCGGGCAGGTTTGGGGTGAATACAAGCGCGCAGATGGCGAGAATGCATGCGGTGATAACGCGTGGCGAGCCGAATGGTTTCGGGTTCATATTTCAGAGGCTTTAGGTGTCTTCAGGGGGGTATTCACATACATGCTGTTTCGCCAAAAAACGCAAGCGGCGTTTAAAAGACAAAACGGATGTTTGCAAATACGATGGAGAGAATGGATGGCGGGTGGCTGTGGATTGCCTGCGAACGGGATAATCAAGTTGCGGGGATGCGCAAGGAGTCAACGGGCAGGTGATTACAATTCACGATTTTTTTTGTAATAGCATGGGTGATTAATGCAATTTGATGGAAAAATGCGCGTGTGCGAAATGCTCGCGGTTTGAGTTTGGGACACCGGACGGGTTACGGTGTGGCGGCGAGCGGCAGGGACGGTTTTGAGGGTCATTTTTTCTTTTCGATCTTGGCGATTTCAGCCCGGATTTGATCCATGAACTGCTTGTCCCTGGCGGCTTCGATGGCGATCATGTCATGGTGTTTGTTTGGATTTGAGGGTTGGCAATGGATGGTGAGTTACGCCGGGCATGGTGCCGCGTTCGCAAATCCATTGGGATTTTTCGGCGCGGGGTTGCGGGATTTTTCATGAAATCCCATCCGCCTTGGGTATTAACCACGGAGGACACCGAGGAGCACGGAGGAATACGTGAGGAATCGTATTTTTGCATGACTCGCCCACGTCTACGAGTCCGCGAGCGGTCTTATGCCAACGTCCTTAAGCTTTTGGTTTTTGGTAGGGCGAACCCTCCGGGGGAGCCGCTCACCACCCTCGGCTCACCCGGAGGGTTCGCCCTACCTCGAATAGTCTGAAATCATGAGGATGCCGGTTTTACATTGCGCGGATAAATACCGTGGGGGGCGTCGCTTGCGACGCCCGGTTTGTCATCCGTGCCAATTCGTGATCCGTGGTCAAAAAAGATTGGAAACTCTTAATTCGGGATAACCTCCAAGGCATGGGCGGCCTATTTTCCATAGGAGTCAATTATTTCACGGATATCCTCAATATCCTTTAATAGGGGGTCAATGGCTCTTATTGCCGCTTGGCACTCACTGATTTTGTCAAACAATGCGACATCGTATATCCACTTCGCCTCAACTGCTTCCACCGCTTGAAGATCAAAGCGGGCTTCCCTCAAAGCGCCTGCGGCGATCGATTTTTCAACCGCAGTGTTAAAGTCCACGAGTATCAGCAAGACATCTCTCCTTTGCAAAGGCCGGGCATGCCGAATCAATTGGTTTCCGACCTTGATGAGCCTTTCGAATTCTTTTTTCGCATCCGCGCTCCTCTTCATGGAAAAATTAAGCCGGATGATCAGATTCTTGCGTTCTTTCATCACCAGATCAATTTTCCCAAGAAATACTTTATTGTAGGCGTTAATAGCCGCGAGAAATGAGCCCGCCGCGCTTTGCAACTTACTATTGTATGTTTTTAAGTTGGCCAACTTGCCGTTCTGTTTTTGAGTATTTGCCATCAGTGTTTGCAGTTTGTTGACCGCAGCGGTGATGTCGGCTACAAAGGCTCGGATTGAAGTCGCAAACGGTATGAAACTGGAATCCTTTATCTTGTGTCCTTTCAGGTCGGCTTCGCTCTTTTCGATGGCTGCGCGCGATTGATTGTAGGTCCTTGCACAGGCATCCAGTTCGTCCTCTATTGATTTTGTGATTTTGCTGGCGAGCTGGATTTTTTTCTTTTTCCACTCATTCTTGGTGAGTGCCGCGGGATACTCGGGGATGTTGTCGCTCATGATGTTGTTTTGGTTGTTGGTTGATGTCGGACGGAGATGCGCCCCGCCGCAAAACGGAAAAATATTTCCGCTTACCCATGTATTGGGATTTTTTGAAAAAAGGTTCTGGGATTTTTTCGGGAGATTGCGCGGATTCCGGACGGGCGCATGAATGAATTTTTCTATATATTCATTTTTAATGAGTTGTGTGATTTTTTGCTCGGGCGAGAATTTTCTCCGAAGATTTTCCGAAACCTTTTCCGCATAAATCCCAAAGCATTGATGACCGGGGATGTTTTTTCCGGCAACCCATCGCAAAACACCAAACCCGCAGCAACACAGCCTTAACCACCACAAACATCATGTCTCTGCTCAAAGACAAAACGAACCTCAAAAAATTCATCGTGATTGGCTCTACGATGGCCGCCACCAAGGTCAAATCGTCCGTCTGGCTCACCAAAAAGGACATGGAAGGCTACTTTACTGTGTGGGCCATGCCAAATGGCGGCGGCTATAAAATAGTGGAAACACTCGTGGGCGAACTGGAGCGCAAGGGCGTCGACCTTGTCCAAAAGCCGGCGAAAGGAGCCAACATGCTCGCGGAACGCCTTGCGAAAGCATGTCCGTGGAAAGAATTGCACAATTGGTTCGAGTATTATTTTGCGATTGAGCTGGTTGACCTGCTGCATCCCAAAAAATTGGGCGGCAGAATGGCTTTGCCCAAGGCCGAGCTGGAAGATGCGGTCGAGGACGCCATGGTCAAGGAGTTCAAGGCTTTCACCATGATGACCCAAAACGCGATTCATGTTGCGATTGAAAAGAAGAAAAGCATCAAGGCGACAATACTCGAGCACGCCTCAAGGGACGGAAAAATTGTGAGCGCGATTACTCATGCCGTATTTGAGACGCAGCGCCGGGGCGGAGTAACAGCCCGCGAGCAGATGCGCTCAAATATGGAGAAGCAAATCGCGGAGGATAATGCGCGAAAGCAGGCCATTGAAATATCAAATGAGCTTCACGCAATTGAAAAACAACTGGAGCGAGATTTCAAACGCATCGCTGATGATTTGGAGAGGCGCGCCGGAATTCCCAGAATGCTGTGGAATGACGCCCACAAGAAGAATAATGAGCAGTATATCGTCGGATGGCTGTTGCACAACCTTCCGGGGACGCCCGATTTTCCGCCCGAAGGCCCGATCCGTAACGCCGAGGCTGCCGTCAAAAATTTGAGGGCTGCGATCAATGGCAGAAAATACGAGGTCTTGGAGTTTCGTTATAAAAAAGCGGCCGATGATATCAATTCCGCGCTCAAAATGATGCAGAATTACCGTGAGAAACTGATAGGCGGCGGCGAAAACATCATCAAGGGAATTGAGGTCACGCGCGACGTGAGCTTCGGAGCGCTCGAAATTCTGGTTAAAGCCAAAACCGGGGCAGTCGGAGGGAAGGGCGTGCTCGTTGACGGCGCCCTCAATGGCTTGAAAAGCTTCGCGAACGAAATCGGCAAACTCGCCGCCGGCACGAGCAAGGGCCTTGGCGACGCGGCCATGAACATCACAGCGGACGTCATCGTTTCCACCGCTGGCAGCGCGGCAACGGGACCTCTCCTGCAAAAAGTTGGAGGGAGGCTGGTGCCCATGCTTAAGGTGGAGTGGCTTAAGGGAATCAGCTCCAATAAAATCGGAGAATTCCTTGGCAAGTGGGCTAATAATATTGGCAAGGATATCATCAAGACGATCATCGCGGAGGTGAGCAGCGCGGCCAGAAGCGGCACCTCCACCGAGGACTTTGCTGGCGCTGTTGCACAGGCGGTTTGGAAAAAAATACCAATGGCCGCGCTCAGTGTCTGGATTGACGCCAAGTTTGCCAAAGGTCTCCACGATTCACTGAAAGCCGGCCTTCTCAAAGGAGTGACTTTCCCCGCCTTCGAAAAAATGCTCAAGTCCCTCGGCGGCGAATTCATTCAGAATACCGCTGAGAAATCGCTGGATGCTGTCGTCGCCAATGCTAAATCGGCGGAGCAAATTGGCATAAAAATGATCGCTCTTGCCAAAGCGGATGCGGACTTCAAGAGGGCGATGGAAAATCTGGCGAAGCTGCAGCAAAAGCGATAGACTCCGCAACACAAACATCTGCGTTTATCTGTGTCCATCCGCGGTAAAAAATCCGGCATTTTAGATTAATACAAACATATCAACCAACCCAACAACACCAACCCAACAACACCAATAAACACCATGAGTAAAAAAGCATACGCGGAATTCAAAAAAATATTTGATGCGTCAGTGAAATATAATAACGAATCGCACCGCCTCGCGGAGGCGGTAACGAAGGATTACGAGGCGATGATCGTCGCGTATCTCGCCTTTTTTAATACGACCGGTGACGTCGCCGATGAAATAAAAAAGGCATCCGACGCGCTCAAGGCAAAGGATCCCGCCGGATGGAAGACGGGCGAGAAGGTATTTACCGACTTGCAAAATAATTCGAATTTCAGGGACATCGCCCTGCTCTCGACGACGGGCGGCATGCTCACACCACGAGAGGTTGCGGAAGCCCGAGTCAGGAAACTCTACGCTTACGTTTTTGAGGTAAAGAAATGGTATGATAATAAGACAAGCGGGAAGGCTGACATGAAAGCTACGGATTTGAAAGAATTCAAGGCCGCCCACGCCCACTTCAAGCATTGCAAGCCCATAATTGGCAGCATTCTCGAAATAAAAAGCACCGACAAGAATGTCGTGGCATTTGTAAAGTCCACGGGGATCCTGTGGAAAAACGCGGAAAGCGGCTCCGGCCAGGCAAAGGCCGCCGAGGCACTTGTCGCATCGATCAAGAAGGAGATTGGGCGCGCGGGCAAACTTAAGCCAAACGCACTTCCCACGGGGTATCTGGCCACACTGAAGGCGCTGCTGCCGGAGTGTGTAAAACTGCCGGGACTTATCGCCGATGCGTATAAAGCGAAGGACGGGCTGGAGTCGACCGCAAAGGGCGCGCAGGCCGCTTATGATCAACTGGGCAAGGTGATTCTGGCCAGCATGGCGAAAATGTCCGCGTTGCTCAAGGCCATGGGAAAGCCAAAATGGAATATACAGGGCTTCGCGAGGAATTTTGACGACTTCAGAAAGTCGTCGTCCGCGGAGATGCTAAAGATGATGAGGGACCTGGAGTCCGATTGGGTGACTGACAAGAGGAGTTTTGAAACCTTGAGAAAACGTTTTTCTTCGGGAGGGGCCTTTAATCTAGCCCTGGAGTCCAAGCTTCATGAGAATCCTAAAGATTCGCCCTTGAGAGCGGCGATCTTTGAATACAACAAAAACTTTTCGGGTGGATCTCCCTGTGTGAACGGTTGGACGTTTAACGAAATGCGCGCGCATGAAAAGTAATGCCGGACAGGGGGCGACCGCGCCGCGCGTGGCGCGTGCCGCCCCTCAAATTTGCCGAACAATCAACCCTCAATATAAACCCTAAATATAATAAAAATCATGGCCCTCGATAGAAAAACAATCAAAGCCCTGAATGCTTGCATTGAATCCCATACCACGCACATGCACAAGAGCATGCACGCGGCTGCAAAGAAAGCATACAAGGAGGGTGAATTCACCCAGGACGACTACCAGCGATTTCTTGCTAAATACGGTAAGTTTGCCACAAAATTACCCGTCGCAGTGGAAAAATACTGCAAAGATCAAACGAATCCCGACATAGTGCTCATGATCTGCGATGGATACATAAAAGTGCTGAACGCCGAGAAAAAGCTCACCGAGAAACTTGAGCATTACGGGTGGTCGAAACATCTGAAGGCGTATTGCAACGGACTGGATCTCATGGCGGCCGAATGCGAAAAGATAAGGAAAATCGTTCGCGACGCGGAAAAAAACAAAAAATCCGCCCCCCCGGGAGGAAAAATTCTAATAGATGACAAAAAACTCAAAAAACTTGCGGAAACAGTGGAGAAAGAGCTGGCGAAAGAAATAAAGAGCTGTGTCGATGTTGCGGGAAAATCAAAGCTTGATAAAGTGGACGCGCTATTGCCGAGTGGATATGACTCCATAAGTAATTTCATCCTCCACCATAGGAAAAGGCATATATCCGGTTATGCGGGCAAGCGCAAGGTGGGTGAGCTTAAAGGGCTGCCCGAGGGACTTCGGAAATTTGCGGTGGAATTGGGCAAGTGGAGAAAGGGAACCCTCTTAAAATCAAAAGAGCACTTAATCAAAGCCAAGCCCCTGTCGCATGAGGTAGCCTACGTGGAAGAACTGGCCGTGACGCTGGCCAAGGATATTGATTCGCAAATTGGCGCGCTCACCGTTCCGCTCCCCGATTAAAATTTGGCCGCAGGCGCGTTTCAGCGTTTTTGAATCGCGTGAAGCGGGCATTGAGCAGGGGATGGCCGCGCCCGACCAGCCATGCGGGCGCGGTCTATTTTTGCGGGGGCGCACCTTGCGTGCGCCCTCGTATGCGGGCGATTTTATGCAAACGCATGCTCAAGGCGGGTGAACACGAGGGCGCGCGCAAGGCGCGCCCCTACATTTTTGTTTTACGCTCCTTGGAAACGCTCAGCCGAAGAGTTTTTTGAGAAGGCCGGGGGGGCGGGTGGCCTTGGCGAGTCCGTCGCGGGTGCAGATGATGGCGAGCGCGGTGTCGCGCGTGGGCGGCTTGAGGTGAAAAAGGCTGCGCGCGGGCAGGGCGGACTCGTCGGCGTTGAGCAGCAGTTCGTTTGTGACTTGCTCGATGTGCGACGGCACGGAATAGGGCGTGTCCGTGACCGTGGGGAGCGCTCCGGAATCGACAAGGAGGCAGCGGAAATGCTGGCTGGCGGGTTCGCCGACGATCAGGTCGAGCCAGGCGGCGGTTTCGGGGGCGATGAGGAGCAGGGGGATTTGCGTGTCGAGCTGCGTGAGCCAGTAGGCCGCCCACCAGAGGAGGTTTTGCGGGGCGGCGTCGGGGACGACGCCGTCTGCACGCGGGACGCGTGCGGTCCCCGAGGCGGAGGGGAGGCGCAGGTGGCGGCAGGAGGGATGCTCGGGACGCGCGCCGGGGCCGTATTGGTGAAGCTGGTTTTCTATGACGTGGTAGAGGCGCGTCCAGCCGGACGGATCAATGGCGGGACGAAGGCCGGGGGGAATCGGGCTTGGCGAATCCGCGGTCGCTTCGACGGCGGCGGCAAGGCGGCTGCGCGTTTGGACAATGATCTGGCGCACGGCATCCGGTGTGGTCGCCTCGCGTGCCTGGCGCGCGGCTTCGTCGATGAGCGGGGCGCAGGTTTCGAGGGCGGACGCGAGCGGCAGGTTTATGATGTGCGCGAGGACAACAAAGGGATAACGGGTGCGGCCTTTGCCGTCGGTCGATGCGAGGAGGCGACCGAGGAGGATTTCACCGGGGCGGTGCCAGAGGAGCCAGTGGTTGAAGGAGAGGGCTGGTGAAGAAAGGGCTGAAGGACTGAAGGGCTGAAGGGCTGAATCGGAGGGCGTCGCTTGCGACGCCCCCACGGGGGCGGCGGGCGGGTTCCATGCGCCGCTGTCGATGTTGCCGGAGATGCCCTGGAGGTAAATGTAGCGTTTGGCCTCAAGGAGGGTGAGCGTGTTGAGGTTGATGTCCTCCATGTGGTCGTTCCACGCGGGGTGCTTGCCAAACGCCGCGAGATGCACGGTCGGAGGGGCGTTGCGACCGTGTTCGACGAGTTCTTGGTGCAGGAAGTCTTTGAAGAAGTCGGGCATGGCGGGGGATTGGGATGGCGACGCAAATCGACTTAAATCGATTTGGATCGATTTAAGTCGGGGCGGTCGGGAGTGTTTTAATTTAGGCCGAGGTTCGTGCGCGTCGGCCAGTCGGCGAGTTCGGGGAGTTGGTTGTCGTATTGGAATTGGAGGATCAGGAAGAGGTCCGATTGCGGGGCGCCTTCGCCAACGGTGTTGTCGCGGATGCTCACGGGGGCCTGCCAGGTCTTGCCGTCGGACTTGCGGAAGCCGGATTTCGAGATGAGGCGCAGCGTCGTCCAGGTGTCGGTGAACGCGGCTTGCGTGTCGGGGGTCGGTTTCACGTCGGCGGCGAGGAAGAGTTCGAGCGGGGGCATCGTCTCGGTGACGCGGATGGTGGCGAGCTCGGCGTCGGAGGGCGACTGGGTGCGCGCGGCGCGGCCGCTCATGCGCGCGGTGCGCCAGAGGTTGCCCGCAAAGACCGCTCCGAAATCGCTGGAGATGCCGCGCTCGGTGATGAACTTTTTCTGGTCCTCGTATTTTGCGATCTGGATTTTGACGCTGGCGGGCGCGCCGTCGGGGGCGGCCAGGGCGTTGAGGATGCCGATGATTTTATTGATGCGCTCGGTGCTGCGGTTGACCGTGGCGCGCGCGGCGCTGGGGCCTCGGGAGTCGGCCAGGTCGGCGCGGGCGGCCTTGATGAAGTCCACGTTTTTCTTGAGGGTGTCGGTCGTGGTGATGATGTCGGTGGCGTCGAGGAGGATCGGGAAGCCGACATTTTTGCGGAGGTAGCCGGCGATGGTGTCGTGGTGGAGTTTGAAGAGGTCGAGTTCGCGGGCCTGATTGCCGGCGCGCGCGACCTGGCGGACGGTGTTGCGGAAATCGGACATGAGCGCCTGGTTGTATTTCGAGCCTTCGGCGTCAATGGCGGCGGCGATGGCGGCGGCTTGTTCGATGTGCCTGCCGAGTTCGCCGACGAGGGTGTCGGCGGTCGAGGGCGCGAGCGTGAAGAGGTCCATGCCGCGGTTGTAAGCGGCGAACCGGATTTCGTAGAGGGGGCGCTTTTCGTTGATATCGAGGTAGTTTTTATCGAGCAGGGCGAGGTCCTCGGGTTTGGTGTCGCCGAAGACGGCGCGGGTTTCGGCGAGTGTGACTTGCTCCATCTGGTCGAGGCGCGCGGTGATTTCCTGCAACATGGGGAACTCGGGCGTGAAGCTGGTCTTCATTTTTTTGGCGAGATCCTCGGCGGTGGGGCCGGCTTTTTCAGTGACGGAGCCGACGAGCTCGCCGATCGCGCCGGTGGCGTTGGCCTTGGTGGCGAGGGTGCCGAGGTCGGGCTTGGTGAACTTGTTGACGACTTCGCGGATGGCCTTGCTGCCGGCCTCGTTTTGCGCGCGGGCTTTTTGGACGATTTCTCCATAGGCGGTGGCTAGGGCGGGTGAGGCGTCCTTGGCGAAGATGCCGTTGGAGCGGCCTTGTTCGATGGCGCCGTCGAGCGCGGTTTTGGCGGCTTCGAGAGCGGTGAAGGTGCGTCGAGCCTCCGCGAGCCAGCCGGCGATGTTGCTGTCGCGCGAGGCGTAGAGCTGGTAATCTTTTTCACCGGAAGCGAACGCGTTCACTGCGTCGCGGATTTTGGCGAGGTTGGTGATGTCGGTTTTTTGGGTTGCCGCGCCCGCGCCCTGGGCCTTGGCAAAGGCGAGCCAGGCCTTGGCGATGGGGGTGTTTTCGCGGAAGGAGATGCCGGCGGAGTAGGTGACGTTGGGCCATTTGTTGTAGCCGGAGCCGCCGCGTTCGTAGTAGGTGGCGTCGAAGGCGCCGTTGAGGTCGGCGGGGATTTTGCCGTCGGGTGTCCAGAGGCCGATGAGGGGTGTGAGGAATGCGCCGGGAGCGAACTCGACGGTCTGGCCGGGGAGCATGGGGTAGTGGATGATGCCTTCCATTTGGATGAGTGTGGCGAGGGCGGAGGTGTCGCGGGCGGTCCAGGTGGCGACGGCGTCCTCGCTGGCGATGCGGGTGCGCGCGGCGGCGATGGCGGGGCGCATGACGCTGCTTTCAAAGAGGACGCGCTGGGCCTCGCGGCGTCCGGCGTTGGTGGTGGTGCCGAAGATGTCGAGGGGCTTGAAGACGAGCGGCACGGAGAGGTCGCGGGTGACGAGGAATTGCAGGCGGGCGTGGAATTCGTGGAGCGGGATTTGCTCGGAGCCCACGCGCACGGGGTTGTCGCCGTTGTATTTGTATTTTTCGGCGCCGCGGAATTCGGGGGTGACGATGGGGTTCCAAGTGTGGTCCTTGGTCCAGTCGGCGGCGGCGGCTTTCCAGTAGGCGGATTCGGCGCCGACGCTGTCGCGCACGGAGAAGTAACCCCAGATGGAGAGGGTGAGCGTGAGAGCGAGGCCGGCGACGGCGGTGCCGCCGAGGATGAGCTGGCGGCGCTTGAGTTGCTTGCGCGTGTTGGAGGCGCGGGTGACGAGGCCTTTTTCCTTGAAGATTTTTTGGATGAAGAGGTCGCGGAGGAAGAAGGAGCGTTCGCGCTCGAAGAGTTTGCCCTCGGGGAGCGAGTCGGGGGTGACGCCGAGGGTTTGGGCGAGTTCGAGGTCGAGCGCCTTGCCTTCGGTGAGCGCGGAGGTGAAGTAGATGCCGCGCAGGAAGAGCGGCTTGGCGGACCATTCGCCGGTGACGAAAACGGTCTCGAGGTAGCGGCGGAGGCGCGGCGCGAGCGACTGGATGGAGTTGGGCAGGGCGAAGAGCGAATCGACTTCGTCGGCGCGGCGTTCGCTGGGATCGGTGGCGACGGGGTCGGCTAGGAGGCCGAGGCGGCGGCGGGCGATTTTTTGCGCGATGGTGTTGAGGTATTCGTCAACGTGCTCGGGCTTGAAGGGGGTGTCGAGCGGGTCGGGGTTGGACCAGCCGGTCATTTGGTGCTGGAGGTGCGGGTCCTTCATGTCGGAGAAGAACTCGCGGAAGCCGTTCAGGAGGTCGCACTTTGTCACGAGGATGAAGACGGGGAAGCGGACGTCGAGGGTGCGTTGGATGCGGTCGAGTTGCTCGCAGATTTTGCCTGCTTTTTTGGCGATGTCGTCGGCGTTGTCCTTGAGGAGCGAGTCGGCGGGGATGACGAGGACGAGGCCGTTGATGGGGCAGTTGGGGCGGGACTTGGTGAGGAGGTTGAGGAACTCGGTCCACTCGGTGGTGGTGCCCGGGGGCGCTTCCTGGAAGAGGAGCTTGCCGGCGGTGTCGAGGAGGATGGCGTGGTTGGTGAACCACCAGTGCATGTTGATGGTGCCGCCGGCGCCTTGCATTTCGTCCTGGAGGCCGGGGGGGAAGCCGACGTTGGAGCGGCGCACGGCCTCGGTTTTGCCGGAGCCGGGTTCGCCGACGACCATATACCAGGGGAGGGTGTAGATGTCTTTTCCGGCGGCGCGGAATTTGGCGATGCCCTTCTGGAAGTTTTCGCGAAGGGCGTCGAGCTGGGCGCGGCGGGCGGCCTCGGAGATGCCGGCGTTGCCGGAGGAGTTGTCGGCGAGTTGCGCGGCGAGGCGTTTTTCGGCCTTCGATTTTTTCGCGCGGCGCACGGCGTCGAAGACAAAGAGCAAGCTGCCGACAACGAGCAGGCCGATGGCGAAGACGGTGTAGATGGCGCGGTCGGCAAAGAGGACCGAGCCGGCGATGCCGGTGCCCGCGAGGAGCATGGCGACGTAGCGCAGGTTGTCAGAAATGCTGTTAAAGAGGTCTTTCATGGCGTGGTGAGGGTGGTGCTGGTGTTTGTTTGTGAAAGGGAACGGTTAAAGGCGGGGAGAGCGGGAAAATTCCAAATTCCGAAATCCCAAATCCCAAAAAAATCTCAAATTCCAAATTCCAAAGAGCGAGGCTGTGCCTCGTCACACGGGCTGGCAGCCCGTGGCACAGAGGCAGACTTGGCAGTCTGCGCTACGAATGGCGGGCGGATGCTTTTTTGAGATTTGGTCATTTGAGATTTTGGAATTTATTTGGAATTTGGGTTTTGAGTATTGGAATTTGCCGCGCCTTGCGCGGCCGAGGCATTTTCGTGGGCGCGGATTTCGTCAACGGATTGGGTGAGTTCGCTGGAGGCGGTTTTGAAGAGGACGATGTTGGCGGCGATGACCACGACGATGAGCGTGACGAGGCAGATGAGCATCGGGATGAGCGTGGAGCCCATCGGGAGCGGGAGGTTGACGGTGTTGGTGCTCTTGTAGGCGTCGGGCGAGATGAGGCCGGATTCGTCGGTGTCGAGGTAGGGGCGGATGCGGGGGAGGATTTCCTTTTGCTTTTTGCGCAGGTATTCGTCCTGGCCCATATACCAGCCGCTGAATCCGAGGCCGAGGCAGATGTAATAAATGACAAGCCGCTCGACCGCGCCTTCCTTGGTGTCGGCGAGGGTTTCGTCGAGCATGTCGAAGAACTTTTCGTCGCCGGCGAGTTCGTTGCGCTCGTAGGCGAGGCGTTTTTTGTTCCACTCGGCGGAGTAGGGGAGCTTCGCCTCGGCGATCATGAAGTCCACGAAGAAGACGAGCGCGAGCTCGACTTTCTCGTAGTTGAGGTTGAGGCGGACGTCCTTGCGCGCGCGCTCGGCCATGTTGGCGAAGATGCCCTTGATTTCGGAATATGTGATGGCGTATTCACCCGCGGGCGCCTTGCGTCCGATGCGGTTGAGCCGGCAGATTTCCTGAAAGAGCGGATCGCAGAGTTCGTGAAGCGTGGGAACGGGTGCGGGTTTGGTGTCGAGTGGATTCATGGTAGGCGGTGAGTGTGAGAGAAGACGGGAGATTTTATTTTCGATTTTCGATTTTCGATTTTTGATTGGGAGCTGCCGCTCCGTTTTGATTTCGCTGCCACGCGGTAGCGCGCAATCGAAAATCGAGAATCGAAAATCGAAAATTTCTTCAATCGGCGAGTGTCATGTAGAGTGCCACTTGGAAGTCGGATTTTTCCTGGTCGGGCCAGCGCAGGACGGCGACTTTTTCGGTTTGGAGTTGCTGCCAGATGCGCGCGCTTTCGGCGCGGTTGAGGCGGTAGAAACTCAGGCCGCCAATCGCGGGGAGCTGCATCGGGGGGAAGCGCTCCTCCTTGAGCTCGACGCCGCGCACGGCGCGGTTGGCCATGCTCTTGGGCATGAGTTTGAAGCGGTTGCCGTCCTCGATCATCGGGGCGATCTGGCGCGGGTCCTCGCCCGACTTGATGGCGAGGTAGTATTCGACGGGGCGCGTGAAATGCTCCTCGGTGAGCGTGGCTTCGAGGCCGTCGGGCGTGGTGGTGAAGTCAACCTTGAGGAAGGAGGCCGCAACCGCGCCGCGCAGGAGGGCGCGGATTTTGGTGCTGAGCTGGTCGAAGCCGTTGAAGAGGTTTTCGTGGTTGTAGGGCGGGATTTCGTAATCGTCCTTGTCGGGGTGCAGGCCGCAGAGCTCGGCGTGGAGCGAGCGGAGTTCGAGATACCAGTCGAAGGGCGTGATGCTGGCGGCGGTGAGCAGCGTGGTGAGGCGCGCGCTGTAATGGTTGAGCGTGCGCAGGCGGAGGACTTGCTCGATTTGCGCGCCGCGGAGGGTGTCCATCGCGAAGCCGCCGCGGTTGATCTGGATGACGAGTTCGGTGCGCGAGGCCTCGACCTGGTTGACGAGGTCGCGCACGATGTTGTGAAGCGTGGCGGAGCCGGTGAGGAAGAGGCAGGGCGAGGCGTATTCGGGGTCGAGCTTGGGCTGGCCGAGTTGCTCGCCGACGCCGCGCACGAGGCGGAGCACGGGGATGAGCTCGAGGTCGGACTTGTCCTCGTCGTCGGTGACGAAGCGGGCGTTGAGGCGGCGGATGAGGAGGGGCTTGGAGTTGTCGCCGGTGTTTTCGTCGGCGAGTGTTTTTTCCTCGACGCGGTAGATGATCTTGGCGGTGGCGTCGGGTTGCTCGGAGGGCGACTCGCCGCCGGAGTTGGCGCGGCCTTCCTTCCAGAGCGGCACGCCGAGGTAGATGTTAAAGACGGCGCCGCTGCCGGCGAAGAGGGGTTTCAGGTCGATGGAGGGCAGCTCGGCGTTTTCGGGGTAGTTGACTTCGAGGCCGCTGGGCATGACGGCGTGGAGTTTGTCGAAGCGGACGCGGAAGTTGGCGAGGTCGTCGAGCGAGAGTTTCGATTCGATGATGCCGTAGGGATGCGACCACGAGAGGCGCCGGTCGGATTGGTTCTGCGCGAGCACGCCGTGCTGGAGGCGCTGGAGGTGGTGCGGTTGAAGAAAAAGGCCTTCGTGCCAATGGATGTTGAGAGACATGGTGGTGGGATGGGGAGTGTGGTTGTTGGTGGTTGTTTGGTTGCTGGTTAAAGTGCGGGACTTAATTTTGGATTTTCGATTCTCGATTTTCGATTGGGAGCTACCGCTCCGTTTTCAATTTCGGTGCCGCGCGGTAGCGCGCAATCGAAAATCGAGAATCGAAAATCGAAAATTCTACTACCGGTTTTGTCCTTTCATAAGTTCCTCGGCGTATTTGGCGACGGCGTCCATCATGTCGGTTTGGATGGTGTCCTCGCTGATTTCCTGGGCGAGTTCGGTGTATTTTTTCCAGTTGCGGGCGTCGGCGTTGCCGAAGACGGAGGCGCCTTCGAGCTTGACCATGTCGCGGATGGCCTCGGGCGAGTAGCGCGACTGGAAGCGGCGCGTGAAGTTCTTGCCCGCGGGGCCGATGGCGGCGATGAGGCCGGCGATGAGCTGGCGGTTTTTTTCAAGCTGGCCGGCGATTTGCGCGGCGGAAACCTCGGGGTCGCCGGTCGTGGAGCGGCGGAGCGCGGTGCGCAGATCGCCGGCGGAGCCGTCGCGGCGGATGGTGGATTTCGGCGAGAGGCCTTTCCAGACGTTCCACGCGAGCTGGTCGGTCATGATGGCGAACTCGGCGAGCGCGGCGTAGAGTTTGCCGAGGCGCGAGCCGTCGATTTTGTCGGAGGGCGGGATTTTCAGCTTGTCCACGATGTCGGCGGTGGAGCTGCCGTCGATCGAGTCGCCGGAGACGCGCACGAAGCCGGCGTCGGCGAGGCGGGCCTTGATCGTTTCGCGTTGCTCAAGGGAAAACTTCGGCAGCGTTTTGAGGAAGAGCGCCCAGACTTCGTCGGGGGTGCGTTCCTCGCTGGCGGCCTTGGTGGCGACGGCGGGCGCGGAGGAGAGCGATTCCCATGTGGGGAACTTTTCCGCGAGCGTGTCGAGGTAGAGCTGGCGTTTGCCGAGCGGAACGGGGTCGAGGAGTTTTTTGAGTTCGTCCTCGAGGAACGCCTCGCGGCTCTCGGCGGGATCGTCGGCGAAGTTGGCTTGCAGGTAGCGCAGGCGCGTGGCGGCGGCGGCGGCCCAGGCGGGCGCGTCGGTGAGGGGCTGCGAGTTTGAGGGGGCGGTGGAGGTGGGTGTTGTCATAAAAAATGGCGGGAGGTTGGCGGCGACGTAATTCGATTTAAGTCGATTTAAGTCGGTTCTATTGTTGTTGGCGAACGTAGGGTTGTTTGCGGAGGAGCATCATGAGCTGGCCGCGGATGATCATGGATTTGGAGGCGTCGAAGGCGGGGCGGATGCCGACGTCGGCGTAGCCTTCGCTTTCGGCGGGGAGCGGGTAGGTTTTTTTCGGGTCGATGGTGGCGGGCGAAATGGCGGAGCCGCCGGCCACGGAATAAGCGCCGCCCGCGGCGGCGAGGGGATCGTGAAGCAGGATCGCCACGTTGCCGAAGAGGTGCGCGAAGCCGGTTTCGTTTTGCGCGGAGGCGGCGTTGACGTCGGAGAACCAGAGCGCGCCGTCGTTTTGCTCCGGGGCGTAGGCCGGGGCCGTGGAATGGGTTTGCACGGTCGGGGAGGGCGCGCCGGGCGGCGCGTAGGCGCCGGAGTCGGGCCAGGGGAACTCGAAGAGCGCGCCGTTTTTCACGAGGTGGTCGCGCTGGGCGAGCCAGGTGGCGTCGGTGAAGTTTGCGCCGGGGGCGTCGGGGCGCGCGAGTTTTTTGGCGAAGAGCTCGACGATGCCGGACCATTCCTCGGTGGTGGGGAGGCGCGCACCGAGTATCCGTTCCGTGAATACACGGGCGGCGGCGGGCGGGAGGTTTTGCATCGGTGCGTTGGGGGTCGGCGGCGAGGGAGGCGTGATGCCGGGCGCGTAGTAGGGTTCGGGCCAGCGCGGGTCGAGGAACGCCTGCCAGCGGGTGTTGAGCGACATGCGCGAGTCGTTGAGGCGCGTGGCGGTGGTGCGGCGCTGGGCGAGCACGCGCCAGGGTTGCGGGCCGGGGCGGAAGTCGGTGTCGATGCCGCCGGAGACGTCGCCGATCCACGCGGGCATGGCGTCGATCACGGCGCGGCCCTCGGGGCGGCCTTCGATGAGCGCGATGAACTCGCCAACGGATACCGACGTCGTGGACAGGAAGAATGGAACGCCGGCCTCGGGTTCGACGAGGAGGTATTTCTGGATGTGCGCGTTGCCGCGCAGGTCGGTCCAGCGGTAGGTGGCGGCGCGCATGTCGTCGGAAAACTCGCCCGCCCAGCCGATGCGTCCGGGGCCGATGTCGGCGGGCGTTGTTTTTTCGCCGGTGGGTTCGAGATTGATGTTTTGCGCCTCGCCAACAAAGGCGGAGAGTTCGGCGCGCGCGGTGACTTCGGGAATGGCGCGGGCGTTGGTGACAAATGTGTTTCGCTGGTCGCGGGCGTCGGTTTCGGTGAGGCGCGCCCAGCGGGTTTGCTTGGCTTGCGCGAGGAGGTAGTCGAAGCGGTCGAGGCCGGTGAGGTCATCGGGTTTGACGCCAAAGGCGTCCATGCGCGCGATGACGTCGGGCGTGTGCTCGACGGGGATTTGCGCGTAGCCGCGACGCCAGCGTTTGGGCGCGGCGGCGGTGATGAGCGCGAGGCGTTTGGCTTTTAGTTCGGCCAGGAGCGCTTCCGCCTTTTGTTTTTCATCCGTTGCGGAATCGCCGGGCGGTGTCGAGAAGGCCGGTGATTTTTCGATGTGCTCAACCAGGCCTTTTTCCAAGGTTATTTCAGTGTCGAGTTCCTCAACGCTCACCGGCCAGTCGGGAAGCGCGTCAAGGCGCCGCCATGCCGAGAGGGGGACGCTGAGCGAGGCGGGCGATGCCGCGGTTTGCGCAAGCGTGGCGCGGTCGGTTTCGGTTTGGAGGGATTGAATCAGCCTGCACTCCGCGAATATTTTCGAGGGGCTGCCCTCGGCGGTTACCGCGGTGGCCGCGACATTTGCCGAGGCGCGCGCAAAGTTGTCGCCGAGGGTTTGGTCGGTCGCGCCGATTTTTTCATTCCATGCGTAACCTTGGTTTAGCGCGGATTGGAGGTCCTGGAGTTCGTGGGCGAGTTTGGTCGCCGCCTCGCGCCATGCAGCGAGGGTTTCCGTGTTGCCGCGAACGGCGGTTGTGGCGGCAAATTCGGCAAGCGTTTGGGCGGGTGTGCCGTTTGCCGTCCATTGTGTTTCGGCGAGCAGCTTTGTGAACAGCTCTTCTTTTTGCGCCGCATCGGCCGCGTTTGTTTGGGCGGTGATCGCAGAATCCGTTTTAACCAGATCGGGCGGTTTCACGCCGCCGGCGACTTGGGGGCCGTCGAGGCCGGAGAGGAATTCGCGGGTTTGGCGAACGCGGGTGCGGAGGTCGCGGAAGGCGTTTTCGTTGGCGGCGAGGCGGTCGGCGGTGATGTCGGTGAGGAGCGCGTCGCGACGGCGCGCCCACTCGGCGTTGAGGACGGCGCTGGGGCCGACGTTGGCGGCACGCACGCGGGCGAGCCATTCGACGGGGTTGGGGTGGAGTTCGTCGAGCGCGATGGCGATTTGCGCGGCGAGCGCGGTGTAGCGGTTTTGCAGGGTCGCGGTTTTTTCGCGCGCGACGGGGATGTCTTTTTTGAGGACTTGCTCGGCGCGCAAGGCGTTGAGGTCGGCGGTGAGCGCGGTTTGCTCGCGGGTGAGCGGCGCGGAAACTTCGGTGCCGCCGCCGAGGCTGGCTTCCTCGTTGGTCAGGTTGCGAAGGGCGGTGGCCGCGGCGGTGACGGCGGTGTCGAGCGCGGGCGCGCGGCGCGGGTCCTCGTCGGGCGTGACGATGTAGTAGTCGCGGATTTCGGCGTCCCAGCGGGCGAGGGTTTCGTCGGTTGCGGGGCCGGTGTGGTTGCGCACAAAGCTTTCGGCAAGCCAGCGTTTTTGGCCGATGCCGCCGGCCCAATCGCCGCGGACGAAGGCGACGCGGGTGTCGAGCGCGGGGGCGGTTTCGGCGAGTTTGGCGGGGAGTTCGGCGAGCGGCGCGGCGGCTGCGGCGGTGATTTCGCGCGGGCGCAGGCCTTTGAGGACGGGGTCGTTGGTTGCGTCGAGGGTGTCGAGTTTTTGGGCGGTGGCGGCCCAGGCGCGCTCGGCGGCGGCGGCGGTTTCGAGGGTGTTGAGGCGGCGGGTGATGTTGGCGGGGAGGCGTCCGGAGTTGATGGAGGGGAGGTTGGTGAACTCGGGCGCGCGGAGCTCTTCGGCGGCGGCGGCGAGGCCGAGTTTTTCAAAGCGTTCCGCGGTTTGCGCGAGGGTGTTCGCGCCGGGCCACTCGACGAAGCTGGCGGCGAGTTTTTCGAGCGTGGCGTGGGCTTGCTTGACGCGGCGGACGACGAGGCCTCGCTTGGCGGATTCGGGCGGGTTGGCGCGGAGGTTTTCGAGGTTGCGGTTGTCCTCGGTGAGGACGCGCGGGTCGAGCGCGGCGCGGGCTTCGGGGGTGATGTGGACGAGGACGTTTTCGCGGAGCCAGGTGTCGGCGCCCCATCGGGGGGCGTTTCTGGCGTTGCCGGCTTCGGCGCAGAGGGAGCCGAACCAGTCATACCAGATGTCGCAGAGTTGGGCGAACTCGGGCGGGACTTCCTCGACGTCGGGCGGGAGGTTGCCGAGTTTGATTGCGAATTCTTGCAGGGACTCGGGAATTTTTTCGAAGGGGGCGAAGCGCAGCGCGGCGAAGGGGGACGAGAGGACGAGGAGCGCGGCGACGGGGATGAGGATTTTGGTGCGGGTGCGCATGCCGCGTCCGCCGAGCTTGGCGAAGCGGCGTTGCAGTTCGTCGAGCGTGGCGGTGTCGGGCGCGGGGTGCGGGTCGAGGAGGTAGTTGCAGAAGTCGAGCCAGGCGCGTTTGTGTTTGCCGAGGGAGGTCCACTCGGGGCCGTCCTCGATGGGCCAGCCGGTGTGCTGGCGGCGGCGGATGAGCGTGGCGATGAGCGTGCCGAGCGCGCGGTTGTCGGCGACGCGGGCTTGCTGCGTGGTGACGCCGGAGAGGGGCGCGGGTTCGGTGAGGAGGACGGGGGATTTGCGAAGCGGGCCGTTGCCGCCGATGAAAATGTTTCCGGCGGTGAGCGCGCCGTGGGGGCGGCCCGCGGCGGCGTCGAGCGCGACGAGGGCGTCGATCACGCCGCGTGTGAAGGCGTGGATGGCGCGCAGGTCGAGTTCGAGGCGCGCGTCGATGATGCGGGCGAGCGTGCGCGGATAATAATCGGTGACGAGGTAGGCGGCGGTGACGGCGGGGTTGTCGATGCCGCGGATTTTCGGGGGCGCCTTGACGAGGCCGGTGGCGCGGACGGCGACCCAGCGTCCGGGGGCCTTGGCGTGCGCGGCTTGTTGCGCCTCGATTGCGGACTGGAAGGCGGTGAAGAGCGCGGCGCGGCGGGGGCCGGGCGGCTGGTCGGTGGCGTAGGTTTTGAAGGCGAGCCCCTGGGGTTTGTCAGGGACTCCGGAGGAGGCGGCAAAATGCACGGTGGCGCTCGCGGTGCTGGAGATTTCAGCACCAAGCGTGTAGCCGTTGATGGTTTTGCCGGGGGGCATCAGAGAATAGGACGGATAAGACCGATAGGGCGGATTGGGGAGCTACCGCTCCGAGACGCGAAGATGGAGCGGTAGCTCCCAATCCAAAATCGAGAATCGAAAATCGAAAATTTATTAGAAGAGCTTGAAGCCTTTCTTTTCCGTGGCCGGCGGGGTGAGGACGCGGAGGCCGCTTTCCTGAACGAGGATTTCGAGGGGGGCTTTTTTGTCCTTCTTCCACGCCTTGGCGTCGAGGGAGAGGATGAGGCGGCGCGGGTCGGCGGCTCCGCCACGGTCGGCGGCGATGCCGGGGAGGTCGGCGATGATGACGACGTTGCTCGCGCCCTGGTCGAGCCAGCGTTTCCATTTGGCGTCGGTCGAGGGGACGGTTTGCGCGGCGGGTTTGCCGCGGCCGTAGTCGAGCGTGATGCGGTCGGTGTCACGACGGGTGGCGTTGCCGGGCTGCCAGTAGTCGGTGACCGAATACGACTGCCACTTGGGAAGGTCGGAGACGGCGTTTGCGCCGATGATGTCGATTTGCATCGAGGTGTTTTCGAGCGATTTGTCCACGGTGATTTTTATCTCGTGGGCAACGGGTTTCGGCGTGCTGCCGCAACCGGCGATGAAGAGCGCGGTGAGCGCCGCGATGATGGATAGGATGCTTTTGGTATTCATTGATGGATGTGGTGGAAATGCGGAATGGTTGTTCGACTTAAATCGATTCAAGTCGACTTAAGTCGTGGGGATTTTTCTGATGACGCGGGCGACTTCGCGGTTGCTGGTCCAGTCGCTGATGATGAGGCCGCGGGTGCGGAGGAGGAGGTTGCCGAGGTCGCGCAGGGGGGCGTCGAGGGCTTTTTCCAGGTTGAAGGGCGAGGCGTCGCCGTAGTCTTTGCAATAGCTGTCGGGGCCGGCGCCGGGGATGAGGCGGGCGAGTGTGCCGATGATGTGCCACCAGAGGTCGGGCGGCACCCAGTCGGCGGCGTCCTCGGCGGTGACGCCGTCGTAGGCGAGGCGGTGCGGGCCGAGCGCGGCGCGGATGCGCGGGTCGGCCTCGGCGACTTGGACGGCGCGCGCGGCGAAGGGTTCGAGCACGGTGTCGGGCGCGGCGGGTTTGGTGGCTTCCTGGCCGAGCTTGCGGGCGTAGCCGATGAGGTCGTCGGTGGCGACGCCGAGCGTGTTGCCGGAGTTGACGAGGAGGAGGAGCGCGCCGAGCACGGCGAGCGAGTAGAGGTCGGCGGGCGCGCTGAGGAGGGGAATCGTCTCGAAGGGCGTGTCGGGAAACACGGCGCCTTCGGTGTTGCGGAGCATTTCGTTGATTTCGGGCGGGAGGTCCTGGGGGATGGTGCGGAAACGGGCTTCGCCGGCGGCGAGTCCCTCGGCGGTGTCGAGGCGGGCGAAGAGGTCGGGCGCGATGTTGGGGAGCGGGAGGCGGAGCCAGAGGATGTCGGACGCGGAGTGGCCGACGCGGTCGGGCGTGACGAGCGTGCCTTCGACGCAGATGCGGTCGCCGGTGTCGGTGTAAACGCGGCGGATGCGCACGTCGCCAAAGCCGCGAATGGACTGCGTCATGTGCGCGGGGCGATAGACGGAGGCGGAGGGTTGTTCGAGGGCGATGAAGTAGCGGACATCGGCCGTCTTGATGGGGAGCGCCATGGACTGGCCGGCGCGGACGGGGACGAGGCGCGCGGTCCAGAGCGCGGGGAGCGTGGTGTCGGGCGCGTCGAGCGCGACGCGGAAGGAGTCGGCGGAGAGGTTGAGGTAGGGGAGCTGGCGTTGCTTGATGGCGGCGCGGGCGTGGTGAAGCGCCTGGTGAAGGAGCGAGAGTTTGAGGTGGAGCGATTCGATGAAGCGCCCGCAGCGGCCACCGGCGGTGGAGAAGAGGTGGAGGCCGTGTTGCTGGGCGGCGTCCCAATCGGAGAGGGCGCGGAGCGGGGCGTCGAGCGGATAGGTTTCGCGCGCGCTGGCGTTGCCTTTCCAGGGGCGTCCGCCGAGGAAGGCGGCGTAGTCGTCGAGCGCGATCGGGGCGAGGCGTCGGAGAAATGTTAAACCGCTTTCGGGGTTTAGGGGATGTAGTTTTTGGGGGAGTGCGTGGAGTTTGGCGCTGTGGGTGTTCAGTTGCTCGGATGTGAGGGGCGCGGGGATGAATTGCGGTTTGCCGTCGGGGGCGGTGGCGCGCCAGTGGCGGGCGGTGGTGCTGGAAAAGGCGGGGAGCCCGGCGGCGAGGAGTTCGGCGTCGTCGGTGGCGAGAGTGTAGGGTTGGTTCTCGGGCGTGGCGGGATGCCAGGGGGCGAGGGCGTCGAGGTCGATGCAGGCGGGGCGGGGGTGTTGTTGCTCGAAGCCGGTTTGGATGCACGCGGCGGGGTCGGCCTCGATGAAGGTGCGCGTCATCACATCCCAGCGGGCGTCGAGCATGGCGTTGGTGAGGGGATCGTTGCCGGCGATGGTTTTGTATTCGGCGGCGGCGAGGGGCGCGACGGTTTGTATCCAGATTTCAAGCCATTCGCGGTGCCGGCCGGTGGCGTCGAGGACGGCGCCGAGGTAGACGCGGGCGTCGAGCGTGGAGCGCAGGAGCACGAAGGGGCAGGAGGGCGTGGTCGTGCTTGGGGGTGGGTTTTGGTTGACGACGATGCAGACGCGCAACGGCTGCCCGGCGCTCGCGGCGTCGATGGGAACAAAAACGTGGTTGGGAGGGAGCATGAGGGAAAGGGCTGAAGGACTGAAAGGCTGAATGGCTGAGGTTCAGGGTTTGGTGCGTGGCGCGGCTGTCAGCCGCCGATGTTCACGGTGGGACAGCCAAGCGTGATGACTCCGCCGTGGGCGGTGTTGTCGCCCATGCGCGCGGCGGGCATTTTGCCGATCATGACTGTTGCGGAGCCTTTGATGATGCTGTCCGGGGGGCCGGTGCAGGTGCACATGTTGCCCACGGTGGCGGCGGGCATTTTGCCGATCATGACCGTGGGGCATCCGGGGCCGGTGATGGGGCCGCCGACGTGCGGGACGGGCGGCACGCCGGGTGTCACCATCGGGCAGGTGTGCATGTCTGTGAGTCGTGCGGCGAATGGCATGGTTGGAAAAAAGGCTGAAGGTCTGAAGGACTGAGGGGCTGAAGGTCGCGTTGGTGAGAGGTGAGTGTGCGGTCGTGTTTTAAAATGTGAATTAAGAAAATCAGCGCGCGGTGGTTTCTTTTTTCTTCTGTTTGGTTTGCTCCAGGATGGTTTGGTAGTTGGTGAGGACGGCGCCGACGAAGAGGTTGAGCAGAAGGAATGCAGCGAGGACATACCAGAGGACGTGGAAGCCGGTCACGACGGGGGGGCTGACATGGATGATGCCGTATTCGGAGGCCTTGACGAGGTTGTAGCGGATGTCGGTCCAGTCTTCGCCGGTGAGGAGGCGGAAGAGGGTGAACATGGATTCGCCGAGCGTGCCGTAGGGGTCGGGCGAACAGGATGGCGTGGGCGGCGCGACTTCGACGAGTTGCGCGTAGGCGGCGGCTTTTTCCGGGGGCAGGGTCGCGGGTTCGGGCAGGCGGAACATGGAGATGCCCAGGATGGCGAACAGATACATGAACGCAAAAAACACGACGGCGTTGCAGAGCAGCGAGCGGAGCGAACGCAGGAGCACGCTGACGATGAGGCGGATTTCGGCGGAAAGGCGAAGCAGGCGGAGCACCCGGAAAACACGCAGCACGCGCAACGCGAGCAACGTGAGGCCGTTGTCGAACGCCGTCTCGGGGATGTAGTTGATGACGAGCAGCGAGAAGTCGAAAATGTTCCAGCCGGAGGTGACGAATTCCTTGAGGCTCGTGCGCGCGAAAAAGCGGATGACAAACTCGATGGTGAACAAAACGAGTATGATGTTTTGAATCCTGTGAATGGTGTCGTTTGCCTGCAATTGATAGGTGTTCAGGCCTATGAAAAAGCAGTTCGCCAAAATGATGATGGCGACGGCGACCTCGAATGTGGTTCGGGCGATCAGGTTGCGGCAGAATTGTGAGATCATGTTCATTGAAAAGGACTGAAGTCCTGAAAGCCTGAAGGCTGAAGATTGGTTGGTGGTTGGGTGGTGATTTTAAAAGTGGTTGTTTTTTTTCGGCCTTCAGATTTGGCGGATTGTCGATATCGCTCGGAACAGGCTTTCAGGTTTTTCACCCGAGCGGGCATTGCGGACATTTTTTGGAGCCGGCTTTTTTGCCGGCGGATTTCGCGACCTCGCCAAGCGCGAAGGCGGAGGCAATCGGGCCGAAATTGGGCAGCGGCGGCACGTCGCCGAGTGGCGTGAGATCGAGGTTCCCGAGATCGACTGTTTCCATTAACCTGAGCGCGGGGAAAAATTGCGAGGCGGCCGCCCAGCTTTGGGCGTTGGCGGTCTGCTCGGGGGTGAGTGAGTCGGCGATTTGTTCACCAAACTCGACAAGGGGCTGCAGTGGCACGCCGACTTTGGCGATGAAGTTGGGCGGTGTGAGTTTCGCGAGGTCGAGTTTGAAATAGCTGGCGACGTTAGTGTTGGTTTGCGCGATGCTGAGCACCTGCATCATTGCGGGAAGCGCGGCCATGGCGGGCGCGGGCGGCTCGGGCGGGAGCTTGGCGAGGATTTTGAGCTTGTTGGCGATTTTGAGGACGGCGCCAGGTTTTTTCAGGTCAACATTCATCGCCTTGGCCAGGCGCGCGACAGTGGCGAGCGGCGCGAGTGGTTTGAGTTGCTCGAGGGGCAGGGGCGGGATGGTTGCGACAGTCTTCGTAATGACCTGGATCTTGGCGAGCGCGGCGGGGTCGAGCGGAGTGAGTTTGAGCGAAAGCATCGCCTTTGCCATGCGCATTTGCGTGACGACGGCGGAGACTTTTTGCATGATCGGCTGCGGAGGAGGCGGCATCGTGGCCAGCGTGGGAACGGCGAGCGGTATTTTCGCAAGGCCGAGGAGCGAGCCCTGCATTCTTGCTTCGAGCGCGGGGTCTTCAATGTTTGCACCGGTGGCCTGCTTAATGACGCGGATGACTGGCGTTACGCTTTCCATCCGGCCGATCTTCATGTGGTCGAACGGCAGGCGCGCGATCGCCTGGGGCACGCGCATTTTGTTTATGATGTTGAGTTTCGAGCGGATGAAGTTGTTTGCCGCCGAGGGGCCGGCCATGGTGAGGGGCGTGAGCGGGTCGAGTTTTGGGATGGGGATTTCGGGGAGCTCGGGCAGGAGAGGGATGAGTTTTTTCAACTGGTCGAGCATCTTCACGGGGCACACGCACGGGATGGTGGCGGCCCCGAGAAGATTGTCGGCGAGTGATGAGAAAAAGCCCATGTGGCGATTTTGGATTTTGGAATGCGGATTTTGGATTGGGCGCTGTCGCGCCATGTGCCGACTTAAAACGACTCAAGTCGGCACAAGTCGATGCAGGTCGGTGGTTCAGTTTTTCGGCACGCGGAGCGCCAGGGGCGCGTTGTCAACGGAGATGGAGTTGATGCGTCCGAGGCGGATGGAGTCGGAGTTCTTGATCGAGAGGATCGGTATGAAACCGGCGTTCGACACGGCGACGGCGGCGCGCTCGGTGAGCCACGCCTCGGCGCAGGGCATCATCTTCGACTCGCCTTTTTCCTTAAAGTGGAAAACGGGAATGTCGCCGAGCGTTTCGCCCGCGTCGAGGTCCATGCCCCAGCCCTTTTGCTTGAAGCGCTCAAGATACATGCGGGCAACAAGCACCGCGGGGCTCGCCCAGAGATATTGCTCGTGCTGGTCGGGCGACTCGATTTCCTCGAAGGGGAAGGGCGCGATGGGATCGGTCGTCTTGCCGTAGGGCAGGCGCATGAGGACGCGCGGCATGGCGAGCGCGAGGTAGGCGGCGTCCGGGCTTTCGCGGAGGGCCTTGAGCGCGGCGCCGATGTCGGTGTCCTTTGTTTTTGTCCAGTCGTCGGGATCGGGTTGCGTGGCGAAACTGGCGCAACCGAGCGCGAAGGGATGCCCCGCGGCGATGATTGGCGTCTGGTTCGCGGCGAAGACCGCTGCGAGTTTTTTGGTGCGCGCGAGATCGTCGGGCGAATCGCCGAAGGTGTGCATGCAAAACGCGGCCATCCACTGGTTTTCCGCGATGGTGTCGCGGATCATTTTGTGGAGCTCGGTCTCGGTCGGGTTGTCGCCGTTCTTGGTGAGGTCGAAGGCGATTTCCTCCTTCGAGACATCGTAGACGAGAAGTTTGATGCGGTCGCCGTCGTCGAAAAGGCGCACGAGCATGTCGATCGAGCGCCACGCGGATTCAAGCGCCTGGAAGCGCGGATTCGAGAGAATGGCGCGGAGGCGCACGGCGCACGCGGCGTCGAGCGCGGCGACGAGTTGTTGCTGGTGCGCGGTGGGGTTCTTGACGACGTTGTCGGCGACGGCCTGCTTGATGAGCGCCTCGACCGCCTGCGTGGCCGTGGACGCCTTTGCCGCCGGAGCCGCGCCTTTTTTGGCGGCGGGCTTTTTCTTGAGAAGGCGTTCGAGCGTTTGCTCGGTGGTCTCGCCGGGACGCGCGCCGGAGCTGCGGCGCGGGGCTTTCGGGAGCGGCGTGCCGAGGAGTTTCTGGAGTTGCGCGGCGGCCTTCGCGAGCGAGGCGGACGAGAGAAGCTGCGGACGCAGCGTGCGGAGATTCTGGATGCCGGGGAATTTTTTGTAGAACTGGTCGGGGTGGAAATCGTCGAGTTCGTTGAACGTGAGCTCGACCTTGGTGCCGGGCGCGCCGGGGTCCTCGATGGTGAGGGTCGGGGAAAGTTTTTCGTAGAGCTCGTCGTGCGAATCGAGATCGACGAGGTAGCCCTTGCGGTCGGCGAGCGGCTCGACAACGCCGCGGCTGACGCGTCCTGTGAAATCGCCGATCAGCGCGATGACGAGCGGCTGCTTCGAGCCTGGGTGCGCCTTCGGCGCGGAACGGACGCCGAGAGTGGCCGAGAGCGAAGGTTTCACGCCGGAGCCGGTGGAGGCTTTCGGTGCTTCGCGCGGCGGAGCGGCGGGCGCGGGAGAATCCTCATCCGAAGAATCAGACGAATCATCGAATGAAGAATCATCGGATGAAGAATCAGACGAATCATCGGATGACGATGCGGACGAATCGTCATCGCCACCGAGACCCGCGAGCAAGCTGTCGAGATCGGAGTCGCCGCCGGACGAGCTGTCGCTGTCGGAGGAGGACGACGACGATGAATCGTCATCACCGCCGAGTCCGGCGAGAAGGCTGTCGAGGTCGTCGTCGCTCGATTCGCTGTCGCCGGAGTCGGCGGAAGGCGTGTCGTCGCCGCCGAGACTTTTTAGGAGATCGTCGAGTGAAGTGTCGTCCGATGCGGAGGAGGATGCGGAATCGTCGCCGGAATCGCCGAGTTCGGCGAGGAGGTCTTCGAGTGATTTATCGTCGTCGCTCATAATGATGGATGGAAGGGTGGATTTAAGGCGCTCTGCAAAAGACTATTGGGAAAACACGCCCCTAGGTTGCGCACATATTTAAGGAGCTGAATCGAGGTCGTCGAGATTTGTTTATGTCATTGAGTTGTAAATGACTTGTGTTTGCGAAAAATTCTGCAGGGGAGCCGCCCGCCGGCCCCCCTGCAAGGGCCGCATCCACCCGCTTCCCTGTCGGGAAGTTCCATCGTGTGGCAGCCCTAAGTGGTGATTGAGGAAATTGCGTGTTGAGGAAATAGGTGAACACGGTTTGAGGAGGTTTTTCAGGTGGTGGGATGCCTGTAAAAAGCGACCGGCCGCAAATACCGTCAATGGGAAGGTAATTACAAACTTTGGATTTTTTTGTAATCACACGGCCTTGGCGCGACGCAGGCGAATGCGCGCGTGACAGGGTTTGCCGGGGAAATTTTCGATTTTCGAAATACCCCAAAGCCCGCACCGCCCGTAGTTCTCAGTGCGCTCGGCGAGCACGCCCTACCCGTTAAAAAACAAAACCATCTCGCAAATTGTGTTACTGCGAAGTAAAAAGCTCGGCGATCACGTCCTCAAGCGGGACGTCCTCAATGGTGATGTCCGCGACACTGCCGGCGGAAAGAATTTCCTGCGAAACGGCGACAATGTCCGCGGCGGGAACGCTGAGCGTGATGTGTCCGTCCTTGTCGCGCACGGCCTGTCCGTGGCGCGATGTCCAGTTTTCGGGAAACGCGCCGGGCTGGGGGAGGAATTTTATGATTTTGCCGCGGGCGCCGGAACCGGCCTCAAGGCGGTCGAGCGCGCCGTCGTAGATTTTTGTGCCGCGATGAATCACGATCACGCGGTCGCAGAGTTCCTGGATGTCGGCCATGTAGTGGCTCGTCAGCAGGATGGTGACATTGTGCCGGCGGTTGTATTCGCGCAAAAACTGGCGGACGGCTTTTTGCGAAACGACATCGAGCCCGATGGTGGGCTCGTCGAGAAAAAGGACGCGCGGGCGGTGGAGCAGGGCGGCGATGAGCTCCATTTTCATGCGTTCGCCGAGCGAGAGTTCGCGCACCATGACGTTGAGCTTGTGGCCGACGTCGAGCCGTTCGACGAGCTCATCGAGCGTGCTTTTGAAGCTGTCGGCGGGCAGGCCGTAGATGTGGCGCAGGAGCTGGAACGACTCGATGGCGGGCAAGTCCCACCAGAGCTGGTTTTTCTGCCCGAGCACGAGCGCGAAGATGCGCCTGTAGGCGGACTCGCGCCGCGTGGGATCAAAACCGGCGACGCGCGCCGAGCCGCTTGTCGGAAAAATGAGGCCCGAAAGCATTTTGAGCGTCGTGGTTTTTCCGGCGCCGTTGGGTCCGAGGAATCCGACAAACTCGCCCTCTGAAATGTCAAACGAAACATCTTTTGCGGCGGCGATCTCCTCGAAGTCGCGTTTAAACAACCCGTAAATGCCGCCCAGAAAGCCGGGCCGCTTTTTATAGGTGCGAAAGACTCGCGTGAGATTTCGGACTTCGATCATTTTGATACCGCAGAAGAGTCACTTGATGGAATAATTTCCACGTAAATAATTTTGCCGTTTTCGGCTTTGAGTGAAACTTGATCCGCTTTTTTTCGAATGACTTTGTGCGTCGCCGGATCGCGCAATTGCAATGTTACGCCAGTCCGCGCCTCAAACGTGATGACAAACGCATTTTCGTCCAATTTCACTTCTCCGGCATAGGGAATAAATGGAATGTAACTTGCGTGAGGCTTTCCATCAATTTCTATAACCGGTTGATTATAGTAAATTGAAAACACCGCCTCTTGCTTTAAAATTTTATCTGGAATACTAAAGCGAAAGAGGGCGCAGTATGCATTCGGAAACAACTCGACATTGGTTATGATGGTGGCCCCGTTGCCTTCATATTTAGGGCGGTATTCCTTGTCGTTGTATTTCAGCACCGGGTTTATTAGCTCGATCAGTCCTTCCGCTGTTTTTATACTTTTGGGAACAGGAACGGGGAGTTTTATTTCAAAATGCGTGTCTGATCGCGATTGTCCATACTGGGCAGGTTTTTGTTTCTTTTGAATTTTTATAAATTTATAATAGCCTGTGACGACAATTTTTTGGTGAGAGCATCCCACAGTAACATTTTCCTCCGTCATGGCGTAATGGGGTTCGACGACCAAATTCGCATGCAGGAACGCACATATAATACAATTTAATATGAGAAAATAGGATATGCGTTTTGTAGGGGCGCACCTTGCGTGCGCCCTCGTATGAGAAAGACGGTTTGCGTGCGTATCCACAACGCGGGCGGGCGCGAGAGCGCACGCAAGGTGCGCCCCTACAGGATCGCTTTTTTCAAAATGCTGTGTTTGCGCGGGCATTTATTATAATTGTCTGAAACTCGTTTCAGTCAGCGTCCGTAGAGCTCGCCGATTGATTTCAAATACCCCGCGCTTTCCCTGTGCAGTGTTTCCAGTTGTTGCGCGGTATAACGCCACTGCCAGTTGCCGGCGGCGACACCGGGTGTGTTAAAACGCGCCTCGCCGCCAAGGCTCATGAGGTCTTGCAGCGGGATGACGGCGAGGTTGCTCACGGAGGCGTAGGCGGAGCGCACGAAATCCCAACCGATTTCGCTGCCGTTGACGCGGAGGTAGCGGCGCACGTGATCGGCGGCGGATTCGTTGTCGGCGGCGCGATACCAACCGAGCGTCGTGTCGTTGTCGTGCGTGCCGGGATAAACGACGCTGTTGTGATGATGGTTGTGCGGCAGGTAGAGGTTGTCGGCTTGGCCGCCGAAGGCGAATTGCAGAATGACCATGCCGGGAAGCCCGGTGGCGTCGCGCAACTCGATGACCGAGGGCATAAGCTCGCCGAGATCCTCGGCGATGATTTTGGCGCGGGGCAGGGCGGCGCGGACTTTTTCGAAAAGGGCAAGGCCGGGACCCTGCTGCCATTCGCCGGTCTTGGCGGTCGGCGCGTCGGCGGGGATCGACCAGTAGGTGTCGAAGCCGCGAAAGTGATCGAGGCGCAGGACATCGCACAGCTCGAAGTTCACCGCGAGGCGGCGAATCCACCATGCGTAACCGGTGGCAGCGTGTTTTTCCCAGGCGTAGAGCGGGTTGCCCCAGAGTTGTCCGTCGGCGGAAAAATAATCGGGCGGCACTCCGGCGACGGCGAGCGGTTCGCCCGTGTTTTCGTCGATTTGAAAGAGTTCGGGATTTGCCCAGACGTCGGCGCTATCGCGGGCGACAAAGATGGGCGCGTCGCCGATGATTTCGATGCCGAGGCGCGCGGCCTTGGCGCGCACGCGGGCCCATTGGCCGTGGAAGAGGTATTGGAAAAACGCGTGGGCCTTGGCACGGGTTAAAACGTCCCGCGGCAGGGCGGCGGCGCGCGCTTTGTCATAAAAACGGATTTCCTCCGGCCAGCTCCACCACGGGAGCGGATTGTGATGCTCCTTGAGCGCTTGGAAGAGCGCGTAGGGTTCGAGCCAGTCGGCGTGCTTTTTCAGAAATTCGTCGTAATCACCGTAGGGAAGGGTGGTTGCGGCTGCGTGTGTGATGCTCGTTTTGTCGCTGAAGTTTTCGTAGGCGCGGTGCAGCGCCTTCCATTTGGCGGCGTAGAGCCAGCCGAAATCGACATGGTCGCGGGGCAGGGCGGTGAGCGGCGCGATGTCGGGGCTTTCGAGGAGCCCGTGTTTTTGCAGGACTTGCAGGTCGATGAGATACGGGTTGCCGGCGAAGGCGGAGAAACACTGGTAAGGTGAATCGCCGTAACCGGTCGGGCCGAGCGGGCAAACCTGCCAGTAGCGAAATCCGGCGTCGCCCAAAAACGCGAGCCACGGGTCGATGGCGTCGTCGCTGAGAACGCCGATGCCTTGCGCGCCCGGCAACGAGGTCGGGTGCATGAGCACGCCGGCGGCGCGTTGCGTGAGCCAGTTGAAGAGCGGTTCGCGAGAGCCTGATGCCGGGGCGATTATTCCGGAGCTGGCGGAAAGCAGCGAGGAGGTGTCGGCGCCCATTGGTCTGGCGGCGTCGGTTGAATGTTTGATGTTGGTGAAATCAGGCATCGGAAAACGGATGGTTCCTTGTGCGAATGGCGAAAGGAAACGCCTGAATAAAACAGGCGATGGCGAAATGAATCGAGTTTTGTTTTCTCCGCGCGCAACTCCCCTCGCGCGCTTCGGCATGGCTGACAAAACGCGAACTTTTCACCGGCGGCGTCTTTCGGCGCGCAAGCGCGCTTGCGTCAGTTTTTGACCGGTGGGACGTTGGTCACGGGACCGGTGTCCTTCTTTTTCGCGCGCGGCGCAATCGGGGTCTTCTCGATCTGGGTTTCCGGATCGGGTTTCACAACTTTCACCAATTCAACCTCAAAAACCAGGGTCGAGCGGCGCGGAATTTTCGGGGGGTCGCCGCGCGTGCCGTAGCCGAGTTCAAAGGGGATGATAAGGAGGCGTTTTTCCCCGACGCGCATCATCGGGATGCCTTCCTCCCAGCCTTCGATGACCTCGCCGCGGCCGACACGGAATGTGAACGGGTGATCGGCGCTGCGCGTCTGGTCGAAAACAGTTCCGTTGAGCAGCATGCCTTTGTAGAGAACGCTGACACGGTCGCCGCGCTCGGCTTTTTCACCAGTGCCGGTTTGCATGACGATTGTGCGCATGCCCGTGGAGGTGATTTGGGCGTCCGGCCAGGTTTTCTCAACGTATTCGAGATCGGCGGGCGGCAGCTTTTCGCGTTGCGCGTGGAGCGCGGCGGGCGTGGCTAGGATCAAAAGGGCGGCGAGTAATTTGAGCAAACGCATGTCGAAAGGTTTTTCTGCAGGCGCACTTTCTGGCGTCAATCCCCGGCTGTCAGCAATTTTATTCGTTCGTGTTTGAAATAATGATGCGCAATTCGCGTCCGGTGATTGTGACGCGCTCGATTTTTCTCCAAGCGGCGAGCGCCTCGCCGGGAGGTGTTTGGGATTGGAGCACTTTTGAAATGAGCCACGCGGTCGCGCCGGGAATGCGGTGCAGCGGCAGCGAGCCGGCGTGGGCCTCGCGCGGCGCATACATGATCACGCTGGGCAAGCCGGTGTCGGGATTGGCCGCGACGCGCTCAAAGTTGCCGCGCATCCGCATGAGCACCGTTCGTTTGCCGGCGGGCGTTTGCACGATGACGGGGGCGGCCACTTGCAGCAGATTGTCGCCGATGCGGAAGTCGAGTTGAGGGGCGGGCGCGGTCGTTCCGGAGCGGCGGGCTTGTCGTGCGCGCGAGCTCGCGGCGAACCAGGTGTTGAGCTCGTCCTCGCTCAATGTGATCACGCCCGGCGCGGCGGCGAGAAGCGCGGCGCGTTTGCGAATCCACGACGCGCCCTTGGCGCGATCCCGCGAACCTTGGGCGTAATAAACCTCGCGTGTGTTTTGCGGCGGGGACGAATCGCCCGGAATGATCGTGACCGGCTTGAAAACCAGGCAGGCGCAGGCGAGCGCGCCGCCCGCGATTAATGCGACGGCGGCAAGGATGACGTCAGGCCAGAGGCGGGAGGGGCGGGGGGAGGGCGAGGGCACGCGTTATTTTGATTTGCCGGCGTTTTTGCAGGCGCAGCTGTCGCACGCCTTTGTCTGCTTGGGCGCGGACTCGACGGGCGGCTTGCCTTTTTTTGTTTTGAAGTCGGTCTCGTAGAATCCCGTTCCTTTGAAGACAAAACCGGCGCCGGGGCCGATAAGCCGCTTGACGCCCGTTTTTTTGCACGACGGGCACTTGGTGAGCGGCTTGTCGCTCATCGACTGGAAGGCTTCAAATTCGAAGCCGCATTTCGGGCAGACGTAATCGTAGGTTGGCATAAAAAACCTCCTCTCATAGTAATTTTTTTGCGACATGCGAGCCGAGTGTTTGAGAGGGGCGCAAAAATGTTTTTTGCGTGAAAATTCGCGTGTCGAGGCGAATCGTGTGAATAGGCGTTTGCAAATTTGCCGGAGTGCCGGCATTGCGGGATCTGTTTTGACACGATAACGCAAACTGCAAGAACCGGATATCGCCCCATGGATTTCACAACAAAGCTCAACACCCACATCGCCCGCGTCGAGCAGGCAATTGACGGGCTCCTGCCCGCCGCCGCGGCGCGCCCGTCGCGTTTGCACGAGGCCATGCGCTACGGCATGCAGGCGGGCGGCAAGCGGCTGCGCCCCGTGCTGCTCCTTGCCGCGGCCGATCTGCGCGGCAATCCGCTCCACGATCCGGCTGCCGCGGCGGTTGCCGTCGAGTGCATTCACACGTATTCGCTGCTTCACGACGACCTGCCGTGCATGGACAACGACGACATGCGCAGGGGGCGCCCCACCGCGCACAAACACTATGACGAGGCCACGGCGTTGCTCGCGGGCGACGCGCTGCTCACGCACGCGTTTTTGCTCCTGGCGACGCACTACTCCGCCGACGCCGAGTTGTCGCGCGCGCTCGTGCGCGAGCTTGCCGCCGCCGCGGGCAGCGAGCAGCTCATCGGCGGACAAATGGAGGATTTGCTTGCCGAGAAAAAAGTCGACGCCACCGGCGAGCAGCTCGAATACATCCATCTCAACAAAACCGCGGCGATGATTCGCGCGTCGCTTGTCATGGGCGGCATGTGCGGCGGCCTGCTTTCCGAAAGCGAGCTTGACGCGCTTCGCGAACTCGGGCGCGAGCTTGGGCACGCGTTTCAGGTTGTTGACGACATTCTCGATTCGACGGCCGACAGCGCCACGCTTGGCAAGACCGTTGGCAAGGACGCGAAGTCGGGCAAGACGACCTACGTGCGCCTTTATGGAATCGAAGGCGCGCGCCGCCACGCCGAAACGCACACGCAGGCCGCGCTCGCCGCGCTCGCGCAGTTGCCCGGCGACACAACTTTCCTGCGCGACCTGATCACTTCGATGCTCGACCGGCGAAAATAATCGCCCGCACCCGCTTCAAAACTATTTCGATGAAAAAACTGACTTTGATAATTTCCATTGCCGCCGCCGCTCTCGCGCCGGGCGGATGCTCGAAATCCGCGCGCATGCCGCACCAGGTGAGTGTTGTGCAGAAAAATGACGAGCCCTCCAAGGATGCGACCATCGTTTTGGGCGATGTGCTCGTGATCGAGATGCCCGGCGACATGGCCGCGGGCTACATGTGGGAGTTGCGTCCGCTGCCCCCGGATGTGGCGGGAATGGCGCTGATTGAGGGACGGTATTCCAACCCGTCCGAAGCGGGCAAGCCGGGCAAGTTCACCTATCTGATGCGCACAATCCACATCGGCGAGCAGCCGCTCGAGTTTATCTATCGACACGCCGCCCAAAAAGACAGGCCGCCGGTGAAAACCTTCACGGTGAATGTGAGGATAAAGTGAGCGGGCCAAAGCCTCCATCTGGCAAACCGCCCCAGGCAACCTCAGCCTTCGCTTCGAAACAATTCCCTTAATATCATGACAAACCAAAAAAAATGCCCCCTCATAATCGCAATCGCACTGACTTTCTCGATACTTTCGGGATCGATTTGGGCGCAGGCTTCCGGCGAATTCGCGCTTCGCAAGAGGCGGACGACCGACGGCTTCAGGGTCGTCACCGCCAATGTGCGGCAAATGATGAAGGATGACTACAAAACAGGCAACGGCTGGGACCAAAGGAAGGACATCTGCCGCGATGCCATCATGGCCCAAAACGCGGACATTTATTGCATTCAGGAAAATCGCGCGGCCATCACCGATTACCTGATGAAAGCCATGCCCGGCTTCACGCTTTCCAACACCATTTACCGCTCGAAGCAGCCCATAAACCCCATCATGTATTCGACGAAGCGTTTCAAAAAAATGAACGAGGGCGGTTTCTGGCTCTCACCCACGCCGGATGTTGAGAATTCCATATTCGAAGGCGGCACGCGCCGCGTGGCAAACTGGGTGTTGCTGAAGGACAAAGTCACCGGGAAACAGCTGTGCGTTATCAACGCGCACCTGCAGCACGACTCCGATTCCGTCCGCATGTTGCAGATGGATGTGATGCTTGATTTTGCGAAGACTCTCCCGCCCGGCACGGCCGCGTTTATGACGGCTGACTTTAATTGCGGCATGAATTCCGGCCCCATGAAAAAAACCACGGCGGCAGGCTGGGCTGACAGTTACGCGGTTGTGCACGGCCCCGCCGAGCCGGGCGCGACCTTCCATGGTTTTCGCGGAACTGAAGGCGAGAAGAAGCGGGTGAAGATCGATCACATTCTCATCAACAAGTTCCTCAAGCCCGTCGCCGCCGAAA
Organism: Ereboglobus sp. PH5-5; assembly: GCF_029504805.1. Taxonomy (NCBI): domain Bacteria; kingdom Pseudomonadati; phylum Verrucomicrobiota; class Opitutia; order Opitutales; family Opitutaceae; genus Ereboglobus; species Ereboglobus sp. PH5-5. The sequence goes on along the minus strand of NZ_JAQFIT010000005.1, from coordinate 105,155 downwards.
TCAGCAAGGACAGCCGCCTCGTCGATGGCGTCCGGCGCTATCCGAGCGACCATTATTTTGTTTCCGCGGAGTTGGTTTACGCGGGCAAGCGGTGAGCGGTTAAGGCTGATTGAGAGAATGATTTTGCGAGGGGGTTAACAGGATGCGCGGAGCCCCGGTTTCGGGTGCCCCGCGCATCCCGTTCCCAATCATATTGGGAATGGCGATAGTTTGAGCGGACGCACGGCGAGCCCTAGCAACTCCCGTTCGCTGTCGTCGCCGGCGATCCGGTTTATGTGGACGACGAAGCAGGTTTTGCATTGGTGCACGATCAGCCATTCTCCATCGGGGCACGCGCTCACGGCGATGGGCTCCATTCCTCCATGACAATCCGAGTTTCGGTCGCCCGGTTTGTCGTCGAGGTGGATGCTCCAGAGGCACCACGGGCAGTGGTTGCGATGCCGCGTGCCCGGCGCGTTAAGTGAAAATTCGCCTCCGCAATGGCGGCATTTTAGCCATGCGGCTGGCGATGAATGACAAATGTGTTGTTTCGACCGACGACGATGCGACGGATCAGTAAAATGAGACATAGGTGTGAAAAACACCCCGGCGGCAATAAACCGGAGCCGCCTTGCGGCAGGCTCCCTTACCTATGTTTACACGCCACTGATCCACTTTGCGGAGCGGGACGCCATGGTTGCCGGGGCATAACCAAGCCTTCTCTCGCTCACAGTGTTCACCAGTGCGCGTGTATTACTTTGCAGACTCACCTGAATTATTTGTCATGAGTCACCAACCGTGCGCATTCGCGAATGGCAGTCAAGATCGGGAAACGCCGCGGAGAAAATCGCGGGCATTAATTATAAAGCCAAAACTGACGGCTCGCGCCTTGGAATTTCAGGCATTCGCGGTGCCATGCGCGGAGGAATAGGTTGACGTCGATGCTGGCGCCGTCCTTTACGATGGTGTTCCACCACCAACGGCTGCCGGTGTGGATGTTGAAGCTGCGGGCGGAGGCGGGGCTGGCGGCTGCAAAGGGGTTTTGCGCATTGTAAGCACAGGCGAGGCGCATGAGGTGGAAGCTGAGCTCGGTCGGACGCCAGGAATCCCAATCGGTCACTTCCACAAAAATACCGTCGCCCTTGGGCGAGCCGTTGGGGGCGGTGAGGGTGATTTTGCGGAAACCGAGGCCGGGGGTCTTGAGCGCGTTGAGATCGCGCAAGAGCAAATTGACGGAGCGCGCCTTGTGGGAGAGTCCCCGGAATGGGAATTGCGTGCCAATGCCATGCTTAAAGCCGCCAATCTGGCAGCCGAGGCCGGTCATGGCATAGCCGACGCAGGCGTGGAAATCGCGGATGTAGGGCGAGGTGGGCACGAAGCGCAGGCCGGTTTCGGGCCAGCGCATGGCGCGCCGCCAACCGCGCATGGGGACGACGGTGAGGCGGCCTTTGATGTTGGCGGAGACGTCGAGCCAGCCGGGGGTGCCGACTGTCATGCGGGCGAGTTCGGCCATTGTGAGTCCGTGGACGTAGGGGATGGGCATTTGTCCGACGCCGCTGAAGAGGGTTTTGTCGAGGATGGGCCCGTCAACCTTGAGGCCGCCGAGGGGATTGGGGCGGTCGAGGACGATGACTTCGACGCCGTGCTCGAAACAGGCTTCAATGGCGTATTTCATGCAGACGGAAAAAGTGTAGGAGCGCACGCCGATGTCCTGCATGTCGATGACGAGCGCGTCGAGGCCCTTGAGTTGCTCCTTGGTGGGGCGGCGGTTTTTGCCGTAGAGGGAATAGGCGGGGAGGCCGGTGCGCTTGTCGATGGTGTCGGCGATGTTTTGGCTGGCGGGCGCGTTGCCATAGATGCCGTGCTCGGGGCCGAAGAGGGCGACGAGTTTAGCGTTTTTAGCGCGGAGGAGAACGTCGATTGTGCTAACGCCGTGGCGGTTGACTCCGGCGGGGTGGGAGAGGAGGCCGATGCGTTTGCCGGCGATCTGTCGGAAGCCCTCGGCTTCAAGCACGTCGATGCCGAGCATGATGGCGGGCGAGGTGTCGCGCGGAATGACGGGTGACGCGGCGTTCGCGGGCGTGATTGGTGTTGCGGGGCGTTGAGGGGAGGGCGCGGTGATGACCGGTGTTTGCGTGGTCGTGGCGGGCGAGATGCGCGTGTCGGCGGGCGTGGGTTCGGAGGTGCAGCCTGCGAGTCCGAGGATGGCGACGAGGGTTGCGAGGAACGGGAGGAGCGGTGGAACCGGGTGTTTGCTGACGAGACTGCGCATGAGTGACGGTCACTGTGCGAGCGCGCGCGGATTCGTCGAGCGATTATGCGAAAAAGTTGTTCGCAGTGTGTTTTAATCGCGGAAACGCTGAAGAGCGGAAGGCGCGGAAAAGAATCAAACACGGGGGGCTCAATCTCGTGTGTTGATGATTCGGTGATCAATGATTTCCAGCGACATTTTTCTCCATGAGTTTCCGTCGAAATCATGGTTTGCGGAGCAAGACATTTCCGCCCTTTCGCGTTTCCGCGATTAGTTTTTTATCCGGTGTAGTCGCGGCGGAGGTTGCTGGGGAGGATGTTCAGTTCCTCGCGATATTTCGCCACGGTGCGGCGGGCGATTGTGATGCTTTTTTCGGCGAGTTTTTCGACGAGGTCCTGGTCGCTGAGGGGGTGCGCGCGATCCTCGACGGCAATGAGATCGGCGATCATTTCCTTCACACTTGTGTTTGATACGGCGGCGCCGTCGCCGGCTTGGTAGCCGGACGTGAAAAAGTATTTGAACTCGAATGTGCCGTGCGGGGTTTTGATGTATTTGTTGGCGATGGCGCGGCTGACGGTTGTCTCGTGCACGCCGACGATGCCGGCGATTTGGGTCATGGTGAGAGGTTTTAGCTTGGAGACGCCCTCCTCGAAAAACTCGCGCTGGATTGTCAATATCTCGCGCGTGATGCGCTCGATGGTTTGCTGGCGTTGCTCGATGGAGTTGATGAGGAATTTGCCGGAGTGAATGCGTTCCTGGATGTAGTCGCGCTCTTGTTTGGTGAGGCCGCCCTTGGCGATGAGCTGGCGGTAGGTGTTGGAGATTCGGAGCCGGGGGATGTAGTCGTTGTTGAGCTCGATTTTCCATTCGTCGCCGTCCTTGGTGACGGTGACGTCGGGGATGACGACGCGATTGCTGTCGTGGGCGAAACGGCGTCCGGGAGCGGGGTCGAGCGCGCCGATTTCCGCGATGGCTGCCTGCACATCGTCGGCGGGGACGGCGAGCTTTCGCGCAAGTTCGGGGATGCGGCGGCGTGTGAGAAGGTCAAAGTGGTCGCGAATGATGCTCGCGGCGAGGCTGTCCGCGCGGTTTTTGGCGGCGAGCTGAATGAGGAGGCATTCCTGGATGTTTTCACCACCGATGCCTGTGGGGTCGAATGTTTGAAGGAGGCGGTGGGCTTTCTGGACGGCGTCGAGGGGAAGGCCGGTTTGGAGGGCGATGTCGTTGGGGGATTGGGTGAGGTAGCCGCGATCGTCGAGCGAACCGATGAGATAGTTAAGAGCCTCGGTGGTTTGGGGCGAGCGGTCGGCGAGGTCGGCTTGTTCGCGTAGGTGTTCCTGCAGGGAGGTTTCGGCGGTGATGGATTCGAGAAAGTGCTGGCGCTTTTCGGCGTCGTCGGAGGTGTAGGGCTGGGCGCCGCCGGCGTTGGCCATGTGGTCGTGCCAGTCCTGGTCGAGTTTTTGGAGAATTTCGTATTCCTTGCCGTTGGAAAAATCGAGGGCTTCGGGACGGGAGTTGTCGTCCGGAGTGTCGTCGGCGGGGAGGATGTGCGTGGTGGCGTCGTCGCTGCCGGGGTCGTCGGAATTGGGGCGGTCGATGGTGTTGTCCCCGGCGGGATCGTCGCGATTGGCGGCGTCCTCGGCGGCGCGCTCTAGCGAGATGGAGCCGGTGTCGTTGGCGAGTTCCTCCAGGGTGGGGTTGGACTGGAGTTCCTCCTGGATGACTGAGCGGAGATCAAGGGCGGCAACCTGGAGGATTTTTAAGGACTGGCGGAGCTGGGGCGCAAGAACGAGGTTTTGCGTCTGGCGTTGCTGGAGTCCTTGGTTGAGGTTGCCGCTCATGTGGGAATATGCGGAGTGCGGAAATACCCGGTGCGTGGCGCGATTTTTTGCGGGTTATCGTTGATGCAAACCCGTGCGCGGGGGCAGGGGGGATCGCGTGCCGGGCAGCGTGTAGTTCATGATTTTTTTGATATAAACGCCGAGCTTTTCGTTGGTGGGGCCGTAGCGGTCCGAGTAAAGATAAAGCTCGAGGTCGGTGAGCATTTGCTCGGCGGTTTGGTAGCGTTTTTCGCGATCACGATGGAGGGCTTTTTGTATGATTACCTCGAGACGCTCGTCGATGTCGGAGCGGAGGGTTGCGAATTTGGGGATGGGCATCGAGAGGATGTTGCGTCGCGATTCGAGGCGGTCGGCGGAGCGGAAGATGTTTCGTCCGAGGAGGAGCTCGGTGAGGACGATGCCGAGGGGGAAGAGGTCGGCGCGCGCGTCGGTGACGACGTAGGTGGCTTGCTCGGGCGAGAGGTATTCGTCCTTGCCCGCGATGACCTTGCCTTCCTCGTTATACATAAGGTCGAGGGCTTTCGCGATGCCGAAGTCGGTGAGCTTCACGTCGCCTTCGAGGGTGAGGAGAATGTTTTTCGGGCCGATGTCGCGGTGGACGATTTTCAGGGGGCGCCCGTCGTTGTCGGTTTTGCCGTGGGCGTAGGCGAGGCCGCGGGCGACGCGGGAGATGATGAAGACGGCGATGTCTATGGGGATGTGCTGGCGGAGGTGATGGTGGCGCTCGATGAGTTGCTCAAGGTGCGGGCCGCGAACAAACTCCATGACCATGTAGTAGAGACCGCTGCCGGTTTTGCCGAGGTGGTAGGTTTGGACGATGTTGGTGTGGATGAGGTCGGCCACGAGGCGCGCCTCGCCGATGAAGTTTTTTTGAAATTCGGGGATGGCGGAATACTCCTCGCGAATGACCTTGAGCGCGACGTTCTTCGAGAAATTGCCCGCGCCCCGCTGGGCCGCCTCATAGACGATGCCCATGCCGCCTTCGGCGATTTTGCGCAGGATGTCGTAGCGCAGCTCGGTGGAGATTTGTTTGAGGTTCTGCATGAGTGTTAAGAAAAGAGGGTTTTGGACTCTGGCAAGTGATGAAAGGAGAATCTAGCACGAAACATGCTGCATGGTCGCGCGGGCGCCGGATTGCGCGGTGATTTGGTATTTGCGAGGGAAGTGTGTTTTTGTCGTTTGAAATCGGCGCGCGCGCGAGTATCAATCCCAACATGAGCGAACCCAGCGAAATCGAAAAACTAAAACGCACAATGGCGCGCCTGCGCGAGCCGGGCGGATGCCCTTGGGACCAGGAGCAGACGCATGCCACGCTCGCGCGCTGCCTTATCGACGAAACGAGCGAGCTGCTTGAGACAATCGACCGCGGCGACATGGATCACATGCGCGAGGAGCTGGGCGACGTGCTCATCCAGGTTGTGTTCCACTCGCGCCTCGCCGAGGAGCGCGGGTTGTTCGACTTCGAGGATGTGGCGCGCGACATAAACGAAAAACTCATCCGGCGCCATCCGCATGTGTTCGGCTCCGACAACGGCGGCGTGGACACGCCGGACAAGGTCGTCACGCAATGGGACCAGATCAAGTTGCGGGAAAAGGCCGCCAAGGGGATCGACACGACCAGGGAGAAACTTTTTAAGGACCTGCCGCCGCGCCTGCCCGCGCTCATGTTTGCCGAGACGGTTTGGAAACAAATCGAAAAGAAAAAACTTCCTCACGGGGACATTGTCGATGCCTCGCGCGTAAACGAGATCGCCTCCCGGCTCGACGAGGCGGCGCTCGGCAGGATGCTTTTCGAGATCGCCGCCGCCGCCCGCCAGCGCGGGCTTGATCCGGAGGGCGCGTTGCGGTTGCACGCGACGGGGGTGATGGACGCGGTGGAGGAGAAACTCGCGAATTCTGGAATCACAAAAAACGCCGGCGCTTGATTGCCGTTTCTTGGGATTTCCAGGCTTGAGATTTGATCCGCGCGATGAACCAACTCCCGCCCATCCCCGATGCCATCGCCCGCGACTGGCTTGCGCCGTTTCTCGATTTTCTAGTCAAGGAGCGCCGCTACTCGCGCTACACGGTGCGCAACTACCGGCAGGCGTTCGAGGATTTCTGGCGCTGGATTGAAGGCGCGAAACTGGCGCGCGGTGACGATACCTTCGCGGCGCTCAACGCGCGCGATGTGCGCGACTTTGTAATCGAGTCGCAAGCGCGCTTTGATCGAAAGACGCTGCACAATCATGTGTCGGGCTTGCGCGCGTTTTACAGGTATTGGATGCGCCAGGGACGGCTTGCGGCGAATCCGTTCACGGGTGTGCCGTTGCCGAAAGTTGAAAAACGCCTGCCCAAATTTCTCACCGAGGAACAAATGCGCCGCCTGCTCAACGGGCCCATGCTCCTGCTCGAAAACGAGACGATCGATCCGTTCATGGCGTGGCGCGACCGGCTTGCGATGGAACTGCTTTACGGGGGCGGATTGCGCGTGAGCGAACTCGCGGCGCTCAATTATGGAGACATTGATTTTGAGAGCGGAGTCGCCCGCGTTCTGGGCAAGGGAAACAAGGAGCGCCTTTGCCCGCTGGGTCGCGTGGCGATGGCGGTGTTGAATAAATTTCGCGCCGGTTTCGCGCAGGGAAAAACGCCGGGATCGCCCGTGCTCGTGACAAAGGGCGGCGCGCGCATAACGGTGCGCGAGGTGCAGTTGTTGTTGAAGCGCTATCTCGCGCTGGCCGACTTGCCGCTGGAGATTTCGCCGCACAAGCTGCGCCACAGCTACGCCACGCACTTGCTCAACGCGGGGGCGAACTTGCGGCTCGTGCAGGAGTTGCTCGGCCATGCGAGCCTGAGCACGACACAAGTTTACACGCATGTGAGCGTGGCGCGCTTGCGTGACATCTATAAAAAAGCCCATCCTCGGGCGACGTAACATGGCGGCGATTCCGCGGCGCAGGCGAAGGGGTTATTTTTTCTTCCTCTGGCTTGTCTGCAATTTCACATGGCCGCCCTTGCGGTAGTTCAGGGGGGCGACACCGTAGGCGGTGTGGAAGGCGCGGCTGAAGGTGTAGACCGACGAGAAACCGCACATCTCGGCGATTTCCGTCACACGGCGCGTGCTCAGGCGCAGGAGGCCGCGCGCTTTTTCCAGGCGCACGCGGCGCAGGTGTTTTCCCAGGCTCACACCGCACGATTCGCGGAAGCGCGCGCGCAGATGGCTCACGCTGATTCCGAGAGTCGAGGCCATCACCTTCACGTTTGGCGGCTGCGCCTTGTCCTCGACGATTTCGTTGACCCTGGTGAAGAGGCCCGGCGCGAGCGTGGGCTTGGCGCGGCGTTGCGAGGCGGGTTTCGTCTGCCGGATGTGCGCGAGCAGGAGCGAGAGTTGCAGCGTGATGAGGTCGTTGGCAGAGGGGCCGGTTTTTAAGTAGGTCGCGACCAGTTCCGTCGCGAGTGATCGCATCGCGGGCGAGATCGCGAACGGCTGGTAGCGCAACGCCTGCATCGTCCCGTCGTCCACAAGGTCGAACGTGATGAACAGCCATTGCAGCGTCTCGTCGCCGGGGTTTGTGTAGTCGTGAAATTGAAACGGAAACACCATCAGGCCCTCGCCTTCGTTTAATGTGATTTCGCGGTCGTCCACGCGCACGGTCACTCCCGTTTGAAGCGCGAGCATGAGCACGAAACGGCGGTGCAGCGCGCGTCCGCGTTGGGGCTGGTTGAGGGCGGAGGCCTCGCGCCGGCCAAAACAAATGATGTTTTCGGGCAGGTTGAGCGGCACCGTCCGGCGTCCGCGCAGCGGGTGCTTCGGCGACGGAAGCAGGGCGATCATTTTTTTAAGATCGGGAGTCATAATGCGGAATAGGGCAGGGAGTAGGGCGAAGCCTCCGGCTGAGTCGAAATTATGTAACGATATTCAAATTGTCGCGGCTCACCCGGAGGGTTCGCACCACCGTTTATGGCGTTCACAGCTTTTGTCATTTTTGTTAAAAACATAATCGTTTTTGCCATTTCACATGAACACGACGGCGGTTATTATGGGCAAGCTTTTTTAACGTCATTAACGTCACACGCCACACATGAACCAAGTCACCACCGAAAGCCAGCAACGCGAGCGCATCCGTATCCAGATTTATGATACAGCCGACGAGGCGTCGTGCACGCTCGCCCGCGAAATTGCCGGGTTAATCCGCGCCCGCGCCAAGGCCGGGCGCTCCGTCGTCCTCGGGCTCGCCACGGGCGGGACGCCCGTGCGCCTTTACCGCGAGCTGATTCGCATGCACCGCGAGGAGGGGCTGAGTTTCGCGAACGTCGTCACCTTTAATCTCGACGAGTATTACGGCCTGCCGCGCGAGCATTCGCAAAGCTACTGGCGCTTCATGCACGAGCAGCTTTTCGACCACATCGACATTCCCGCGTCCGCCATCAACGTCCCCGACGGCATGGTGCCGCGCGCGGAGGTGTTTGCGTGGTGCCGCGCCTACGAGCAGAAAATCAAGGACGCCGGCGGCATCGATTTGCAGGTGCTCGGCATCGGGCGCACCGGCCACATCGGTTTCAACGAGCCGGGCTCCGGCGCGGATTCGCGCACGCGCCTGGTCACGCTCGACAGCATGACGCGCCGCGACGCCGCGCGCGATTTTATCGGCGAGGCCAATGTGCCGCGCCACGCGATCACCATGGGCGTCGGCTCGATTCTCGACGCGCGCCGCATCGTCCTGCTTTCGTGGGGCGGGGCCAAGGCGCGCGTGGTTGCCGAGGCCGCCGAGAAAGCGCCCTCGGAGGCGCTGCCCGCGAGTTTTCTCCAGCAGCATGGCGACGTCACCTTCCATGTTGACCGCGCCTCGGCGTCGGAGCTCACGCGCATAAAACTTCCCTGGCTGGTCGGCCCGGTCGAGTGGACCCCGACGATTTCGCGCCGCGCGGTCGTGTGGCTTTCGAGGCAGGTCAAGAAGCCCGTGCTCAAGCTCCTCGACGACGACTACACCGAGCACGGCATGACCGATTTGCTCACGGAGCAGGGCCCCGCCTACATCCTCAACATCCGCATTTTTAACGAACTCCAGCACACCATCACCGGCTGGCCGGGCGGCAAGCCCGACGCGGACGACACGCATCGCCCCGAGCGCGCCGCGCCGCATCCGAAGCGCGTGCTCGTTTTGAGTCCCGAGCCTTCCGACGATGTGATTGGCATGGGCGGCACCATCCGCCGTCTTGTCGAGCAGGGGCACCGGGTCACCGTGGCCTGCCAGACATCGGGCAACCTCGGCGTGCCCGACGAGGAGGCCGCCTCGTATGCCGACTTCATGATCGAGCTGGAGGACTCCGACGCGAAGGGAGCCAGCAACACATTTGTCCGCAAAATCAGGCAGCAGCTCGACGAGAAATCCGCCTTCGACATCGACCCGCCGGAACTGCGCCGCTTCAAGGGCGCGTTGCGACGCGAGGAGGCGCGCGCCGCCGTCCGCGCGTGCGGCGTGACCAAGGAAAACTCGGTCTTCCTCGATCTGCCGTTTTACGAACAGGGCCGCTACCGCCAGTTCCGCATCGGCGACGCGGATGTGGACGCGGTTGTGGCGCTCCTGCGCAAGATCGAGCCGCATCAGATTTTTGCCACGGGCGCGTCCGAGGACCCGAGCTCGCTGCCCGCGATTTGTTTCAGCGTGCTGCGGCAGGCGCTTGAAAAAACGCGCGACGACGCGTGGCGGCGCGATTGCCGCGTGTGGATTTATCGCGGCACCTCGGGAATCTGGGACATCGCCGAAATCGACATGGCCGTGCCGATGAGCCCGATGGAGTTGTCCGCAAAAATCCAATCCATCTGCCACCACAAAAGCCAGCGCAGCCAGACGCCCGCGCGCAGCCAGCAGGCGGGCGAGGCGTGGCAGCAGGCCGAGCAGCACAACCAGTCCGTCGCCCGCGCCTACGACGAGTTCGGCCTCGCCAACTACGAGGCGATCGAGCCGTTCCGGCAGTGGATGGAAGACTGAGTTTTTTTCGATCCTTCGTTTCCCAAAAATAATACCGATATGAAAACTCAGAATGAGCGCGCGCCCATCGTTTGTAGGGGCGCACCTGGCGTGCGCCCTGGTGTTCGCCCGTTTTATGCGAACGCGCGCAAACAGTCCTCCGTGAACGAGGGCGCACGCAAGGTGCGCCCCTACGGGTTGCTGTTTTTCGGCGCGCTTGTGTGTGCGGTTTTTTCCTGCGGGCTTGCCGCCGGTGAAATCAATGTCATCCCGCGTCCCGCGCAGATCGTGCGCGACGATGCGAAGGCGGACGCGCCGTTGGGCGCGGCGCATGTCATTGTGTGCGCCGATGCCGCGCTTGGGCGCGTGTATGCGGACACGCTTTTGGAATGGACGGGCTTGCGCCTGGCGGTGCATCCGACAACGGCGACCGCGGCGGGCCGTCCGGTAATCAGCGTTGATTCCGCCTCGCGCTCGACGAACGCGCACATCGCGCATCCCGAGGGCTACGCGCTTGAGGTCGCCGCGGATGGCGCCGTGCGCATCGAGGCGTCCGCCCGCAACGGCGCGTTTTACGCGTTGCAAACACTCGCGCAACTCGTGGCGCGGGACGGCGCGCGCGTCACGCTGCCGGTCGTGCGCATTTACGACTCGCCGCGATTCAAGTGGCGCGGCGTGTTGTTCGACGACGGGCGGCACTTCTTCGGCCCGGTTGCGGCGAAGCGATTGATCGACGCCATGGCGCTGTATAAATTCAACACGCTGCACTGGCATCTCACCGAGGACCAGGGCTGGCGCATTGAGATAAAAAAATATCCCAAGCTCACGCAAATCGGCGCGTGGCGCGCCAACTCCCCCACGCCCGGCGACCGCAACAAACCCGACGGCGTGCCGCACGGCGGTTATTACACGCAGGACGAGGTCCGCGAGATCGTCGCCTACGCGCACCAGCGCGGCATCACCGTCGTCCCCGAAATCGAAATCCCGGGGCACGCCGCCGCAGCCATCGCCTCCTATCCGGAGCTCGGCAACAGCGACATCGAAGGCTACGCGCCCAAGGTCGTCGAAACTTGGGGCGTCAAGCCCTACGTCTTCGCGCCCAAGGATGAGACATTTCGCTTTTTGCAGGATGTGCTCGACGAGGTTTGCGAGCTGTTTCCCAATTCAAAATACATCCACATCGGCGGCGACGAGGCTCCGAAAAAACAATGGAAGGCGTCCGCCTTCGCGCAAAAAGTCATTCGTGAAAACAACCTGAAGGACGAGTTCGAGCTGCAATCGTGGTTCCTCGCGCGCATCGAAAAATATCTCAACGCGCGCGGCCGCCGCATCGTCGGCTGGGATGAAATCCAGGAGGGCGGCCTGTCGCCAACCGCGACGATGATGGTCTGGCGCGACTGGAAGTGGGCGCGGCTCGCCATCGAAAAAGGCAACGATGTCGTGATGACACCAAACTCCCATTGTTACGTGGACTATCTCTCGTCCGCCGACGACAAACCGACGGATCCGTATTACGAGCAGCCTCCGCTCAACCGTTCCGGCAACCGTCCGCAGCGGCTCGTCACGCTGGAGAAGGCGTATCACTTCGAGCCCATTCCCGAGGGCACGCTACCGGAGCGCGAAAAGCAAGTGCTCGGCTGCCAGGCGAACCTTTGGGGCGAGTATCTTTTCGATTGGAACCGCGCCGAGTATAGCCTGTATCCGCGCATGTTCGCGCTGGCGGAGGTTGCGTGGAGTCCGAAGGAGGCGCGCGACTGGAACTGTTTCCAAAAGCGGCTGCCTTCAGCGATTCGCTATCTCGACAAAGTCAACGCCAACTACCGCCGTCCCGACGGCTCGCCCGCGCGGGCGCGATAATTAATTGTCTCAATACGCATCATTGCTTCCTAGTTGTAGAAGAAAACCCACACACTCCCCATGCTAACAAACCTCTCGTCTCTCGATTTGGCGATCATCGCCGGCTTTCTGATCTCGGTGGTGCTCGTCGGTTCCGCCGCCGCGCGCCGCTCGGGCCGCAGCGCCGGCGACTTCTTTCTCTCCGGCCGCTCCATGCCCTGGTGGCTGCTCGGCGTCTCGATGGTGGCGTGCACGTTTTCGTGCGACACGCCGAACCTCGTCACCGACATCGTGCGCACGCACGGCGTGGCGGGCAACTGGGTGTGGTGGGCGTTTCTGCTGACGGGCATGCTGACGGTTTTTGTCTATGCGAAACTCTGGCGCCGCTCGGCGCTCGACACCGACCTCGGCTTTTACGAGATCCGCTACAGTGGACGTCCCGCGGCGGCCCTGCGCGGATTTCGCGCGCTGTATCTGGGCGTGTTTTTTAATGTCATGATCATGGCCACCGTGTCGCTCGCGGCGATCAAGATCGGGCAGGTGCTCTTCGGCCTTTCGCCTGTGGAAACATTGCTGTGGGCCATGGCGGGCGTGGCGGTTTACGCGACGCTCGGCGGACTGACCGGGTCGATCTGGGCGGATTTTTACCAATACTCCGTGGCGATGGTCGGCGCGATTTTTGCGGCGGTTTACGCGGTCAAATCGCCCGAGGTCGGCGGCATCTCGTCGTTGGGTGAATTGTTTTCCAACGCCGACGTCTCGGCGCGCATGGCGATGTTTCCCGACCGAGAGGGCGGACTTTCGACGCTGATGACATTGCTGATTCTGCCTGTGGCCGTGCAGTGGTGGAACGTCTGGTATCCCGGTTCCGAACCCGGCGGCGGCGGCTACATCGCGCAACGCATGCTCTCGGCGAAAAACGAAAAGAACGCCGTCGGCGCCACGCTCCTGTTCAACTTCCTGCACTACGCCGTGCGCCCCTGGCCGTGGATCATCGTCGCGCTCGTTTCGTTGACGCAGTTTCCGCTCACCCCGCCCGACCAGCAGGCCGCCGCGCGCACATGGCTCGCCGCGAATCCGGATCTCGTCACCCGCTACGAAAGCGGCGACGCGACACTCGGCGAAACCGTGCGCAACGAGGTGCGCCAGGCGCGCGCCGACGCCGCCGGAACGGGCAGTCTCGCGCGGGAGTTTCCGAATGTGGACGAGCAGTTCTTGCGGCACGACATCGCGTATCCCGGCATGATTTCCAAGATGCCCAAGGGCTGGCTCGGGCTGATCGTCGCCTCGCTCATCGCCGCCTACATGTCCACCATCGCCACGCACCTGAACTGGGGCTCCTCCTACGTGGTGCAGGATTTCTACACGCGCTTCATCCGCAAGGACGTCAGCCCGCGCCACGCCGTGTTCGTCGGGCGCCTTACGATGCTCGCGCTGCTCGCGCTTTCGGGGGTGGTCGCGCTCTGGATGCAAAACGCGAAGGATTCCTTCGACATTCTCCTCCAGATCGGCGCCGGCACCGGGCTGCTCTACATCCTGCGCTGGTTCTGGTGGCGCATCAACGCGTGGAGCGAAATCACCGCGATGATCGTCTCCTTCGCCGTCGCCTGTTTCTTCCAATGGGGCGCGCCGCATCTCGGCATCGAGGCGGCCATGCGCGAGAGCGGCTGGTTCTCAATCATGGATTACAGCGCGTGGAAGCTCGTCCTCGGCATTTTGCTGACAACCGCCGGCTGGCTGGTCGTGACATTCCTCACGCAACCCGAGCCGCAGGAAGTGCTCGCGAAGTTCTGCGAAAAAATCCGCGCGGGCGGTCCCGGCTGGCGCAAGGTGAGCGCTGCGATGCCCGCGTCGTCCGTTGCGAAGGGCAAGTGGGATGTGCCCACCGGCCTGCTGTGCATGATGGTCGGCTGCCTTGCGGTTTGGTCGGCCCTGTTCGGCATCGGCAATTTGCTCTACGGGCGCTCGACTCTGGGCACGGTGCTCTGCGTCGTGGCGGTGCTCGCCACGCTTGCCACGCTGCGGCTCTCCACACGCATCAAGCTGGGCTGATCGCGTCCGTCATTATCCATTGAAATTTTCCGCCATGAAAACTCGAACTGCGCTTCCTCTCATCCCCAACGGGGATGAATCCCTTAGCCCAGGGTTGGCGCGAGGAACGAGCGCCTACCCTGGGTTTGTTGAAAGAGAAAACACAACCCTGAAGGGGTTGCATCTTTTGCGAACGCATGGCGAACAAACAGGCCGCAACCCCGTTGGGGTTGGTTGTCATGTTTATTATTCCCGGGGTAGCTCGCCGCGCTCGCAACCCCGGGCTAGAGGACAGAAGCCCGTTGGGCTTCAAGCGCGGACTCATCTGTTTTTTTAATCCAATAATTTTTTCCCATGACAGACATTCGTCCGAAAATCACACCTCCCCTCGATTCCGCCTTTGTGCCCGCCTCGCTTTGGACGCGCGCCTACGGCAGGCTGGTGGCAAACGACAACGGCGCGCGCGACGTCGAAATCACGCTCGTGCGCGGCGACGGCGGCCGCACAACCCATCGCACGCGCGCACTCGCCGCCGCGCATCCGCGGGCCGCGCTCACGCTCCGCCACATCGAGCGCATGATCAAGTTTCTCCTCTGGCAGCGCGGCGGCTGTCGCGTGCTCATCGCGGGCGCGGACGAGCTGGTCGAACCGCTTAAGCGCATTTACGGCGCGCAGGGCGAGCGCGCGTTCGACTGCGAAATGATGGGGACGAAGATTTACGGAAAACCCTTCGAGGTCGCCCGCGCGGATGTGTCTGGCGGGGCGTCCGCATCCGAGTCGCAGGACGAGCTTTCGGTTGGCGGGCATCTCGACGGCTGCCGCATCGGTTTCGACCTCGGCGGAAGCGATCGCAAAGTCGCCGCGCTCATCGACGGACGCGTGGTGTTTTCCGAGGAAATCCCGTGGAGTCCGTATTTCGAAAAAGATCCATCGTATCACATCGACGGCGTGCAGGATTTGCTTGTTCGCGCCGCCGCGCACCTGCCGCGCGTCGATGCCATCGGCGGCAGCTCCGCCGGCGTGTATGTGAACAACGAGGTGCGCGTCGCGTCGCTCTTCCGCAACATCACGCCCGAGCTTTTTGAGAAGAAAATCCGCCGCATGTTTCCCGACCTGCGCGAACGCTGGGGCGGCGTGCCCTTCGAGGTAGCCAACGACGGCGAGGTGACCGCGCTCGCCGGCTCGATGTTCATGAAGGACAACGCCGTGCTCGGCGTCTCGATGGGCACCAGCCAGGCCGGCGGCTACGTCACCCCCAAGGGCGGCATCACGCCCTGGCTCAACGAGCTCGCGTTCACGCCAATCGATTACCGCGAGGACGCGCCCCGCGATGAATGGTCGGGCGACGGCGGTTGCGGCGTGCAGTATTTTTCGCAGCAAGGCGTGGCGCGTCTCGCCCGCGCCGCCGGTTTCGGCTTCCCCGAAACCATGCCGATGCCCGAGCAACTCGAAGCCGTGCAGGAGGCCATGACGAAGGATGATCCGCGCGCGCGCGCCATCTACGAAACCGTGGGCGACTGCTTCGGCTATTCGCTCGCCCACTACGCGGATTTCTACGAGCTGCGCAACATCCTCATCCTCGGACGCGTGACATCCGGCGAGGGCGGCCGCGTCATCATCGACCGCGCGCGCGCCGTGCTGGACGCGGAGTTCCCCGAACTCTCCACGCGCCTCGCGTTGCGCACGCCCGGCGAGCAGGAAAAACGCCACGGCCAGGCCATCGCCGCCGCCAGTCTGCCGGCGATAACTGACGTGCAAAAATGACGACGACGATTTTTCTTTGGAGTGCGGTGGCAGAGCGAAGCGGCGACACCGCTTTGAGCGATTTGCGAATTTTCTCCGCATTCGAAAGCGGCGTCGCCGGGCTCTGAGCCCTCTGCCGCCGCACTCCAAAACAGGCAATTTTCAACAACCAACAACCACACCTATTCATCATGAAATTCACACGCAACGAAGCCGACACCTTTGTTCCCGAATCCGCCCTCGCGCCCGCCGACGCGCTCAAGCGCACCACGCACCTGTGCATCGCCGCGCACCAGGACGACATTGAAATCATGGCCTACCAAGGCATCGCCGCCTGCTTCGGCCGCGACGACAAATGGTTTTCCGGCGTCGTCGTCACCAACGGCGCGGGCAGCCCGCGCTCGGGCCCCTACAAGGATTACACCGACGAGGCCATGCAGGGCATCCGCCGTCGCGAGCAGCGCAAGGCCGCCTATGTCGGCGATTATTCGATTCAGTTTCAGCTCGCGCATCCCAGCGCGGCGGTGAAGAACCCGACCGACGCCGGCGTGCAAGCCGACCTCGCCGCGATCCTCGCCGGATGCGCGCCCGAGGTCGTCTATTTGCACCAGCCCGCCGACAAGCACGACACGCACATAGCGGTGCTCTCGCACAGCCTCAAGGCGTTGCGCGCGCTTCCAGCGGAGCGTCGTCCGAAAAAAGTGATCGGCTGCGAAGTCTGGCGCGACCTCGACTGGATGTGCGACACCGACAAGCACGCGCTCGACACCGGCGCGCACCCGAACATCGGCGCCTCGCTCGTCGGCGTCTTCGACTCGCAGATCACTGGAGGCAAGCGCTACGACCTCGCCACGGCGGGCCGCCGCCTCGCGAACGCCACCTACCACACCTCGCACGCCACCGATGTTTACGACGGCATCAACTGGGCCATGGACCTGACGCCGCTCGTTGAAAACCCCGAGTATTCAATTTCCGAATACACGCTCGCCCACATCGACCGCTTCCGCCAGGACGTCGCCGACCGCATCAAGAAGTTTTCTTGATAGGCACGCACGCAAGGGCGCGCCGCCGCGCGCGCCCCCCGGCGTTGCGATGAGATAATTATTGTTTGTCGATGATGACGGTTGTCAGCGACCAGCTGTTCAGCGGCAGGCAGACGGCCAGATACTGGTTCTTGAATTTGACCTGAAAGCGCTGGCGCACCTTGGGGTTTTCACCGGCGGCAACGACGATCACATACTGGCCGTCCGGGTTTTTGAATGTGATGGCGGTCAGCGCGTCGTCCGGCTGCTCAATGGCCATGATCTGCGCGCCCCGCTTTACGTAGGGGCTGAAGTGGTAGAACACGGCGCACTGCGTGCTCTTGCTCACTTTTCCGGTTTCGGTGTCGATCGACATGAGGCCGCCGCAAGGGAATCTTCCGGTGTTGGGCTGGCCGTCCTCGTCCAAGAGCAGATTCCAACTGGTGAAGGAGGAGCAGCCGTTGTTGAGGGCGCCAAAAATCACCTCCGACCACCATTTCGGAGTCTGGATGTCTTTCAGCGCCAGGTTGGGGCCGCGCTCGGTCAGGTGCATTTTCGTGCCCGGGTTTTGTTTCAAAACTTCCCGCATCATCTCGGGCTTTCCGGCGTAGGGATGCCATGCCACGGCCGCCGCGTTGCGCTTTACGTCGGGGTCCGCGAGCATCTGGTTCACGCGATCACGACCCTCGTAATCCCAGTCATACAACCATATTTCCGTGTCGAGCCCCGCCTCCTTGAACGCCGCGGGCATCAGTTTTCCGGCCAGTTCGATTTCCTGTTTTGCGGAAACGAGTGTCGCGGGGCAGCCGCCGCGCTGGTCGGTTCCCGGTTCGTTTTGCACCGAGACGGCGTCGATGCGAACGCCGCGTTCCTTGTAGGCCTTGAGATAGGCCGTCCAATAGGCCGCGAACGACGGCAAATATTTGTCGAGCAGGCTGCCGCCGCACATGGCGCCGGAATCTTTCATCCAGCCCGGCACGCTCCACACGGCCGCGTAGGTGAACAAGTCGGAGCGGTAACTGTGGACGCGCTTGATGATCGGAATCATATAGGCCTCGTCGCGCGCCACGGAAAATTTCTTCATCTCAACATCGCCCTCGTGATCGTTGTAGTTGTAGAGCTCGGTTGCGTAGTCGCTCGATCCGCAGTTGAGGCGTATCATTGAGATGTTCATGCCGCGGGAGCTGAACGCCTCCTTGAGCACTTTGTGGCGGGCTTCGATATCCATCTGTGAAAGCAGCCAGCAACTGGCGTCGGTCATTGAAACCCCGATGCCGAAATATTCGTGCGAAGGCCTGGCGGCATCCAGGTCGATCGACTTAAGCAAACTGTATTCGTGCCGCGTGAAAGGTGTCGATGCCACTTCGCGCAGAGCCTTGTCCTTTGTGGTTTGCAGGATGCGAAACTGAATTTCGTTGTCCTTGGGCACATAAGATCCGGCGAAGGCGGATAACACACTGCCAATCAGGGCAGGCACTAGGAGGAAGGTTTTAAGGGGACTCATAACGCGCATGTGAAACGCAAGGAATTGCTGAGTCGATTAAAACATTCGGAATAAATATTTATTTAATGTTTGGCGCGGCATGTTTGGGGTAGGGCGAACCGTCCCGGTGAGCCGAGACTGTGGGCGGCTCACCGGGACGGTTCGCCCTGCCAAAGCGGTTCACGGGCGTCGCAAGCGACGCCCCTACGTGGAGGATTTGGCGTTGTTTGTCTGAACGAATTTTCGGTAGGCGCGCGGCGACATGCCCATGGCGTTTTTGAATGCGCGGCTGAACGCGAAGATCGACTCGAATCCGCATGCCCTTGAGATTTCCTCAATGCTGCCGCGTTCCGGATCGCCGAGCATTGACGCGGCAATCAACAGTCGCGACTCGCGCATGTAGCTGCCGAGACTCACGCCCAGGTTCTTGCGAAAAATCGCCCGCAAATAACTAATCGAGTAGCCGGTGTGCGCGGCGAGATCGGATATGCTCACGGACTCGCCGAGGTGCGAGCGCACATAGGCGTTGATTTTTTCCAAAATCGCGCCGCGCGTGTCCGACTCCTCGCCGTCGTTGCGAATCACGCAATCGGCTTCGCGGCATTTGGCGAGTCGTTGCAGAAAGTCGGAAACCTTGAGCACCAAATTCAAGCCGCGCCCGGGGGCGGCGGCGGGCGATGCATATTCATTAATAAGCGCGTCGAGCTCTTCGATTTCGCGCGCGCCGAGTTTGCGAGGCGAGTTGCGCAGGGGCCGCAGGGTGGCGGCATTTTTCATTTCAAAGGTAACAAACATCCATTTCATCGGCCCTTTCTCAATGTCCAGATAATGGTGAAACTGGTGCGGAAATATCAGGCAAGCCATGCCGGGTGTGAGTTGATACGGCACGCCGTCCACATGTATGCGTCCGGTTTTCTGGAGCGGCACCACCAATTCGTAGCGATGATGGTAATTATGCGTCACGCCGCGCGGCCGCAGCATGTCCGGCGAGGTGCGCTTGAAAATGATGATGTTGTCGGCAACCGCGGCGTTCTCCAGTTTCGCGCCGGAAAACAAGTCAGCCGGATTGACCAGCCGGTTGAGCGATTTGCCGATTCGATCGCAGGCTGCCTTGAGCGAAGCTTGGTCGTTTGCGCGCGCGCCGCTCTTTTTTATCGGGCTTCGTCGTGGCATGCCTTGTAATACGCGAGCGTTTCGTGCAGCCCCGTCTCAAGCGATCCCGACAGCGGAACGCCCGCCTGGCGCAGCGCGTCCACGTTTGCGCGCGAATGGCGCACGTCGCCGGCGCGTTCCGGCGCGTGACGGATCTCGGAGCGCGATCCGGACATGGCGATGATGCGTTGCGCCAGTTCGAGTATCGTGATCTGCCCGCCGTAACCCGCGTTGAACACGCCGGCCAGTCCGGGAGTGGTGGCTGCCTGGATGCACGCCGCCGCGAGGTCTTTCACGTAGATGAAATCGCGCGTCTGCCCGCCGTCGCCGAAGAGGGTGAGCGGTTCGTTCGCAAGCGCCTTTTGCATGAAGATCGGCACCGCGGCGGCGTAGGCGCTTTCGGGGTCCTGGCGCGGGCCGAACACGTTGAAGAACCGGAAGGCGACCGTGTCGAGCCGCCCCGTTTCGGCGAACTGGCGGCAGTAGTATTCGCCGTCGAGCTTGGTGACGGCATAGGGGCTGCGCGGCTCGGGAAGCATTGCCTCGAGTTTCGGCACGGAGGGATTGTTTCCATAGACGGCGGCGGACGAGGCGAAGAACAGTTTGCGCACGCCGGCCGCGGCGGCCTCCTCAAGCACATTGAGCGTGCCGGTCACGTTGAGGGAAACGCATTCGTGCGGACGCTCAACGGATTCGGGCACGCTGATCAGCGCGGCGAGGTGAAACACATAATCGACACCGCGCATGGCCGCGCGGAGCGCGTCGCGGCTCAGGATGGAGTCCTTGATGAACTCCACGCTCATGCCCGCCAGGTTTTTTTCGAATCCCGTGCGCAGGCTGTCGAGCACGCGCACTTCGGCGCGTCCTTGCAATTGTTCCGCGATGTGACTGCCGATGAATCCGGCTCCGCCGGTGATGAGCACTTTCATTGTGAGGTCTCCTTGTTTGCGATGCGTGTGGTGATGGTTTCCATTGCGGATTGTTGCGAGTCGATGCTGCGCGCGAGGGCGAATTGCGTGCGGCATCGGTCGAGGTTGTGGCCGGGGCGTTTTGTTTTGAAATACACGTCGCCCTCAAGGTAATCGGTGAGAAAACGCAGGCCGATTTCGAAGGTGATGAGTTTGCCCGAAAAAGCGAGGTGCGCGCGCTCGGCCTCGTTCAGGAATGAGCCGGCGGCGCTCAAGTAGCCGGAGACAAGCCCCTCGTAAAAGGGCATGCGCATGGAGATTTTGGAGAGGTCCCGCTCATCCTCCGCGCCCGAGTTTGTCGCGGAGCGCACCATGTCGCCAAAGTCGTAGAGGGCGAGGCCGGGCATCACGGTGTCGAGGTCGATCACACAAATGCCCTCGTGCGTGGCGTCGTCGAGCATCACATTGTTGATCTTGGTGTCGTTGTGCGTGATTCGCTCGGGGATCGCGCCGCTTTTCTGGAGGTTGAGCAAAACGCCCGCCATGGATTCGCTCTTTAGCGCGAAGTCGATTTCATCGCGCGCATTCGCCGCGCGGTTGTGCGCGTCGGCCGCGAGCGCGCGCTGGAAGTTTTCGAAGCGTTTGCGCGTGTTGTGAAAATCGGGGATGGTTTCGCGCAGGCGCCCGCCGGGCAGGTCGTTCAGCAGGCCTTGAAACGTGCCGAAGGCGCGGGCCGCCTCGCGCGCGTGCGACGGGGTTTCGACGATGTCGTAGGTGCGCGCGTTCTCGATAAAAAGGTAACACCGCCAGGCGTGGCCGCCGGCGGCATTGAGATGGGAGCGCCCGTCACGGGTCGGCACAAGGGTGAGCGCGCGGCGCGAGGCGTCGGCGCCTTTTTCCTTTGCGCGGCGCGAGGCGTGGCTGGTGACGCGTTCGATGTTGTCCATCAGCGCCGCGACGTCCTTGAAAATATTTTGGTTTATTTTTTGAAAGATGTAGCGAACCGGCGCGCCCGACTGGTCGAATCGCGCGACGAAGGTGTCGTTGATATGCCCGGAACCGTAGGGTTGCGCGTCCAGGAACTGCCCGTGCAGCATGAATTGTCCGGCAACATCGGCCAAGTCCGAGGGTGGGGAAGGGGGGGCGTTATGGCTCATCGTAAAGAATTATGGGTAGGTCATTAAAATAGTCGTTTTTGTCAATTAATTTTCATTTTTAACGTTTTAGATGCTCGCCAAAACACCGGCACCCGCGCGGTGATAGGGATTGTCAAACAACAGCCTCCCGGCAAACCATCGACTGTGTATTTCACCAACAACCCTCAACTTCATCCTTTTCGCCATGCCCAAGCCATTGCCTGAAGTTTTTCATTATTTCCACGAGGCCGCGTTTTTTATTGTTCTGGTCGCGCTTCTGTTGCTCGTCACCGAATGCGCGTTCCGCTACGGGCGCCGGCGCGCCGCAAATGCGCGCGAGCATCTGAGCGGCCAGGTCACCGCGCTCGGCGGCACGCTGCTGGGGCTTGTCGCGTTGATGCTCGGTTTCGCCTTCGGCATGGCGCTCGGGCGCTTCAACACGCGGCAGGATTTGCTGCGGCAGGAGGTCAACGACCTTCAAACCTCCTACCTGTTCGCCGACCTCCTGCCGAGGGATGGCGCGCAAAAAATGAAGTCGCAGATTTACGAATACACGGGCCTGCGCGCCGAGTATTACACGCCGGGCACGCGCGCCGACCAGATGCGCGACAACATCGACCGCACAAACATCCTGCAAAATGAAATGTGGACGGAGACCGTGCGATTGCTCGAACGCGCCAACACCGAAAAGGCCGGCGTCGGCGCGGACCAAATCGTAAATTTCATGAACACGCTCACCCGCGTGTTTTCCGATGAAAACGACCGCACCGCCGCGCGCGGCAATCACATTCCAGAGGCGATCATCTGGCTGCTGATATTTGTCTCGGCCTGCGCCACCGGCACGCTCGCCTACGGCATCGGTTTGAAAAGCACGCGCATCTTCTGGCCAAACGTCGTTCTGGTCATGGCCATTTGCTCGGTGTTGACGATCATTCTCGACCTCGACCGCCCGATCCGCGGCGTCATCATCATCAACCAGGGCAGCATGGCCGCGCTTCACCAAACGATCGGCGGGGATATCAAGGCGCCGAGGGAGTAGCTTATCAAGGAGCGCAAAAAATAATACCGGCATGAAGATTGTCAAAAATACCGCGGGCGGCGTTTTGTGCGCGATGGCCGCGCCGTTGCTGTTCACGTCCGGCGCGGTCGCGCAGCCGGACGCCAACAAGGCAGGCCGCCCCAACATATTGTTTTGCATCGCCGATGACGCGTCGTTCGGGCACATGTCGGCGTATGGTTGCAAGTGGGTGAGCACGCCCGCGTTTGACCGCGTGGCGAGGGATGGCGTTTTGTTCATGCGCGCCTACACGCCGAACGCCAAGTGCGCGCCGTCGCGCGCGGCGGTGCTCACGGGGCGCAACAGCTGGCAGCTCGGCGCGGCGGCGAACCACGGGTGTTATTTTCCCGCGGAATACCGCACCTTCATGGAGGCGATTTCCGGAATGGGGTATGAAACCGGCTTCACGGGGAAAGGGTGGAGTCCGGGCGATCCGGGAACCGCGGAAGATGGAACGCGCCGGCAATTAACCGGCACGGAATACAATGGGGGTAAAACAACCCCGCCGACAAAAGGCATTTCGCCAATCGACTACGCGGGGAACTTCGAGTCGTTTTTAAAATCGAGAA
This sequence comes from Ereboglobus sp. PH5-5, assembly GCF_029504805.1. Lineage (NCBI taxonomy): Bacteria > Pseudomonadati > Verrucomicrobiota > Opitutia > Opitutales > Opitutaceae > Ereboglobus > Ereboglobus sp. PH5-5. The sequence goes on along the minus strand of NZ_JAQFIT010000005.1, from coordinate 82,196 downwards.
AACCCGGCCAACCGTTTTGCTTTTGGTATGGAGGGCGCGAGCCCCATCGCAAATATGAATACGGCTCCGGTGTCGCCGTCGGTGGCAAAAACACGGCGCAGATTGATCGCGTGCCCCCGTATTGGCCCGACACCGAAACCGTGCGCAACGACATGCTCGATTACGCGCTGGAAGTGGAGCATTTCGACAGGCACCTCGGACGCATGCTGGAGGCGTTGGAGCGCGCGGGTGAGTTGGAGAACACAATCATCGTCGTCACTTCCGACAACGGCATGCCGTTTCCCCGGATGAAGGGAACCGCCTACGAGGCATCCGTGCACATGCCGCTGGCGATTTGCTGGCCGCGCGGCATAAAAAATCCCGGACGTGTTTCACACGATTATGTGAGCTTCATAGATTTCGCCCCGACATTCATCGAGGCCGCCAGCGGAGCTCCACAGGCGGCAATCATGGCCCCGGTTCAGGGGCGGAGTTTGATGGATATATTTCAGAACAATGCGCGGGGACGGGAAATGTTGCTCGTCGGACAGGAGCGGCACGACCTGGGGCGTCCGAATGACACCGGATACCCGATACGCGGCCTGCTCATGGACGGCTTTTTATATTTGAAAAACTTCGAGCCCGCGCGCTGGCCCATGTGCGATCCGGTAACCGGATATTTGAACACGGACGGCGGTCCGACCAAGACCGCAATCCTCGAGCAAAACAGACGGGGCGTTAATCACTGGATGTGGGAGCTCAATTTCGGAATGCGCCCGGAGGAGGAATTGTATGACCTGTCAACGGATGCTGATTGCATGAACAACCTGGCCCGCGCGCCGGAGCACAGTGCGCGGTTGTCGCAAATGAAAGAGTGTTTGTTTGCCGAGCTGCGCAGGCAAAACGACCCGCGCATGGAGGGACGCGGCGATGTTTTCGACCAATATCCCTACGCGTCGAAAAACAGGGATTTATACAATCGCTTCATGAACAAAAACGAACGCGCCAAGATAAGAACCTCGTGGGTGGAACAAAGCGATTTCGAGGCGCCCGATTTCGATCCGGAGCGTCCGCTGAAACGATAGGGCGGTCACAGTCTTGAAAGTTTGGAATTGGGAATGGCTCCGCATGACTTTTTCGTCTTGAAACCAAGCAAATGGAAATCGTCGATTCGCATGTGCATTTGTATCCGCCGGAGCTGAACGCGGCTCCGGCTGAATGGGCGGCGGCGCACGGCGAGGCGCACTGGGCGGTGCTGTGCACGCGCACGCGAAAGGACGGGCGGCGCGTGCAGGAGTTTCCAAGCGTCGATGAATTGCTGCGCGCGATGGATGCGGCGGGCGTGGCGCGCGCGGTGCTCCAAGGATGGTATTGGGAGCGGCCGGAGACATGCGAATGGCAGAATGGCTTTTATGAAAAATGCGTGCGCGCGCATCCGGACCGGCTGAGCGCGTGCGCGGCCCTGCATCCGGGCGCGGGAGCGGATGCGGCGCGCGAATCGGTGAGGCGCGCGGCGGAGGCCGGGTTTGTCGGGCTTGGTGAATTGTCACCACATTCGCAGGGCGTGATGGCCGATGCGGCGGCGCGGGATGCGATGGATGCGGCGCTGGCGCTTGCGGGCGAGCTGGGGCTGTCGGTGTGCATGCACGTCACCGAATCGGCGGGCGAGGCGGGACGAAGAAATTATCCGGGAAAGGTGGAGACGCCCCTCGGAGATTTTGTGCGCTGGGCGCGGCGGCATCCTGGGACGCGCTTCGTGCTGGCGCATTGGGGGGCGCGGTTGCCGCTGGATGCGGAGTGGAGTGAGTCAGTGCGAAACCTCGGAAACATTTTTTATGACACGGCGGCGTCGCCGCTGACGTATGGCGCGAACACCAGCGCGGGCATTTGGCGCGAGATGGCGGATGCCTCGGGCGCGGAACGGGTTTTGTTTGGAACGGATTATCCGCTTGTTCTGTATCCAAAAAACAATGACGCGAACGCCGCTGATTCGATGGCGTCGCTCATCGCCGAAGCACGCACAGGCGAGTTGAGCGAGATGGAACTTGAGGCGGTTTTAGGCGGCAATGCGAAGCGGGTGTTTGCGCAATCGCGTTAATTTTTAACCCGAAACAAACCGCTCAATCTTTCGCTCTTCCCTCAAATTGGGATGGATCAATGGGTGTGAGGTTGGTCACAGCCGGAAGTGGGCGGTGATTTGGTATTGGAAAAGGATATTTTCCTCACGGGTGCCGGAGCCGATGTTGTGAATAATGAGCGGGGTGCTGTCGGGTGCTTTTTTGTCGGAGACGATGCCGATGTGCGGGAGCGAGCCCTTGGGACGGAGATTCCACGCGACGATATCGCCGGGCTTGTAGTCGGCGGCTTTGTCGGTGACGGCAACGGATTTCCCGGCGCGTTTGAAATAGGTGCAAAGATTGGGAACGCGGCGGTGATCGATGTTTTTGTCGGTTTTGCTGAGCCCCCAAATTTTTGGGTAGGCGGAAAAGTTGGCGCGCATGTCCTCGTGGACGAGTTGCTGGAGGTCGGCGTTTTGCTTGCGCAAGGCGCGCACGATCACGTCGGCACACACGCCGGTGTCGATGGGCACATCGCCGTTCGGGTATCCGATTTTTCGATACGCCGGATCATAGGAAGTGGTGACGCCGATTTGCGCGCGGGCTGCGGCAATGGTTTGGGCGGGGGTGATTTTAGGGAGTGCGCCGGAGGCGCTTGCGGCGATGACGAGCAAAGAAAAGAGAAGTGCGGTTCGCTTCAAAAACTTATCTCTCATCGTGATATTCATCATCAAACACAGAGAGTTGTTGTTTAGATTCTTCATATATCCACCAACCGGTGGGGCTTTGATTGCGATAGGGAATCTGTTTTTTGCGAGGCATATAAATTGTTACAGCAATTTAGATTTTCATTTTGAATCTACTCCCGTTGCCCTAATCAGATGTTTTTCTTTTCTGAAATAGTCGATATACATTGAATCGCTTGGCAAACCACAGACCTGTTCGATGTATACTGTTCCGGTAGATTCAATGAAACGATTAATACGATAGTGTTTTTCACGCCTCACCCGATCTTCACCGTTCCCAGCAGTTGTTTCGTCAAAAACGCGGTTTGTTGCGCGGCCAAATCCTTGAGGCCTTTTTGGGCGAGAACGAGAAGGCCTTGGAGCTGGTCGTTACTGAAAGTGGCCTCCTCGCCCGTGCCCTGCACTTCGACAAACTGGCCCTTGCCGGTCATCACGACGTTAAAATCGACTTCGGCGTCCTTGTCCTCGAGATAGTTTAAGTCGAGCAGTTCCTTGCCTTCGTGGATGCCAACGCTCACGGCGGCGACGGAATCGAGGAGGGGATTTTCGGCGAGCTTTTTGGCGTCGATAAGTTTTTGCACGGCGAGGCGCGCGGCGAGGTAGGCGCCCGTGATCGAGGCGGTGCGGGTGCCGCCGTCGGCTTGGAGCACGTCGCAGTCGATCCAGAGGGTGTTTTGGCCGAGTTTCTGAAGATCGATGATGGCGCGGAGGGAGCGACCGATGAGTCGCTGGATTTCAACGGTGCGTCCGTCGATGCGGCCCTTGGAGATGTCGCGCGATTTGCGGTCGAGGGTGGAGTAGGGGAGCATCGAATACTCGGCGGTGAGCCAGCCGCCTTTCACGCCCTGCTGTTTCATCCAGTTGGGGACGTTGGGTTCGATGGTCGCGGCGCAGATGACGCGTGTGTTGCCGAAACCGATGAGCACGGAGCCGGTGGCGTGCGGCGCGATGTCGGGAACGAGCGTGATGGGACGGAGTTGGTCGGGTGTGCGGTTGTCGTTGCGGTGCATGGATGAAAAAGGTGTCAGGAGTCGGAATCTGCGGTTTGGCGCTGTTGTGTCGCGGAGGTTGCGGAGCCGAAACTGTTAACTGAAAACTGTAAACCGTAAACTGCCGCCGAGGCATCCTCGCAGTCTGCTCGCGTCGCATAAAATAATCATGGTTTCTCGTTGCAGATGAAACGCGGGGCGGAGTATTCACTTGGACTCATTTTCAATTCCGGAAGTTGAAGCCCGCGTTTTCCGTTTCACAAATGTCCTCGTTGCGCATCGTCACTTACAATATCGCCCATGGCCGCGGGCTGCGGCCGTTTTCGGCATTGTCTTCGCAGCGCCGGATTCGTTCGCAGCTGACCAAGATCGCGAAGCTGTTGTCCATGTTCAAGGCCGACGTCGTCGCGCTGCAGGAGATTGACCAGGACTCGTCGTGGGCGGGGCATTTCGACCACCTGGAATACTTGAGGCGGTTCACGCGGTTTCCGTATGCGGTGTTCGGCGTGAACACGCGCAGGGACGGGTTGTTTCACTTCAACTACGGCAACGCGTTTTTGTCGAAGCATCCGATTTTGGACTCGGAGAATATTGCGTTTGGGAAAAAAACACTGGGAGAGAAGGGCTTCTTGTTTGTTGAGCTGGATGTGGGCGGAAAACGCGTCCCCATGGTCAACATGCACCTGCATCACCGGTCGCGCGCGCACCGCATAAAGCAGGTGGAAATGCTCATGGGTTACCTCACAAAAAAATCCGCCGAGATGCGTCCGAAGTGGACGGTGCAGCCGATTGTGTGCGGCGACTTGAACAATCCCTCGCACACGGCGGATGCTACGCGGTCGCTGTTTCAATATTTCTCGCGGCACGGCGACTACCGTTTGTTTCCGATGGATGAAAAAACATATCCCTCGCCGCTGCCCCAGCGCACGCTGGATTTTGTTTTTCTGCCGCCGTCCTGCACCAACGCCTCGTGCAGTGTGGTGAAATCGTTTTTGTCTGACCACCGCCCGGTCGTGGTGGATTGCAAATTAAAGTAAGGCAGGGCGGTTTCGAGCGCGCTTTAGTTTTAGTAATTTTTTTACGCGGGCGCGCAAACGAATATCAAATACGGTTGACTGCAAATAACTATTGCAGAGAAGGGCATTTAATTAAGAGTAAACGCCGTCTGGGCGAAAAAATTGCCTGATTAATCAAAACGGAGAATACAAATCATGAAGAAAAAAACAAAAGCCAAAGCTACCCCAGCGGCGCCGGCGCCCGTTCCGGCAAAAAAGAAGAAAACCAAAGCGGTATCCTCGGCTAAAGTCACTTCGCCCAAGGTGGCGAAAGCGGCGGCCGCGGCGGTCGCTCCCGCGCCTGCTCCGCAAGTGAAGAAAGCCGCCGCGTCAGCCGGGCAGCCAAAGCCCTCGATCATCAAGATCAAGGCGCAGATCGACATCGGTTTCGGCAATTCGCTCACAATTCGCGGCCTCGGCGCCGGCTTGAGCTGGGACAAGGGCATTTCGATGAATTGCGTCAACGACGACCTCTGGTCGATCACGCTCGTCGGCGTCAGCGGGCCTGTCTCGTTCAAATTCCTTGTCAACGACCTGTCCTGGAGCGATGGCGAGGACTACGTTGCGCAACCGGGCGACGAACTCGTTCTTATCCCTACCTTCGAGTAACCGGCGCTCGGCACAAACACATTTCGTTTATCGCGACATGCGGGGACGGCTTTCGGGCCATCCCCGCATTTTTTTGAAAAACCCGCGCGATTCCCGCGTTTGCGACGTAATTTTTTAACTTTACGAAAAATTACCTCTTGCACACGCATCCAAAACACTGGCAAAATTAACGACTTCATTGTTGCGCGCGTGGTGCGCACGACAGATTAGCCTACTACCTTCATGCACAGCTTCTCCGAGCAATGTCTCGAAATGGCCCGCACAATGCTGGCCCACAATTTAACCTCAATACAGCCGGAAGGCACTATTCTTCCTGTTGAAGGCGAGCACTCCCGGCCCGACGAACCCGGTCACGCCGCGCTTGCACTTGGCGAGTATTACCGCGCCACCGGCGCCACCACGCTCAAAGGCTACGACCTCGTTGACCTGACCGCGCGCTGCATCACCGCGCAGATGTTCACCGAACCCGCCGCCGAAAACGGCCTCGCCTACGCCTCGCTCGGCCTGCTCTGCTTCGGCCCGTCCAAGGAACGCAATCTCGTTTGGGAACGCCTTGTTGACGAAACCCGCGCCCGCATCGACAAACAATTGCTCCACCGCTCGGACTACGACAACCACTGGCAGGCGTTCAACGTCGCCAAGGCCGTCGCCCGTTTCTCATTCGGTCTTTCCAAGAAGGACGAAACCTCGCGCCTCATCGAGCGCATGGTCGAGCGCATCAACGCCACCAGCTCCACCGGATTTTTCGACGACGCGGCCCCCGGCATCGGCGGCAACTTTTCACTCTACGGCGTGATGACCTACGTGTTCATCCGCTCCTCGCTCCAGCTCCACGCCAACTCAGGCGTGCGCGACCGCAAGCTCCCCACACTTCGCACCTACGCCGAGAAATACATCAAAATGATGCCCGACCTCGTGCGCGCGGACGGGCTCGGCTGGGCGTTTGGCCGCTACTCGGGCGCCTACGGCCAGATGCACTGCATCAGCCTCATTCTGCAAGGCCTGCGCGACGGCTGGATCGCCGAGGATCAAAAACCGAAGTATTTCGACATCCTGCGCCGCCTCTTCCTGTTCTTCTACCAAACCTATCTCGACCAGGAGCACGGCTTCCTCGACATGCGCGACAACGAGCGCACTGCCAATCAGCACCATACCACGCGCATCGCCAATTTCGACGCCGCGCGCTTCCTCTGCCAGTGGTCGCGCCTCGCCAAGACCGTGCAAATGCCCGCCGCGCCGATCAAACCCGAGCCCGTGCGCGCCAATCCCACCGGACGCTTCGTCATCTTCGACAAGTCGAACCGCAAGGAGCAGGGGCTCTTCCTCTATCGCGATCCCACGAGCGGAATCCAAGCCCAAATCCCGCTCGTCAGCTCCAGCAAGGTGCCGAGCGCCGACACGCTGCCCTTCCCGCATTGCCCGGGTGTGTTTGACTGGCCGTGCAATGTTTACGCGCCGATCATGCTCCCAGAGCTCACCTTCGACGACACCACAGTCACGATCCCCGCGTATTACGGCAAAAACTGCGTGACCGGCCTCGGACTGCGCAACAGCTTCTATTTCCGCTACGAGCAACCCGAACTCATCACCAAGGACGAGGAACTCACAAAAAACATCGGCTCGGTGAAAGTGCAGTGGAATTTTGCGGGCCCAAGCATCAGCTGCGAATTCGCCTACACGGTGAAGCAGCAAGTCACGCTTACGAAGTTCCGCTACATGCTCGCCATCGCCGCGCCGCATTCGCGCTATCGCGTGGCCGGATCGCTCGCACTCGGCGAGCAGGCGCACCGTTGCACAGTGCAAAAGGATGATTTCCAGGCCTCCTGGCAGGAAACCGAGGTGGTGACCGACGACCCCAACTATTGCACGAACTACGGCAAAATCCACTATTTGCAGAGCCTCGTGCGCGACCATCCGCTCATCATGCGCCCCGGCAACATCTACCGCCTCATCGTGAACTTCGAACCCGACGTCATTAGAATTGAAGAGTGAAGAAGGAGTCAGGAGTCAGAATACAGGAGTCAGCCTCCGGACGGGCGCTGCCGCGCCATTGGAAAAAGTAAGGCAAAATGGACTCGCCTAGTCTTTCGGGGACTCCCGCACTTCGGCCTTCAGTCTTTTTTCTCCTGACTCCTGTATTCTGACTCCTTTTCCTCCAATCCAAAACACCATGCTTTCGAAACGAGTCATTCCCTGTCTGGATGTCAAAAACGGGCGCGTCGTCAAAGGCGTGCAGTTCGAGCAACTTCGCGACGCCGGCGACCCGGTCGAGTGCGCCAAGGCTTACGACGCGCAAGGCGCCGACGAACTCGTTTTTCTGGACATCACCGCCTCGTATGAGGAACGCAACATCATGCACGATGTCGTCGCCCGCACCGCGGAAAAATGTTTCATGCCCCTCACTGTCGGCGGCGGACTTCGCACGGTCGATGATATCGAGAAAATGCTCAAATCGGGTGCGGACAAGGTTTCGCTCAACACCGCCGCAATCAAAAATCCGCAGCTCATTGCCGACGCGTCAAACCGGTTTGGCAACCAGTGCATCGTTGTCGCCGTCGACGCCAAACGCGAACCCGATGGCAAGACATGGCGCGTTTACACGCATGGCGGCCGCAACCCGACCGAACTCAACGCGGTTGCCTGGGCGCGCGAGGCCGTCGCGCTCGGCGCGGGCGAAATCCTCCTCACCAGCATGGATTGCGACGGCGTGCAAAATGGCTACGACTGCGCGCTCACCCGCGCGGTGAGCGACGCCGTGACAGTGCCCGTGATCGCCAGCGGCGGCGCGGGAAAACTAGAGCACTTTGCCGAGGCGGTGACGGAGGGCCACGCCAGCGCCGTGCTCGCCGCGAGTCTCTTCCACTTCGGCACGCTGAGCGTCCCGCAAGTGAAAGGTTACCTCGCCTCCTGCGGCATTCCGGTAAGGCTGTAACTTTCAAATCGGTCCAAAAACGCGACGCGCGTTCGACGCGCCCGATGTTAAGTTTTTGGCAAACAGCGACAAAAACGGGCTTCCGCTTTGATTTTTTTGCCAAAGCGGTTATTGGTTTACCCATGCGTATTGAAAGAGATTCCATGGGCGAAATGTCCGTTCCGGACGAAACACTCCACGGCGCGTCCACCCAGCGCGCGTTTTTGAATTTTCCGATCAGCGGGCGTCCGCTGCCCGAGAGTTTCATTCGGGGCCTTGCGCTTGTGAAGTTCGCCGCGGCCGCCGCCAACGAGCAGCTCGGGCAGCTCTCACCCGAGAAATCGCAACTCATCCAGCAGGTCGCGCAGGAAATCATCCAAGGGGAGCACATCGCGCACTTTCCGCTCGATATTTTCCAGACCGGCTCGGGCACCTCGACCAACATGAACATGAACGAGGTCATCGCCAACCGCGCCAGCCAGATCACGGGCAATCCGATCGGCTCCAAAAAACCGCTTCATCCGAATGACGACGTCAACCACGGCCAGTCATCCAACGACGTCATTCCCACCGCCCTGCATGTTTCGGTCGCGCTTGCGCTGCACGCGCAGCTCGTGCCCGCGCTCAAGCACCTGCACACCGAACTCGCCGCAAAGGCGCGCGCCTTCGACGGCGTTGTGAAAATCGGGCGCACGCACCTGATGGACGCCACGCCCATCACGCTCGGGCAGGAGTTTTCGGGTTACGCCGCGCAAGCCAAGAAGGCCGCCGACCGCGCGGAAAAAGCCATCGCCTGCCTGCGCGAACTTGCGATCGGCGGCACCGCGGTTGGCACCGGCATCAACACCCATCCCGAATTTGCCGCGACAGTCTGCCGCATTCTCACGGAACGAACGGGCATCCTTTTCTACGAGGCGGAAAACCATTTCGAGGCGCAGGCGGCGCGCGACGATTGTGTTGAGGCCGCCGGCCATCTCAGCGCCATTGCCGCGGCGCTCACAAAAATCGCAAACGACATCCGGCTGCTCGGCTCCGGCCCGCGCAGCGGCCTGCAGGAAATCAAACTCCCCGCCACGCAGCCCGGCAGCTCGATCATGCCGGGAAAAGTCAATCCCGTGATGAGCGAAATGCTCGTGCAAGTCTGCATCTACACTCAAGGCATGGCCAACATTGTGGCCATGTGCGGACGCGACGGGCACTTCGAACTCAACGTCACGCTTCCGTTGATGTCTTACGCGCTGCACGACTCGATTCGGTGCCTGGCCGCCGGCGCGCGACAGTTTGCCGACGCCTGCGTGAAGGGCATCGAGGCCGACCCCGGGCGCTGCCGCGAACTCGTTGACCGCTCGCTCATGCTCGTGACCGCGCTCAATCCCCATATCGGCTACGATGCCGCGGCCGCGGTTGCGAAGGAGGCGTATTCAAAAAACAAGACATTGCGCGAAGTCGTCCTCGAAAAAGGCCTGCTCGACGCTGCCACGCTCGACCGCGCCCTTGATCCGACAACCATGGTCCGGCCCGGCGCAGGCACGCCCGGGGCGGGCGGATGACAGTTCGCTCTATATCTCGCTCGCCTCAATCAGCGAAAAAGAGCCGCCCATCGAGCGCGCGCAAATCTCACGCCAGGCACTTGTTAAAACCTTCGTTGAGCGCGGCGCGGTCCAGGTTTTTGCCGATGAAGACAAGCGTGTTTGCGCGCGTCTCGCCCGCGGCCCATTCGCGGTCCATCTTCGCGTCGAAAAGCATGTGCACGCCCTGAAAGACGAGACGGCGGTTTGAGCCCTTCACGCTGAGCACGCCTTTCATGCGGTAAATGTCGTTGCCCTTGGTGCGCAGCAATTCGCTGATCCACGCGTTCAGGCGCTGGCCGTCGAGGTCGCCGGGCGTGTTGATGCCCACCGACGAAACATCGTCCTCGTGCGAATGCGTGTGCTCAAAATCGCGCTGCCAGTCCGGGCGCGCGTTGTCGTCCTCGCCCGCGCCCTCGGGATAAATGTGCAGCGGATGCTCGCCGCAGCCCTCGAACACAAGGTAATAACCGGGCTCGGCGACGGTGAACTTAAAATGCCCGTGCTCATGCTCGCCGAGATGCAGGCGCTGAAGCGTGTCGCCGGGCGTGAACGCGTCGCCGTCGCGCACATTGTTTTCCCAATCGGAAAACGTGAGCACCGTGGTTTTCACCACCGCGTCAATATCCGCCTCGTCGAGCGATTTCACCGGCGCGACAACGACATCGAGCTCGCCCGGATTGCCGTGGTGATGATGGTGGTGATGCTCGTGCCCGTCGCCGTGTTCATGTTCGTCGCCGTGCGCGTGCTCATGCTCATGATCGTGTTCGTGATCGCAACCCTCATGCCCGTGCTCGTGGCAATGGCAGTGGCCGATCACGAGCTTGTGCGTGCCGGCGGGAAGTTTGTAAGCGCCGGCCCACTCGAACGGATAACTCGGCTGGAGAAATTTCGGATCGACCGACAGCGCGCGCGCCGGATCAAAGCCGGCGATGTTGATGACGGCGTCGAGCGGCACGTCGCAATTTTGGGCGCGGTAAATCTTAGCCGCGGCGTTCATGGCGTGAATGCGTTTTTCGAGCGCGTCGAGCTCGGCGGCGGCGATGAGATCGGTTTTGTTGAGCACGAGCACGTCGGCGAAGGCGATTTGTTTTTTCGCCTCGGGCGAGTCGTCGATGTGCCGGAGTATGTGCGCCGTGTCCACGATGGTCACGATCGCGTCGAGGCGGAAGTTCGCGCGCATCTCGTCGTCGGTGAAAAACGTCTGCGCCACGGGGCCGGGATCGGCGAGGCCGGTGGTTTCGATGATGATGCCGTCGAGCCGGTCCTTGCGCTTCATGAGGCGCGTGAGGATGCGGATCAAGTCGCCGCGCACCGAGCAGCAGATGCAGCCGTTGTTCATCTCGAAAAGCTCCTCGTCGGTCTGGACGACGATCTGGTTGTCCACGCCCACCTCGCCGAATTCGTTTTCGATGACGGCGAGCTTTTTGCCGTGCTGCTCGGTGAGGATGCGATTGAGGAGCGTGGTTTTGCCCGCGCCGAGAAATCCGGTGAGGACGGTGACGGGAATGGGCGCGGGCGCGGTGTTCGTGGAATCTGCGGAATTGCTCATGAAGAAAGCATAACAAACCCGTCCAGCCCGCCGACGCAAGCGCGGCTTCCGCTCTCCGCTTGCATGTGGGGCGCGCAACGCTAAATTGCATGCTTTTCAACATCATGTCCGCCGATCTCGCACAACTCGTCACCACCATCGCCCAACGCGCCCGCGCCGCATCGCTCGCCCTTGCCACGGCGACGCCCGAACAGAAAAACGCCGCGCTCACACGCCTGGCCGAGTTGATCGCCTCTTCACAGGACGCGCTTCTCGCCGCCAACGCCCGCGACCTCGCCGAGGCGAAAAACAACGGCTTGAGCGACGCGCAAATCGACCGGCTCACACTCACACCCGCGCGCATCGCCCAGCTTGTCGAAAGCGTGCGGCAGGTTGTCGCGCTGACAGATCCGGTCGGTGAGGTATTGGAGGACGCCACGCGTCCCAACGACCTGCGCATCCGCCGCGTCCGCGTGCCCATCGGCGTGATCGGCATTATCTACGAGGCGCGCCCCAACGTCACCATCGATTGCGCGATCCTCTGCCTCAAGAGTGGCAACGCCTCGATCCTGCGCGGCGGCAGGGAAATCTTCAACACCAACACCGCCTTCGCCGCGCTCATCCCCAACGCGCTGCGCCACGCAGGCCTGCCCGCCGACGCCGTGCAGCTCATCCCCACGACCGACCGCGCCGCGCTCAACACGCTGCTCAAGCTCGACCAATACGTGCACTGCATCATCCCGCGCGGCGGCGAGTCGCTTATCCGCTTTGTCACCGAAAACGCCACCGTGCCCGTGCTCAAGCACTACAACGGAATCTGCTTCGTCTATCTCGACGCCGCGGCCGACGCCGACATTGCCGAGCGCGTGACAGTGAACGCAAAAACGAGCCGCGTCTCCGTCTGCAATTCCGCGGAGCAACTCCTCGTGCACCGCGACGCGGCGGAAACACTGCTGCCCCGGGTGGCGCGCGCGCTAGTCGCCAAAAACGTCTCGCTCCGCTGCGACCCCGCGAGCGCGGCCATTCTTGCACGGGAAAACATTCCTCACGCCGCCGCGACCGAGGCGGATTATCGCACCGAATTTCTCGATTACGTGATGGCCGTGCGCGTGGTTGATTCGCTCGAAACCGCCATTGCAACAATCAACCGCGACAGCTCCGCGCACAGCGACGCCATCATCACGCGCGACGAGCTGACAGCCCGCCGCTTTCTCGCGGCCGTGGACAGCGCCGCTGTTTTCTGGAACACCTCCACGCGCTTCAACGACGGCTTTGAGTTCGGTTTCGGCGCCGAGATCGGCATCAGCACCGACCGCCTCCACGCCCGCGGCCCCATGGGCCTGCGCGAACTCTGCAGCTACAAGTTCCTGGTCGAAGGCACCGGCCAGATTCGCGAGTAGGGTGTTTTGGCGAGGGGAAGGGCAGGGGCGATGTCTGCGATTGTCTTTGTGATTAAGAAAAGCGAAAGTTGGTCGTGTTTCCACAAGTCACCCAACCCTTCATGAAAATCCCCTCAGCCATTTGTTGGAGCGCGCTGTTTTTTCTCGGCTTAATTTTTTCGCAAACCTCAGCCGCAAGCACCGAAAAAACATACGCGGTGCAAGTGGACAAGGCCCAGCGTCTCGCCGACGAAAAATCCTGGGCGCTGGCGCGCGACGCCTATGCCGAGGCATCCAAATTTCAAATTAGCGCCGAGTCGAAACGCTGGTGTGAAATGCGGCAGATGCAGGCTGAATGGCGGGCGTTGAACTCCGAGGAAAAGAAAGAACAGCGCCCCGCTTTTAATCGCAGGCTGGACGAGTTTCTTAAAACTTATGGCACTTACAAGAGCGGAGGGAGGCGGGTCGGCGGGCCTCGGGATTTTGACGCGGCGTGGACAGAGGCGATGATTTTGCAAATCGAGATATCCAGAAAACTTGAGGGTAGGTTGCACCGGTTAACATTGGCGGAAGTGCAACAGAAGAATTTAGAGATAACGGCCGAGGAGTTTCTTGAGTTGACGAACCGGAAAGATCCGCCTTGGGAGACGTGGCGGGAGATTCTTGATTATCACGCCAAAAGAACTCCGAATCCCTACAATGAAAAATGGTTGCTCGATTTTTTGGAGCAGGTGGATTTTCATTGGAGACGCCGAGGGGACGGAGTTGACAAGGGGCAGCGCTCATTTGGAAACGCGCTGATGTCGTTTGTGCGCAACGGCGCCTTGCCCGCCGAACAAAAGGCGAAATATGCGCTGAGGGCGGCATGGTTGTGCTGCGAGCCGGTGGACGACGGCTGGCAGCGGCGGGAACCGATCACGTCATGGCGGGATGCCGCGCTGGTTTGCCGTGGAACCCGCTACGAGGCGGCGGGAAAAGCGATGCTGTTTGCCGCCCAGGCAAGGTCTTGGAATCCCCGGTCAGTGGTTGATGACTTGGGAGATGATGCGGATTTGTGGAGCGGTGGTTATGCCGCGGTGCTGCCCAGGGCCAGGGAATTGCGATGCGAAATTGAGTCGGCTCCGGATGATTTTATCCGCGCGAGGGCGATTGAGTTGCTCGACGCGTTGATCAACAATTGGTCGAAGCCGATTCTTAGCATCTCGGGTGACAATTATGTATTGGCGGGGGACGCCTTGAAATTCTCGGCGAACTGGGTGCTGCAAAAATCGGTCAAGGCGGAACTGCATCAATATTCGATGGAGGGATACGCAAAAAAGGAGGCGCTGAAGCAGGAGGTGTCGCCCAAGGATGTGCTGGAGATCATGCAAGCGCGGCTGGTGCAGTCGATGGAGTTGTTTGAGCAAACACAGGACGGTGACATTGAGTGGCACTCCGACATGTTTGAATTCGCGCAACCGCCCGAGCCTGGATTTTACATGGTGGTTGTCCGGGCGCTTGGGATTGATGGCGAGGAGTGTGTGCGGGCGTGGCACGCCATTGTCACCGGCGCAAGGGCGGTCGCCATCGTGCCGGCGGCGGGCGACGCGCAGCTTTATGTGATAAACCGGAGGGACGGCTCACCCCTGGCTCGCAAGACGTTGGATTGGTTTTGGCTTGGGGAGATTCATCATTCGCGCGTGAGTGGACGAATGGTGCTTGATCCGCAAAAATGTTTCTCGGCAAAAACAGACGCGGAGGGTCGCGTGAGTTTTCCCATGCCGCGGTTGAAAAAGGCGCGCGAGATGCTTGCCATGATTGACGGGCAGCCGTTTCGGATTTCTGTGCAAGCCGATTATTCGGATTCAGAGAAAAGGTTTTTCGCGGAATTGCTTTTTGACAAGCCGATGTATTGGTATGGCGACATGGTTCGCTGGAAGCTGATCGTCAGGGAACGCAAGGAGGACGGGCGGTTTGAGCCGTGCAAGCAGGCCTCCTTTGCAATGTGGTCAAGGAACGAAACCTTTGTGAAACGGGGGCCTGTAAAATTCAATGAGTTTGGCACGGTTCATGGGGAGTTTGTGCTTACCAACAGAATATACGCGGAAGACAGTGTTCAGGCCGCGTTGCAAATTGACGGCGAAGAGATGGAATTTTTGAATGTGTTTCGCATGCACAGCCCTCCGCATTCTTCAATGCATGTGGAGGTCGGACTCGACGGAGCGCGGGACAGGGTAAGCCCCGGGCAGGAAATAAAAATCCGCGTGAAGGCGCGGTATCATCAAGGCGACGCGGTTGTGGGGGCGGATGTGAAATGCGAGATGCGCGTGGAGTCTGTCATTCATGACGTCGATAAAAAGAAGGCTTCGCAAAAAAGATACGAGCACTGGCTTAAGGAGCAAAACAAGAGCATGCCCGCGAAGGGCGTGACGGATGCCAATGGCGAGGCGGTGTTCACCTTTAAGATTCATGAGGCGCTTCCCGAGAATTCAGTGTTGCTGGCAATAGGAACGGTTGAGGCCGAGAAACTGTCGCCCGTCAGTGTCCTTGAACGTTTTTCCGTGAGCGACACGGGGAGTTTTGCCGACATGCCGGGGTTGTTGCAGCCGAGGCTTGTGGCTCCGGGGGTTGAATCGCAGTTCAACGTCAGGGTGACGGGACTGTCCGGAAAACCACGAGCTTTTGTCGGCGACGCTCGCATCTACGAATGTCGCTGGGTTGAGATATGGCTTGATCCGGAGGGGCGGCAGGTGACGGGAGAGGCGCTGGCAGAGGCGCGCCGCCAAAGGGAGCAGCCGTTGAGAGACAGTATGGGGCCGGGGTGGAAAAAGGTTTTTGCCGACTACGTGACCGTGCCGTTTGGGGACAGCCAGCCCGTGACGTGCGGGGATGACGGTTTGTGCGTCGTTAAATTCACGCCGCCAAAGAGCGGGATTTATGAAATACGCCTGGAGCAAAACGGACGCGTCCTTGCGCCGCGCAACTCGTGTTTCCGATGGATGGAAACTCCGAAGGATTACAAAGGCTTGTGGGGATTAATGAAGACGCACGAGCGCATGATTTTTTACGCGGCGGATGAATCGACGGCATCGCTTGAGGCGGACCCGCGCGAGGCCTTGCTTTTGGGGTTGGAAAACTACCGCGAGGGCAAACCTCTCAAATTGATGCTCATGTTGCCGGAGGAATCGAGAAACGTGTTCCTGTCCTTGCACGGTGCGACGAGGTCGGAGGCGCGACGTGTCATGCAAAAAAATCGCGTCGGCATGGTGACGATGGAGACCGTCCCGACGGCCAACGGCTTGATCGGCGCCGAATTGCACGGAGGGGTTTATCTTAACGTCAAGGAGCTGGTGCCGCCGGGCAGGAGGGGAATCACATTGGAAGTTTCCGCGGAGCAGGACGAGTCGCGGCCGGACGCCGTGACAAATATAAAAGTGGTGGCAAAAGATTTTGCAGGAAACCCGGTGCGGGCCGAGCTTGCCATAGCTGCCGCCGACAATGTGTTTATCGAGAAGGCGGAGCCGCCGGACTGGACGCCGCGATCCATCGCGTTTGAAGAAATCAGCAAACCAGCCAAACTCCGCTGGAATTATTCCGCTGTCAGAATCTGGTCCACGGCCATGACAGTATCGGATCGCAGAAGCGGGAGCGGATTGATGGAATTGCTCAAGATGAAGGCTGCCGGCGCGCCCATCCCCCGCCGCGCAAACGCGGGTGACTGGCGGGAAGGCCCTCAAGGGGGGGGCGGTTCGCGCCATGCCGGTTTATTTGCGAAAAGGCGTGTCGAGAGGATGTTCACCCCTTCGCAGAGGGACATCTCGGTTGTCATGCCGCGGCAACATTTCACACGAAAGAGCTTTTGGGCGCCGTCGATTGTCACGGACGCGAACGGGGTGGGGCGAGTGAGCTTTGCATTGCCGGACAATTCCAGACAATGGCGCATCTCGGCATACGCGGTGGGCGCGGATGGAAACACGTTTGGAGCCGCGCACATGGTGACGCGTCCGCGTCCGTCCCCGCCTCTGCGCATTCAAACGCCAAGATTCCTTGTCGAGGGTGATGATGCGGTGGTTTCTGGGAAAATTGAGAATCGAAATGCCTCGCCGCTGACCGCGACCATGCAAATGCGGGGCGAGGGCGCAGTGGAATTGGCCGATGCCGGAATGCAGCGGACTATTGTCGTGCCGAAACAGGGTGAGGCGATCGGCACTTGGAAGGCAAAGGCGGACGCCCTCGGAGAGGCGACGCTGATATTCACCGCAAGCGGCGAGGGCATGAGCGAAACAGCGCGCGCAACATTGCCGGTGCTGGAGAGCGGAATGCGCCGGGAAATTGCGGCCTGCGGGCGGCTTCCGCCCTCCAGTAAAAACGCAACGGTGACGCTGGCGTTGCCGGACTCGTTTAATCGCGAGCGCCTGGCGGGAGAGATTGTGATAACACGCGGACGCGCCGCTGTGGTGCTGGATGCACTGCCCGGCTTGATTGATTCGCCCCACGGCAGCGTGGAGCACATGGTGAGCCGTTTTTTGCCGGCGGTGGTTGTCAGAAAGGCGCTCGTTGACCGCGGGCTGGATGCGACGGCGGTTGAAAAGCGCATAATGGCCGTCGAAAGACGGAATGCGAACGCGCGGCCGGCGCATTTGGCAAAATTGAAAAGCGTGGACGATGTCGCGTCAAAATCGCTCGCTGAATTGCGCGAAGCCGGGGAACTCTACCAGCGCGGGTTTGGCTGGTGCCCCAAAAGTTACACGCCTGACATTTGGATGACCGCGTATGTGGCATGGGGGCTCCGGCTCGCAGCCGAGGCGGGGGTCGATGTTTTCGGCGACTGGTTGAAGTCGATTCACAAGATGATTCTCAAATATATGCACACCCCGCGAGATAATGAGGACCGGCTGGCGTGGGCGCTTTTTGTGATGTCGGAGGTGTCGGAATTGGACAACCAGGATGAGGAGATATTGCGGAAAGCGTATGCGAGTGCTTATGCCGCGCGTGAAAAATTAACGGCGTCCGGACGCGCCTGTTTGCTGGCGGCCTCGCTTCGATGGGGCGTGGATGAGAGCCGCGCCGTGCTGCTTGAGCATCTTGAAAAGAGCGCGCAACACACGCCGCGGGGAGTTCATTGGGGATCGACAGGCGGTCACACGCGCGCGATGGAAGGCGCGGTGGAATCGACCGCATTAAGTGTGCTAACGTTGAGGAAGATTGATCCCGAACACGCGTTGATCGAACCCGCGCTTGAATGGCTCGTCGCAAGCCGGCATGGCCTTGGCTGGCAAAACACAAGGGCATCGACGTTCGCCATACTGGCATTGATCCGTGCCGCCCCGCCAGAAGGTTTTGGCGGGAGCCTCGTGGCGGGCCGGAGTATGCAAATGGAGCTGTTGTTAAACGGGAAAAAACTGGAAGGCGTGACAATTCCCGGAGACGGTTTGCTTTCGGAGTCGGTTCGGGTGGCGCTGCCCGCGGATCAACTCGTGGACGGTGACAATCGCATCGAGTTGCGGCGGCGTTTTGCGGCGAAGAAAGACAGTAATCCCTTTTATGCGACGGCGCGGGTGTCGCTCTGGACAAATGGCGGTGATGTTGGGCGGAAAACCGACGGGCTGTTGCGAGTGAATCGGTATTTCACCACATCACGCCGTCAGCCAGACTTGGGTGGTATTGGAAATTGGATGATGATTCATTTGAATGAAAACTCAATCGTGCGGGCGGGCGAGGAAGTGTCGCTGCGAGTCAGGCTGTCAAAGGAATATAGAGGGGTGCATGCTGATGAGACTTTGGAATATGTGATTATTACAGTTCCTAAGCCTGCTGGCTGCGAGCCATTGAGTGCTGGCAATAGTTGGAGCGGGTTGTCCGAAAAATGGGATACAGCGTTGGTTATTGGGACGCTTGGCAATGCGAGAGACACGAGCTCGTCCCACCGCCTCGTTTACCGAGAGGAACATGATGATCGCAGCGTATTTTATTTGGATCGCGCGGTAGGATTGCAGGAACTTCGTTTCATGATGCGCGCCGTCACGCCGGGGGATTTCCGCGCGCTGCCGGTGAAGGTCGAGGCAATGTATGTGCCGGAAATCCGCGCCAACAGCGACGCTCGGCGCGTGCGGATCGATGCGAGGTGATGTGGTGAAAATGCAATGGGGGTTCGCGCGGATGCACCCGCACAGACAGGAATGTCCGTGCTACCTTGCGGATTAACCAAGCGCTTTTTTGATGAGTTGCTCGGTGGTGGCCTTGGGGCCGAGGGCGAGGTTCGCGCGGCGGATGGCTTCATCGGCGGCGGCAGTTTTGTAACCGAGCGCGGCGAGTGCGAGCACTGCGTCGCGGATGCGCGAATCGCCGGCGGGCTGGGGCTCGCCGGAGGCGTTTGTCGCGATTGGCGAATCACCGGTCGCGGTGCCCGTTCCGAGTTTGCCGCGGAGTTCGACGACGAGGCGCTCGGCGGTTTTTTTGCCGATGCCGGGGCATTTTGAAAGGGTCGCGATGTCTCCCATGCGAATCGCCGACTCGAGCGAGGCGAGCGAGAGCTTGCTCATGATTGTGAGCGCGCTTTTGGGGCCGATTCCGCTCACATTGTTGATCATGAGCTGGAAAAAATCGCGCTCTTCGATGGTTGCGAATCCGTAGAGCGTTTGCGAGTCCTCGCGGTAGATCGCCACGGTGTGCAGTTTCACATTGGAGCCGGCGGCGGGGAGTTTTTCGGCGGTGGTGACGGGGATGTTCACGCCGTAGCCAAGGCCGTTGATTTCAATGGTTGCGTGGAGCGGTGTGGCGGCGGCGAGTGTGCCTTGGATTGAGACGATCATTGAAGGAAAGTAGTCAGGAGCCGAAGAAGAGTGAAGAGTGTTCCGAACGAAGTGGGATATTTGACATTAAGAAGAGGGAAACGAACTTAGGCAGAGGGGCGCTACTGCGTTATTTTAGGTTCAAGATGAGGTTGAGGGTGTGGATCAGATTTAATCTTTCGGCCTTCTGGCTCTCCGGCCTCTGACCTTTTACTTCTGACTCCTGACTCCTGTATTCTGACTCCTTTTTCAGGCCGTCAGGCCTAAAACACGTTGCATGTCGTAGACGCCGTTTGGCTGGCCGGTGATCCACTCGGCGGCGCGGAGGGCGCCTCGGGCGAAGATGGCGCGGTCGCTGGCTTTGTGCGTGAGTTCGATGCGTTCGCCGAGGCCGGCAAACATGACGGTGTGGTCGCCGATGACGTCGCCGCCGCGCAGGGAGTGCATGCCGATTTCGGATTGCGTGCGTTCGCCGGTGATGCCTTCGCGTCCATGGCGGGCGGCGTCGGCGGCGAGTTTGCGTTCCTCAAGGATGATTTCGAGGAGGCGCGCTGCGGTGCCGCTGGGGGCGTCTTTTTTGAAGCGGTGGTGCATCTCGATCACCTCGGTGTCGTAGTCGGCGCCGAGGACGGCGGTGGCGCGGCGGGTGAGCGCGAAAAGGAGGTTCACTCCGATGGAATAGTTACCGGACCACACGCAGGGAATTTTGGCGGCCTCGACGAGGAGCGCTTTTTTCTCGGCGTCGGTGTGCCCGGTGGTGCCGATGATGAGCGGCTTGTTGTTGGCGGCGGCGAGCCGGATGATGTCGCCCGTGATTTTGTGCGAGCTGAAGTCTATGAGCACATCGCCGGCTTTCGCGCCCGCGTCGAAGTCGTCGCCGAGGTCAACGGTGGCGGCGATCGTGTGGCCGAGTTGTTGCGCGGCGTTGATGATGGCATGGCCCATGCGGCCCTTGGAGCCAAAGAGTGAGATGCGTAGTGACATTTTTTTAAAAGGAGGAAGGAGTCAGGATACAGGAGTCAGGAGGAAGATGCCGGAAAGCCAGAGACCAGAGGACCTGAATCTTAAACTTTCAGCTTAAACTTGGAAATTGGAGGGTTAGAGTTTCTGATTTTAACCACGGAGGACACTGGGAAACACGGAGAAATCGTGGGAAACTGTCGGTGATTTTTCTTCGTCTCCGTGCATCTCCGTGTCCTCCGTGGTTATTCTATTTTAGGCTTTTGGTGCTCCGGCCTTTCGACTCCTTATGCTTTGCCGAGTTTTTCGAGCGCGGTGGCCAGGATTTTTTCGTTGGCGGCGGACATTTCGCAGAGAGGCAAGCGCACGACGGCGGAGCTAATGATGCCGGCGCGGGCGAGCGCGGTTTTCAGGGGAACGGGATTCGGTTCGATGAAGAGCGCCTTGAACAGCGGGTAGAGTTTGCGGTGCAGCTTTGTGGCGGCGGCGTAGTTGTTGGAAAGGGCGAGCGCGGTGAGCTTCACAACCTGGCGCGGGATGAGGTTTGAGGCGACGCTGATGACGCCCTCCGCGCCAACCGACATGAAGGGGAGCGTGAGGCTGTCGTCGCCGCTGAGCACGGTGATGTCCTTGCCAAGCGCGTTTTTGAGCTGGTCAACACGATCGACCGAGCCGCCGGCTTCCTTGATGTAGCGGACGTGCGGATACTTGGCTCGGAGGCGTTCGACGACGGGCACGCCGATTTCGATGCCGCAACGGCCGGGGATTGAGTAGAGGATGAGCGGCCGGTCGGTGGCCTCGGCGATGGCGGCGAAATGCCGGTAGAGGCCCTCCTGGCTGGGTTTGTTGTAATAGGGCGCGACGAGGAGCATGGAGTCGGCCCCGGCCTCGTGCGCGAAGCGCGTGTATTCTACGGCCTCGTGCGTGGAGTTGGAGCCGGTGCCGGCGATGACGGGCACGCGGCCGCGCGCGGTTTCGATGACGGCGCGGATCACGTCGAGATGCTCGTCGTGGAGGAGGGTGGGGGACTCGCCGGTGGTGCCGACGGGAACGAGGCCGTTGATGCCCGATTTGATTTGAAACTCGACCAGCTTGCGCAAGTCGTCGTAGGCGACGGCTTCGTTCTTGAATGGCGTTGCGAGGGCGGTGATGGCTCCTGTGAGTGGACGCAGTTTCATGTCGGATGTTGTTAAGAGAATTTCCCATCAACAAAAGCATCCATTTGAATCAATGCGACACGTTTTTTCGCATTTGCGCAGGTTGAGGGATGCGGCTTGCCACGGGGCGCGGGATTGTTCATGTTCGGGGCAAGCTCAATGATTGCCCACATGATTTTCCCTCGCGTCCAAGTCCCCGTCGTCTGTGCCGTCCTCGCAATGGCGATCACGCCGTTGTCCGGCAACGAAGGGCAAAAGCAAGCGGATGCGCAACCGCAGCCATCGCCGTCGAACGCGGGCAAGGAGTTGCAGGCAATGGCCCCCGCGCCGGTTCCGCAAACCGGCCTGAACACGGGCGCCGCCGATTCCGCGTTCGCGCCGGATCGTATCGGCGGCCTGTCGGTCGTGCATCCCTCCGTCAACGAATACGCGCCGGCTTCGCGGATGCCGCGTGATCGCATGACCCCGGTGACGACGAACAACAATGTCGCGCACCAATTGCCGGGGAGCGCGGCCTACTCGCCCAACTGGCTGGTTGACGGCATGGCCCAGCTCGAGGCGGATGAAAAGCGGCAGAAGGAATTTGAGGCGCGTTTCGGCAAGCGCGAGGACGGGAGCGCGCGTGGTGCGTTGAACGAAAAATCGGAGCGCGACCGCGATATCGAAAACAATCCCGAAAATAGAAACGCCGTCGCGGCGAATGATCCGCTGGTGCAGTATTTGCAAAAATGGGCGGAGGCGTCGCCCGCGGCCGCAGGCATCGCCGCCGCCGCGCAGAATGCAGTTTCCGGCGACACGCCCCCAAGCGCGGGCGGTGTCGTTAATGCGGCGGATGCCGGCGCCGGCGACGCGCCGTCGAATGTGTCGCCGCGCGCGGCGGGCGGTGCCGATCTCGCCGCGATGATGGGGCAGCCCATGCTTGAGGCGACGGGCCCGAGCATTGTGCTGCCACCGCCACCGCCCGTTGCCCCGGCGGGAACAACCTTCCAAGGTGTCGGCGATCAGCAACCCGCGTCGGTTGCAACGGGAATCCCCGAGCACGCCGCGTTGAAGATCAAGCCGATCGAAAAAGACACCGAGCCGACCAAGCCGATCGTGAACGACAAAAAATATTTTCCGCAATTGCAGCGGTTCTGAGCCGCTCAAAAGGCGTTCACAAAAACGGCGCGCCGCCATGCGCATTCAGTCTGGCGCGACCGGAGTCATCATTCTTTTTATTGCCTCTCCAAAAAACAACCCGACATGAATCCCGCCGCCCGCCTCACTGCCGCAGCCGCCATCGGTCTCGGAGCGCTTGCCTCCGCAACCGCCCAGCCCGCGCAACAACCCAACATCATTTTCATCCTCACCGACGATCTCGGTTATGGTGACGTCGGCGTGTTTTACCAAAATCAGCGGCGCGCCGACGACAATCCCGGGCGTCCCTGGCACCGCACGCCCAACATCGACCGCATGGCCGCCGAGGGCGCGCGTTTCACCAGCCAGTATGTCGCCGCGCCCGTCTGCGTCGCCTCGCGCGCCTCGCTCATGCAGGGCGTCCACCAGGGGCACGCCACCGTCCGCAACAACCAGTTCGACAAGGCGCTCGAGGAAAACCACACCCTCGGCACCGTGCTTCGGCAGGCCGGTTACGCCACCGCCGCCATTGGCAAATGGGGGCTGCAAGGCACGGGCAACGGCCCCGACTGGACCAGCCATCCGCTCAACCGCGGCTTCGATTATTATTACGGCTACATCCGGCACATCGACGGTCACGAACACTACCCCGTCGAGACGATCTATTTTAAGAAAAAGGCCCGGCAGCGCGGCCCGTTGATCGTTTGGGAAAATCGCAACGACGTCACCGCCGGCCTCGACAAATGTTACACCACCGACCTGTTCACCGCCCGCGCAAAAAAGTGGATCGTCGAGCAAAAGCAAAACACGCCGAACAAACCCTTCTTCCTCTACCTCGCCTATGACACTCCGCACGCCGTCCTCGAACTGCCCGCGCAAGCCTATCCCGCGGGCGGCGGACTTCACGGCGGCATGCAATGGCTCGGCACGCCCGGTCGCGCCATCACCACCGCAAGCGGCACGCCCGATTCCTGGATTCACCCCGAATACAAGGACAAACCCTGGACCGAAGTTTACAAACGCCACGCCACAAGCGTGCGCCGCATCGACGATGCCGTCGGCGACCTCCTTCAACTTCTCAAGGATCTCAACATCGACGACAACACGCTCGTCGTGTTCACCTCCGACAACGGCCCCGCCGCCGAATCCTATCTTCCCGAGGATTACAAACCGTCCTTCTTCGGCACCTACGGTCCGCACGACGGCATCAAACGCGACTGCCTCGAGGGCGGTTTGCGCGTGCCCACCATCACCCGCTGGCCCGCAAAAATCCCGGCCAACCGCGTCATCGCCGCGCCCACCGCGTTTTGGGACTGGATGCCCACGTTTGCCGCCGCAAGCGGACTCACGCCGCCCGCGCGCACGGACGGCGTTTCCCTGCTCCCGCTCCTCTCCGGCAAAGGCGCGCCACCAAGCCGCGCGTTCTATTTCGAATACTTTAACAAAAGCAAAACGCCCGGCTATCCCGATTTTGAACCCGCGAGGCGCGGCCGCTTGCGCGGCGAAATGCAGGCCATCCGCATCGGCGACATGATGGGTGTGCGCTACGACATCAAATCGCACGCCGACGATTTTGAAATCTACAACGTCGTCACCGATCCGAAGGAAACACAAAACCTCGCCGCCGGGCAGCCCGCGCTGCAAGCCGAGATGAAGGCGCGCGTCCTGCAAATGCGCGTCGCCTCGGCGCCCGCGCCGCGTCCCTACGACGACGAGTTTGCTCCCGCAATCGACGCACCCGCGCCGCTTGCGGACGGTCTCGCGTGGAAATTTTATCCGGGCCAATTCCCCTGGGTGCCCGCCCTCGACAGCATGGCGCCGGCTGACAGCGGGACGCTCCCGCGCCCCGACACCAAGCCGGCAAAACAGCATGTCGCCGGCGCGATTAGTTTCACCGGCTACCTGCAAATTCCCGCTGACGGTGAATACACCTTCCACCTGCTCGCCCGCAACGGCGCCACGCTGCGCATCCACGACGCCACGGTTGTTGACGCGGACTATGGATACCAGGGCGACGCGGAAAAAACCGGCGCGATGAAACTCAAGGCGGGCCTGCATCCGTTCCGCCTTGTCTGCCGCAGTGCCAAGGATCGCACCGCGCCGCGCCTGGATGTTTCATGGAGCGCGCCCGGCCTGCCCAAGCAGCCGATTCCCGCCGGGGCGTTCAAGTCAGACAAATGATCGTGCCTGCCCGCCGGCGCATGAGCCAACCGTTGCGCAAGAGCGGCTCGCGCAGGGTGTGATTGTGCTCCTCATTTATAATCCTCGAGCACGAGCTTCAGGTTTTTGTAGATCGTGGCGGTCCACCCGGGGGCGGTGAAGGGCGGGAGAAAGTTTTCCTGCGAGCGCAGGTCGCAGGGGCAAAGGAGGACGCGGATGTTTTTAACGCCGGTTTGCGCGGCCATCACGAAGAGTTCCTCCGCGGCCTCGTCACCCATCGCGATGCAGCCGATGGACACCGCCTTGCCGTGGATCATGATGTCGCCGCCGAGGTTGGCACGGCGCTCCTCCCTGGCGCGGGCGCGGTCGAAGGCGTTCGGATAATTGATTCGCAACGAGAGATGGTAGCGGCTGTTGGGATTGAGCGATTCGATGGCGTAGATGCCCTCGGGAACCTGCCGGTCGCCCTCGCGGAGCTTGGGGCCTGCGGTGCCGCTGGCGGCCTTGATTTCGTAGGTTTTGACGAGGCGCATGGGCGCGTCCTTGGAGGTGTTGTTGCCCGCCCAAAGTTCGAGGCGCTTGACGTCCTTGAGCACGATGAATGTAAGGCGCGCGGCGGGGTATGTGAGGCCGGCTGCCTTGAAGCGCGGTTCCATGCGCGCGCGAACCGCGGCGCCGTATTGGTTGACCCGCTCCTGCACGGTGGCGGCGTTCGCCGCGAATGCGAAGGTTGCGAAAAGTATGAAGCTGATGAGAAAAATCCGATGTGTTCGAGTGATGCGAGTGCCCATGTTTTTGAGCCGCGAATGAACGCGAACAGGCGCGAATATTTCAAACCAATTAGCCTCAATGGCCGCATATTGCGGCTTTTCAAAAACGGGGAATTCGCCTTGCCTGTTCGCCATGCCTGAAAACACACCGCCCAACTTGAAGGACGCCGGCCACGAAGTTCGCACGTATTTTGTCCGCAATCGCAACGCGCTCGTCGCGCGCGGCATGTTCAGCGAGCTGTATGTCGATTACTTTTTGCATGCCGGCGAACAGAAACTGCGCGTCGAGCCCGCGCACGCGGAATTGTTCAAGCGCGCGCTGGCGGGTTTTGCGCTCCACCTGGCGTCGCGCCCGTGGAACGAGATGACCGCGTGGACGATTCATTTTCAGCAGCCGCTTTTGAACCTGTTTCTCACCGGCGACAACGAGACCGGCGCGATCACCGGGCGCGTGTTCGACGAGGACGTGAAGGAAATGCAGGGCAACTTGTTTTACGCCGACACGGTGCGGCCCGGCGAGCCGAAGCGCCGCAGCGCGGTCGAGTTCGAGGGCGGCGATCCGCTCGCGGGCGTTGAAAAGTTTTACGCGCAAAGCGAGCAGCGCCCCGCGCGTTTTTTTCAGCTGGCCGAGGAGGATTACGTGATGGTCGCGGAGCATCCCGATTGTGACAAGGCATGGTTCGACGCGCTCACGACCGACGCCATGCGCGGGATCGACAAAAGCGAAACGCTCGCACTGCTCGAAAAACGAATCTACCGCTGGCACTGCGGATGCAACCAGAGCCGAATGATGGAGGTGCTCCTGCCCGCGATGAAACGCGACCCCGGCGGGCTTTTCGGCGACGAGCCGAAAATCGAGATGCGCTGCCCGCGTTGCGGCGCGCGCCATATCATCACGCGCGAGGCGATGGAGGCGTTTGCGCCGGGCAAAAAGTAAACCGCTTGTGAAACTCGCGCGCTTGCGGCGACGGCTGTTTCTTCCGAACGAAATTCAATCCTTAAAACATTGAAACAAGGCAGCGCGTTTGTTTCATGAAATCGCCCGCCGCCCGTCCCCAAAAACAATTTTACCATGAAAACCACACTCCGAATCCCCATCCTCGCGCTCGCCTGCCTCATCGTCTCGACGGCCTGGGCGCAAACCGCCGACGAGTCCTTTAACAAATTTAAGGGCATGCGCAAAAGCCCCAAGCGGGACGTCGCCTTTAGCCAGCAACTGTGCGACGCCGGCGTGGGGTTCCTCGCCGATCACGGAGGCGATGCAAAACGGGCGAGGGAAGTCGTCAACGACATGCTCAGTTTCGGCACGAGCGTTCTCGCCAAAAATGACGCGCTGCGATCCGACTGGTATGCAAAAGTCAACTTTGCGATCATAGACAAGCAACCCGCCGCCAACGACAAGAACAAGGCCGCCTTTGCCGCGCTTCGCGCCGCGATCGCCGAGGGCGAAACCCTCGACGCGCCATCCGGAAGCGCGATCAATGACTGGCGCAGGCATATCGACGACCTTGCGCAAACCCCGGGCAGCGACATTTACATGCTGGATCGCGAGCGGGGCTTCTACCTGGTCTTGAACCGCATGAAGGCACGGCTGCCCTCGATGCAAAAGGTCATCGACACGCAGCTTGAGGGATGCTCAAAAAGCAAGATCAGGGACCTCTCCAACTGGGCGAAGCGGGAGCTCCGGCTCGGCGAAATGCGCAAGACGCCGTTCACGCTCGCCTTCACCACGATCAATGGAAAGGCGTTCGACTCCGCCAAGCTCAAGAGCGACACACTGCTGTATGTCTTCACCTGGAGCACGACATCCCGAAACGCCGCCGGCGAAATGGACCGGATGCTCGACCAGTATTACAATTACAGCCGCAGGCAGATTGAGTTTGTGGCTGTGTGCCTCGATCCGGAAAGCAAGAGCGCCGAAGTGAAGGCATTCATCAAAAAAACGAAGTGCAAGATGCCCGTTCATTTCGACGGCAAGGGAAACAAGGGCGAACTCTATCAACGCCTGGTTGCCGGCGGCCAGTGGAGCGGGCACATTTTCGACGGCAAGGGGAATGTTCGCGCCACGGACATCAGACCGTGGGATTTGAAGAAATTCATCAAGTGACGCTTTTGGCGAGGCAGAGCCTGGGGCAGGGCGAACCGTCCCGGTGAGCAGGGATGGCAAGGCGGCTCACCGGGACGGTTCGCCCTGCCTTTTACCCCGGCCAAATTTTTTGCCTCACACCAATCCGGCGGTTTCGTCGAAACCGCACCAGATGTTCATAATCTGCACAGCCTGGCCGCTCGCGCCTTTCACAAGATTGTCAACGGCGGAGGTGATCACAAAATTGCCCGTGCGCTCGTCGAGCACGGCGGACATGTCCACGCGATTCGTGCCCGTCACATGCGCGGTGTCGGGAGTCTCGCCCGTCGGGAGAATTTGCACGAAAGGGCGCCCGGCGTAAACGGACTTCCACGCGGCGTAGAGCGCGTCGATTGTCGCCCCCGGCGCGGC
Source organism: Ereboglobus sp. PH5-5 (assembly GCF_029504805.1). NCBI lineage: Bacteria > Pseudomonadati > Verrucomicrobiota > Opitutia > Opitutales > Opitutaceae > Ereboglobus > Ereboglobus sp. PH5-5. The sequence continues at coordinate 53,942 of NZ_JAQFIT010000005.1, read as the reverse complement.
GGGCACGGTGATTGTTGTCGCGATGCCGCGGCGCATGGGGGCGAGATGCGGGTTGAATTGGATCGCGATGGGGCTGCCGCCGGCGCCGAGCGAAAGTTGCTCCTCGATTTCGGCAAGATGGCGGTGTTTAACCAGACCGTAGGCCTTGATGCTTTCGGCGCGCTCGACGTAGAGATATATTTCCTGCGCCTTTTTGCCCGCGCCGCTCACGCCGCTGTGGGAGTTGGCGACGATATGCTTGTGCGAAATGATGCCGCCCGCGCGCACAAGCGGCAGGAGCGGGGTGAGGATGCTCGTCGGATAACAACCGGGCGCGGCGATTAACTTGGCCTCGGTCTTCCACGAGGGCGGCGCGAGCTCGGGAAGCACAAAACGCGCGCCGGGCAGCAACTCGGGCGCGTGGTGTTTTCCGTAGTATTTTTCGTAGGTTGCGAGATCGGCGATGCGGAAATCGGCGCTCAGGTCGATCACGCGCTTGCCCGCCGGAACGAGCGCCTTGGCAAACTCAGCCGCGGCACCGTGGGGAAGGGCGAGGAAAAACAAATCGATGTCACTCGCGGCGAGCGCGGCGGCGTCCGAGTCGACAAACGCGAGCCCGCGATCCTGTCCGCGCAAAAACGGCACGACTTGCGAGAGCGGCTTGCCCGCCTGCGAACGCGAGGTGACGGCCGCGAGTGTGACGCGCGGATGCGCGAGAAGCAGCTTCAGCAACTGCTCGCCCGAATAACCCGATGCTCCGATGACTCCGACTTTTAACATAGCCCGCGAGGCTCAAAGAAAATCCTCCGCAGTGCGAGCGGTTTTTTAGCGTGCCCGCAAATGCGGTTCGGCGCCTTGCGTGTTCAAATTTCCCAGGTGTTTTGTTGGCGCAAATCTTCATTAGAGGATTGCAAAAATTGCCCGTAACTAAAAACGTGTAAAAAAACAAAAAACGTCCCATTCATCCATAAACCAGCAGGGCGCCATTTCCATCGCCCCATGTTAACCCTCAATCCTTTTTCCCCCTCATGCACACCACAAACCGTCTCACACGCCATCTGATTCGCGCCCGCTCGCGCGGCATCCTTGCGCTCATTCTGCTCGCAGCATTCATGAGCCACGCACCCCTGCCCGCCGAGTCGACACGCATCGAGGGCCTCAGCACCAGCTACACCTTCGCCAATTCCGGCACTTACACCCTCACCGGCACCGTCAGCGGCGGCACCGGCATGCAGGGCACGATGACCGGCGTGAACCTCACCATCGATGCCGGCGCGCTGGCATCGGGGTCATCCAATGGGATATACCTTTCGGCTGGAGGCGGTATCATTGACAACCACGGCATAATCATAGGCAGCAGCGATGGCATCAACTCCGGCACCGCATCGACCTTGGTCACCAACAACGGACTCATCCATGGCATCGGTGATGATGCCATAGACCTCTACGGAGGCGGCACGGTCGCAAACTCCGGCACCATAAAAGGGAACTGGGGTGTTCATGTGGGCAACGCCGTTTCCGCGCTGGTCACGAACGAGGCGAACGCGGTTATCAGCGGCACGGGCGATGCGGTGCTTCTACGTGCCGGAGGCACAGTTGCGAATAAAGGCTCGATTATCAGTGGAACCGGCCGTGGCGTATTTTCCAACAGCACGGCGCTCATCACCAACCAAGCCAGCGGCACGATTCAAGGATATGGCAATGGGGTGCGTCTGGTGAATGGCGGCACGGTGAGTAACTATGGTGAAATCACGAGCGACTCTAATTACGGCGTGTATATAGGCGCGGGCGAGGGCCTCGTGGAAAACAATGCCGGCGCCACAATCAACGGAGGCATCTACGCCGGCGGCACCACCAAGGTGGTGAACAACGGCACCGTTTCAGGCAGCCTGGGCATCTGGCTGGGCACCAATTCCACCCTTACGGGAACCGGCTCCATGGACGTCACCGGCACGGCGCTGATCCTGCTGGACGGCGCGACCCACACCAATCCAAACGAGATCAAGGGCGGCATGGTCGGCGTGTCCTTTGCGGGCACCGGTTCGCTGGGCAACAACGGCACGATCGAGGGCACAAACGACATCGGCGTGGAGGCGAAAAGCGCGCCGGTGACGATCACCAACACCACCGACGCCTTGATCATGGGTGGCAATTATGGCGTAAACCTCGACATGGGCGGCACAGTGACGAACGACGGCAATATCGAAGGCTACGCCGCGTCCGGCGTTTATTCCACCAACGCCGCCACGCTCATCACCAATGAGACGAACGGCATCATTTACGGTGGCATCGACGGCGTGACGCTCACTGCGGGCGGCTCGGTGGTCAACAACGGCTGGATACAGGGCGACAACGGTCACGGCGTGCGTGTGGAGGGCGGCGTGGCGCGGATCGAAAACAACGCCGGCGCCACAATAGAGAATGGCATTTATGCGGACGCAAGCGCCACCATAAACGTGCGCAACGACGGACGCATCGAAGGCGGCGGCGTTTATCTCGGCGTGAATTCCACGCTCACCGGCACTGGTGAGGTCTATGTCAGCAGCGGCACCGCGTTGATTCTTGCGAACACCAAAACTCACACCAACGAAGGCACTCTCACCGGTGGCATACTGGGCGTGCATATGCAGGGCACGGGCTCGCTGGGCAACGACGGCGCGATCTTCGGATATGGCGAGGCCAGCGTGCGCGTGTCCGGGGCGGCGACGATCACGAACAACTCCGCCGGACTCATCCAAGGCGGCCCCAGCGCCGTATTGTTCGAGGCAGGCGGCACGCTTGCCAATTCCGGCACGATTGAAAGCAGCTCGAGGGTGGGCGTCACGGCGACCGGCGCGGCGGTGTTTGTTGAAAACAACACCGATGCGCTCATCAACGCAAATTACGTGGGTGTTGAGTTTCTGGCGGGCGGCACGCTCGTCAATTCCGGTTCGATCACCGGCAACTACGGCGGTGTTTCCGGCAGCAATGTTTCCATCCGCATAAGCAACGAGACGGGCGGCTTTATCCGCGGCCATACCCGCGGTGTGAGCATCGAGCTGGGCACCGTGGCCAACTCCGGCACAATCCTCGGCGGCACGGGAGTCGATGCAATGACCGGCGCCATCCTCGTCAGCAACAGCAACACCGGCCTGATTCGAGGCGCCGATACCGGTGTGAACCTCGCCGGCGGCGGCACGGTCACCAACGCTGGCGCAATCAGTGGCACTTCCGCCACCAGCCAAGGCATCTATTCCAACAATAATGCCACGCTCATTTCCAACACCACCAACGCCCTCATCCAGGGGCTCGGACACGGCGTGAATCTGAACCAGGGCGGCACGGTTACCAACTCCGGCACGATCACCGGCACCGCCTACAACGGCATCGGCGTCAATTCCGCCGCCAACGCCACGCTCGTCACCAACGACACCGGCGGTCTCATTCAGGGCGGCGCAAGAGGAGTTTCCCTCGCCGCCGGCGGCACGGTGCGCAACTCCGGCACGATCATTGGCGCCACCGCCAACTCCACCGGCGTCTATTCAGCATCCAACGCCACGCTCGTCACCAACACCACCGGCGCCCTCATTCAGGGCGACCTCTACGGCGTTTCCCTCGTCGCCGGCGGCACCGTGAGCAACGCCGGCACGATCACCGGCACCGACGCCTCCTCAGGCCAAGGCGTCAATTCCGAAGTCTACGCAGCCTTCGTCACCAACACCACCGGCGCCCTCATTCAGGGCGGCTACAGAGGAGTTTCCCTCCTCGCCGGTGGCACGGTGAGCAACTCCGGCACGATCATCAGCACGGCCGCCAACTCCACCAGCGTCCTTTCCGACGCCAACGCCACGCTCGTCACCAACGACACCGGCGCCCTCATTCAGGGCGGAGCAAGAGGAGTTTCCCTCCTCGCCGGCGGCACGGTGAGCAACTCCGGCACGATCACCGGCACCTCCGCCAACGGCATCGGCGTCAATTCCGCTGGCAACGCGGCCTTCGTCACCAACGCCACCGGCGCCCTCATTCAGGGCGGCACCTACGGCGTGCGGCTGGTTGCCGGCGGCACGATCACCAATCACGGCGCCATCGTCAGCGACACGACCCGCGCCGGCAGCATCGGCGTGTATTCCAACGGTCGTGTTGACATCACCAACAGCGGCCTCATCGAGGGCTACTCGCAAGGCGTCTCGCTCGACACGGGCGCGGCGGGCGGCACGATCCTCAACACCGGCACCATCCGCGCCATGATGGGCAGCGAAGCCATCGTCTCGGCGACGACCACCCTCGTCACCAACACCGCGGGCGGACTCATCGAGGGCAACGACATCGCCGTGTGGCTGCAAGGCGGCGGCACCGTCGCCAACCACGCCCTCATCACCGGCGGCACCACCGGCATCCGGCTCGACGTCGGCGGCACGATCACCAACACCGGAACAATCAGCGGCGCCTCCGCCGGCAGCCACGGCATCTATTCCGGCGGCACCGTCACACTCACCAACGAAAACGGCGGCCTGATTTCGGGCGGAGCCGCCGGGGTGCGCATGACTGATGGCGCCATAACGAACTCCGGCACGATCAGCGGCACCTCCGCGGTCAGCCACGGCGTCAGGCTGGGCAATTGGAACGCGCTTGTCACCAACACCACCGGCGGCCTCATCCAGGGCGAGTCCATCGGCGTTTATTTTGAATCGAGCGGCACGCTGGCGAACCACGGCACGATCCTCGGTGTGTCGGGCAGCGGCCTGGGCGTTTATTTCAACGGCCCCGCCCTGCTCACAAACACGGGCCTCGTCCAAGGCGGCGGCACCGGCGCTTACCTCGCGGGCAGCGGCACGACGCTCAACACCGGCACCATCCGCGGCCTCGCGGCCGATGGCGCCGGCATCCACGTCTTCGGCACCATCGAAATCACCAGCACCTCCAACGCCTTGATCGAGGGCGGACTCTACGGCGCGTATCTGAACGGCAGCGGCACGGTGACCAACTCCGGCGAAATCACCGGCACCTCCGCCTCCAGCCACGGCATCTACGCCGACAGCGCCGGCCAGGTCGCGATTGTCAACAACGACACCGGCCTCATCCGGGGCGATGACAACGGCATATACCTCGCCAACGGCGGCCGTGTCACCAACTCCGGCACCATCTCCGGCACCGCCGACACTGGCATTTATGCCAATGCCCAGACCGTCATCACCAACACCACCGGCGGCGTGATCAGCGGCGGCACCCACGCGATCAACCTCACCGCCGACGCCGCGAACGAAGTGACTCTCTGGAACAGCGGCACACTCGTCGGCAACCTCAACATCGCCGGCGCGGCCTCGCAACTCACGCTCAACGGCGACGCGGGCGGCACGCAAAATTACTCCGACGCCGTCACCGGCGACACCACCTTCAGCGGCACGCTCATCAAGCAGGGCGCGGGCGCATGGACAATCGACAAGGATCCCGGCGCGGGCATGAAGCAACAAATCACGCTCGTGAAAACCGGCACCCTCAACGTCGCGTGGGACGAATACCAGCTCAGCGGAAGCGCCGCCTCCATCGACGCCGGCGCCACCCTGCAAATCTCCGCCACCGCCGCCGCGACCGTTAGCAACGCCATCTCCGGCGTCGGCCTGCTCGACCTCGCCAACACCGCCCCCATCGCCGGCACCATCGACTACACCATCGACATCGGCACGGCCTTCACCGGCACCGTAGGCATTCGCGGCGACAACGGCGGCGCGCACCTCGTCCTCGACACCAACGCGCTAGACACCCTGCGCAACGCCACCCTGAGCCTCGGCGAGAAAGGCAGCACCACGGTCGATTCCGCCATCACCGGCACCCTCGGCACGCTCGACATGGCCGGCGGCGCGCTCGTCGTCGTGACCAACACCAACACCAGCCCCGTCGCGCCCTCCGTGCTCAACACCAGCACGCTCACCGTCACCAACGGCGCGAGCCAAATCCACGTCGCCGACGGCATCCTCAACGGCCTCGACGCCACCGGCGCCCTCAGCGGACACCTCTTCGACGTTGACGGCGACAACCAAGCCCTCGTCGTCAAGGCGGACGTCCTCGGCGTCGGAGCCACGGACGGTGTCTCCTTCACCGTGAAAGACGCCTACGGCAACGAAATCGCCAACCCGCCCGGCACGGCCTCCACCACGATCGAAAACGCCGGCGGCGTCACGGTTGGCAACATTCACTACGGCTACACCGCGACCGTCGTTGACGCCAGCGGCACCCTCGGCGCTGCCGGCATCGCCCTCGGCTACGGCGTGAGCAAAATCGAAAGCACCACCTCCATCGCCGACGGCCTCGGCGTGGTGATCGACCACACCGGCTCGGTTGACAAAACCCTCAGCGCGCAACTCAGCGGCACGGGCGGCTTCGCCTTCACCGGCGGCGGCACCCTCTCGCTCGGCCACACCGGCAACGACTACACCGGCGCGAGCCTCATCACCGGCACCACGGCCGTGAAAGCCCTCGCCGACAACGTCCTCGGCCAAACCTCCAGCCTCACCATCGAAGCGGAGTCGGTCTTCGATCTCAACAATCAGGAGCAAACCATCGGCGACGTTGACATAGCAGACACCGCCAGCATCAACCTCGGCGCCAGCGGCGTGCTCAATATCCACGGCTCCGGCACGCTGCACGGCGACAACGCGCTGACCGGCGGCGACGCCTCCACGATCACCCTTACTGGCAACTCCGATGTTTACATCCACGGAGCCAATACCGGCTTCACGGGCAACGTATATGCCGGCAGCGACACATCGTGGAGCGATGTCCACCTCACCAACCTCGCCGGCCTCGGCAACTCCGGCACCGTATTTCTCGGCGACTTCGGCCCCACCTGGCTCTACCTCGATGCCAGCGGCACATTCAGCAAGGACCTCGTCAGCAATAGCGGCGTCGTCATCATCAAGGAGGACCGCACCGTGCTCCTCACAGGAAATAACACCGGCCTCACCGAAAACGCAGCCTTCTGGATTGATGAAAGCGGCACCCTGCGCGCGCAAACCCAGTCGGTGCTCGGCTCGGCATATATCGCCGGAGACGGCAATGACGCCACCCTGCGCCTCGAAGGTTACACCGACACACTTCGCAACGAGCTCGCCGGCAACCTCGCCGTGCACGTCGCCGAATCCTCGACCGTCACCATCTCGCGCGACAACTCCGGCCTCGCATCCAACGCACGCGCCGTCATCGACGCCGGCAGCGCGCTCGCCCTCACCGGCTCCTCCGCCATGGGCGACGCCTCGTTGCTCACCAACGACGGCCACCTCGCCATCACGCACGCCGTCGCCGTCGTCGCCACCGCCACGCTCGCCAACAACGCCGACCTCTACATCAGCTACGGCGGCACCGTCTCGAACCCCTTCGTCAGCACTGCGGACGCCACCGCCACGCTCGACGCCGACGGTTACGACATGACCCTCGCCAGCAACATAGGCGCGGGCAACCTCGTGCTCCCCGGCTCCGGCGTCACGACCATCGCCGTCGCGCAAACGCACGCCGGCGCCACGCTCGTCGAAAACGGCACCCTGCGCGCCGGCGTTGCCGACGCGATCCAAAACAGCGGCACCCTGACCCTGCGCAACGCGATGCTCGACCTGAACAATTACTCGCAATCCGTCAAAAACCTGCACGCCGAAAACGGTCGCATCAACTACAGCACCGCCGCCGGTCTTTCGACCAATTACACCACACTGACGATCACCGGCAACCTCACCGGCGACACCACCAGCGTCATGAACGTGGACCTGTTCAACCAAAACAGCGACACACTCTCGATCCAAGGCACGGCCAGCGGCACGCACTTTGTTTACCTCAACTCGACCAACGACACGCCGCTCGACGACCCGCTGCGCACCTACGCGCTCAAAGTCATCGGCTACACCAACGGCGACGCCGTGTTTGAGTCGGATGGCCTCGAATCCGGCATGCACACCTACAAGCTCCACAAAGGCGACGGCGGCCTGATTCTGCCCGACAAAAACGCATACTATCTCTCGGGCGGCGACGCCCTCAGCCGCGCCGCCGACGCGATCCTGCTCACCGCCGGCGTGATGGGCGCCGACTGGCACTACAACCTCGACAACGTCCACAAACGCCTCGGCGAAATCCGCGTGAACCTGCCCGTTGACACCGGCAACGTCTGGGCCCGCGTGAACAACTACCGCCTCAACGCCTCCGCGCAACTCGGCGGCAGCACCTTCGAGCAGGACAGCTACGGCGTCACCGCCGGCGGCGACAAAATCTTCCGCCGCGAAAACGCGGTGCTCATTGCCGGCGCCTACCTCGGCATGAGCCGCAGCGACCGCACCTTCGACGACGCGCGCAACCAATACGGCGACGGCAAGAGCAACATGATCGGCGCCGGCCTCTACGCGCTCTGGCTCTACGACAACGCCTGGTTCGTGGACGCGACCCTGCGCTTCGACCGCTCGACCAACGAACTCAACGCGCGCGGTGTGGACGGCTTTGTCTCGCGAGGCAAATACACCAACCAAACGCAAGGCCTCTCGGTGGAGTTTGGCCGCCGTCTCATGAACGGCCGCTACTGGGTTGAGCCCGGCGCGCAAGTGGCCGTGGCATGGATCAACGGCGCGGACTACACCGTCTCGAACGGCGTGAGCCGCGACCTGCAAGTGCACATCGGCGACTCCGACGCCTGGCAATATCGCGGACAACTGCGCACCGGCGCGGACTACGGACGCTGGCAGCCCTACCTGAAGTTTGCCGCGGTGAAAAGCGACACCGGCGGCGGCAGGGTGACGGTTGAAGGCCGCTCCTACCAACCCTGGTTCGACGGCTGGCGCATGGAAGCCGGCGCGGGTGTCGGCTACCTGATCGACGCGCGCAGCCAGGTGTATTTCGATTACGAATACAACAAGGCGACCCGTTACGAGCGCCCCTGGTCGCTAAACCTCGGCTACCGCCGCGCCTGGTAAGACACAACGCGCGCTTAACACAAACACGAGCACTGGCGTCCGCCCTTCGCTTATAATTCCACATGGCGAAGGGCGCGTCTCAAATGCCACGGACCAACCCCTGCCATCCACGATTTAGTTCTGGTTGTTGAAGGGCAGGGCGGACGCGCCGAGGTTTGTTGAATGTCAAACACGACCGCACTCTTTATATAAATGCGCTAGTTGCTCAAAATCATTCCGCCGAGTTCGTCCGGTTTCATTTCGGGGTTTGGATTAAAGGAGTCGCCGGCCATGTAGCCCAGTATGCTGTTGCGCAACTGGCGCGCGGGCGGGCGGGTTTGCAGGTCGGCGTCCAGGTCGATGGTGCAGAATAGCAGGCGTCCGTTTCCGATGCGCGCCTCGAACACGGCGGCGAGCGAGTGGTTGCGGGCGAAATTGTCAATCACCCGCACAATCGGCGTCACGGAGAGGCCGTCGATTCGCACGCTTTTTGATTTCAACGCCAGATCCCACCATTGCCAGTCGGAGTGCTCCCCGGTCGGGAAGTTTTTCAGCGCCGGATGTTTCGGGTCGCACAACATGCCCATCGTGCCGGGTTGCTCGGGGAAATGCACCGGGCTCCAGAAAACGGGAACGAATTTCCCATCGATGCCCTTGGTTTGCGCGACGGGTGGATTGAAGAGCACTTTCTTGCCAGCGGACAGGGCGGTCAATGCCTCGCCGAGTGTTCTTGTATAGGTGACGTTATCCGGCACGGGTGTTGTTTCCTTCGGATAGACCCACAGGTTCCAATGGTTGCGATATGGCGTGCCGTCGATTGTCACTTCGAGTGTCCAGCGCGCCGCGGGGCCGCTGCCTGGAATCGCAACCGAAATCCGACCGCAATCCACGGTGCCGCCGGATGCGATTTCCTGTTTATCAAATTGTCCCGACGCGATCTGTTTTCCCGCCTGGTCCTTGACGCGCCATTTGATGACGGCCGGGTCTATATCATTTCCATAATTTGCCACTTGTATGGCGGCGTTCACGGTTTCGCCGCGTTCATAAACCGCCTTCGGCAGGCGGGCGAGCGGCACGGTGGCGCTGCAAAACTCGCGAAACTCGGACGATTTTATAAAGCGTTTCCCCTCCCAAAACACGTTCACCATGCCGACAAGCGCGGTGCCCTGGCCCGGGAAATCCTGCAATCCCAACAACTGGAACCCGTCGAACTCGGGCGTGCGCAGGGCGCGCTCAATTTCCTCCTTGTAGAGCAGGGTTGCAAATCTGCCCGTGGCCTCGGTGAATTTGTCCGCCAGTTTCAAGAGTCCCTTTGCCTTCAAGTCGTTTTGCACGGCGATGAAATTTAACGGCACGAGGTTGCCCTTGTATTTTTTGATTTCGGCGAGATCGGGATAAACCGAATATTGTCCGATTTCGTGCGTGATGATCGGCACTTTTATATTTTTTGCGGCATGACTGTAGTCATTGTCAAAGGAGGGCGGTTTTTCATTAAACACACCCTGCCCGCGAACCCAGCCATCATTGGTGTATTGTGTGATGAAGAATTCGTCCTGCGGTTCGGGCGAGCGTCCGTGCCCTTTTTTGAAGGTGAACGAGGTCGTTGTGTAAAGCCGGCGCGAATCCTCCGCGCGCAGTTCCCCGACCAGCTTGTTCAACAAATCCAGGTCGCCTTGCAGTTCATTGCCGAGCGACATGAGCACGAACGAGGGATGGTTTCCATAGGCGGTCAATATGCGCCGCGCCTCCTCGTTTAGATAATTCCAGGACTTCTTGTTTTGACCGACCAGAAGGCTCCAGTGCGGCAACTCGGCTTGCAGATAAAAACCGAGTTCATCGGCCGCTTGAAACGCGGCGTCGGGCGGGCACCACGAATGGAAGCGGAAATGATTCAGCCCCCATTCCTTGGCCGTGGCGATTATGCGTTTCCACTCGGCGACGGATGTTGCCGGATAACCGGTGAGCGGAAACACGGCGCACTCGAGCGTGCCGCGCAAAAAGACGCGCTTGCCGTTGACGTGAAGCTCGCTGCCTTGCGCCGCGATTTCGCGAAATCCAAGAGTCGTCGATGCAAGCGCGCCGGATTTGCCGGGAGCGCGCACTTCCAGTTTATAGAGATGCGGCGCAAGTTCGTCCCATGCGCGCACACTGCCTTCCGGCAGCGTCCACGCGGCTTCCAGCGAGTCGCCCGCTTGGTTTGGCAGAAATGATTTTGTCGCCGCGGCGACTTGTTTTCCCGCGGCGTTGCGCAGCACCAAATCGAATGTCGCGGCATTGCGCGTTTTGCTTTTCGCCGCGGCGGAATCGAACGCGAGCGCGATTTGAACCGAGAAGCCGGGCGTCACGCGCGGGTGCGCCGAGATTGTCCTGATGGCGTCCGGTTCAATCGCGGCCAGGCGCATGAATCCGAGCGCGCCGTTCCACATCACTTGCGTGTGATTTGTATAGGCGTGGGCCAGCGCGGTGTCGTGGCGGGCCTGGTATTTTCGCGTGTGGTGGCGGCTCAAGTCCGGCAGGATTTCCGAATTGTCGATTTGCAAAATCAACTCGTGCCGCCCCGGTTTCAGCGCGGCGGTGAGGTCGTGCCGGTGCGGCGTGCTCAGGCTGTCTTCGCGGCTGATTTCCACTCCGTCAACAAACACCCGCGACTCCCAAAGCACGCGCTCAAGCTCCAGCACGACTTGTTTGCCGCGCCAGTTTTCGGGAATGACAACCTCGCGCCGATACCACGCGGGGCCGATGTGAATGTGCTTTCGCTGGAGTCGCGTGAGCACTTGCAACGTCAGCTCCGGTTTTAATGCGAGCGCCTCGCCGATGCCGGCGTCGTCGAGTGTTCCGGGCAGGCGGATTTCGCGCCATGCCGCGTCGGCGGACGGGGGAGGGCGCAGGCTCACCTGCCACTTGCCGGCCAATGACAATTCATCCTTCGCCCCCGCAAGCGTCTGGATCAATATTAGGGCGAATATAATTACTGTTTTTTTTGACATGGGATAATCAGGTTAAAATTTCGTTGTGGTGTGTGTCATTAATCAACCAGTTCCTTTTCCAATTGCTCGAGTGTTTTTCCCTTTGTTTCGGGCAGTTTAATTTTGATAAAAATAAATCCGGCGAGGCAGATCGCGGCATACAGCCAGAAGGTGCCGTAGGCGCCGAGCGCGCTGTTGAGCAGCGGGAACGTGTAGGTGAGCACGAAGCACGCGCCCCACAACGCCGCCACGGCGACGGCCATCGCCGCGCCGCGTATGCGGTTGGGGAACACCTCGGAAATCACCACCCAAGTCACGGGGCCGAGCGACATGGCGTAGCAGCCGATCGCGGCGAGCACGAGCAGCAGCATCGGCCAGCCTTGCACGCCTGTGAAATAACAAAAGCCCATCGCCGTGTAAATGAGCGCAAGCCCCGCCGCGCCGAAAAGCATCAGCGGGCGGCGTCCGCCCTTGTCCACCGTTCCGAGCGCGACAAACGTGAACGCGAGATTCACCGAGCCCGTCCACGCGATGTTTTTCAACACGGTCGAAATATCATATCCCGCCGCGCTAAAAATATCCTCCGCGTAATTGAATATGACATTGATGCCGCACCATTGCTGAAAGACGGCGAGCGTGATGCCCAGGATGAGCACGCCCCGCAAACGCGGGTCGAGCAGTTCGCGGAAGCTTATTTTTTCCCGCGTGGTGGTGATGGTTTGGTTGATCTCGCCAATCGCCGTTTGCGCGTAGGCCGCGCCGCCGATTTTGCCGAGGATTTTCGCGGCGTCATCCACGCGGCCCTTTGTCACGAGCCAGCGCGGACTTTCGGGAACAAAAAACATGCCGATGATGAACAGCACCGATGGCACCGCGGTGAGGCCGAACATCCAGCGCCAGCCTTGCTGGCCGAACCACGAGTTCACGATCCACTCGTTCGTCGCGCCCTCGGGCAGGTTGCGCACTAGAAACCAGTTTATGAATTGCGCCAGCAAAATGCCGATCACGATGGTGAGCTGGTTCACGGAAACGAGCCGTCCGCGCAAATGCGCCGGCGCGACCTCGGCGATATACAGCGGCGAGAGATTCGACGCCAGGCCGATGGCCACGCCGCCGAGCATCCGCCAGATGATGAACAGCGTGAAGTTTGGCGCGAGGGCGTTGCCGATCGAGGTGATCGCAAATGTGAGCGCGGCCGTCATCAGCAGCCGTTTGCGTCCGAAGCGGTCGCTGAGCATGCCGGCCACCATGACGCCGACCAGGCAACCGATGAGCGCGCAACTGTTGGCCCAGCCGGAAAGCGCGGGATTATCGAGCTGGAAATAGCGCTCGAAAAAGGGCTTCGCGCCGCCGATCACGACCCAGTCGTAACCGAACAGCAAACCGCCCAGCGCGACGACAATCGAAATGCACCAGACGTAGGCGAGGTTGTAACCGGTTTTCGGCGCGGGGACTGCGGAGCCTGCGGGGACGTTGGCATTCATGGTTTTTTATATGAGGTTAATGGTGCGGTTATTTTTCCAGTTTGTTTTTCAAGTCGGCGGCCCATGCGTCGGCGTTTGTGAAAGCGAGCGTGCGCGCGAGGTGTTCGCGAGCCCGAGCCGCGTCGCCGAGGCCTTCGCAGGCGAGCGCGATTAAGAGATGGTTTTCCGCGTCACGCCGGGCTTGAAGGTTTTCGTCGAACACAAGGATGTCGGGCAGCGACGTGGCGAAGTAGTCGATTTTCGCGCGCTCGCCCAAGCGGATTTTTGCGAAACTTTTCATTTCCTCAAACAGCGTTTCCGCCTCTTGCCCGCGTCCGAGTTTTCGCAGCGAAAGTCCGCGATAATAACTGAGCGGGCTGTGGACGGTGACGGCCATCTCGCTGAAATCGCCCTGCTCGGCGGCGCTCATTTCGAAGTGTTTCGCGGCCTCGTCGTTTTGTCCGAGCGCCAGCAGCGCGCAACCGGTCCAGTAGTTCACATTGGCTTTGGCTTGCAACAGGTGGTAGGACTCGCCGAGCGAGTCGGGCGTGTCCATCGCCTGTTGAAATTGCTTCAGCGCCTCGTCCGCGGTCCCGCGTTCCAGCGCGTCGCAGCCAAGCAGCAGCCGCGCCCGCGTGTATTCGCGCAGCACTTTTCCCTCGCCACCTTCCCACGGGTGGAACCGGCGCGAGAGCACGAGGTCGAGCGCCTTGGCGGATTGTCCGGTCAGGTTATACAGCGTGGCGAGCTCGACCGATGTGTCGTCGCGCTCGTTGACCAACTCGCGCCGCGCCTCAAGCCAGGCGAGGCGTTTTTCGAGCGGTTCGTTGCGCTTTTTGCAGAGTTGGTCGAATTCGTAAATCAGGCGCGGATCATTCGGGTCGATTTCAAGAGCGCGCTCGTAGGCGGCCTTTGCCTTGTCGCCGTCGTTGCGAATATTCCAATACGCGATGCCAAGGTTGCGGTGCGCGGTCGCGCATTTCGCGGAGGAGGCGGCGCAGCGCTCCCACACGGCAATCGCATCCTCGTGACGCTTTTTGTCGTAATAATAATTGCCAAGCGCGTAGGCCGCGAGCGGATCGTCGCCGGGTTGCGCGAGCGCCCATTCGAGCGCAACTTGCTCGTGCACGCGCGAGGGGAAGAAATATTCGAACGGCGCATTGCGCGCCGCTGCGAGTTCGCGCTCGGCGGTGGCGGCATCGCCGGTTTGCGCAAGCAGCCATGCGCGCGTGTAGCGGATCGACTGCGAGCGCTCCATCGGGTTCGGCGTGGCGCTGACGCCCACGGGTTGCGCCTCGTGCAAATCAAGCAGCGCGAGCGCTTCCGCAAACAGGCCGGCCTCGGCGTAATCAAACGCAATGTCCAGAATCGTCTGCGCGTCGTTGCGCGACAGCTTGAGGAACTCGGTGTTGTCGTTCATCGCGCGCGCCCGCTCGCAACGCGCCCAATGGTCGAGCGCGTCGGTTTTCAGCAAGGCGTCCAGCGCGGCGCCTGCCATTTGGTTCTCACCGAGACGGCGCAGCACGATGGATTTTAACACGAGGGCCTTGTTGTTTTCGGTGTTGGTTTTCAGGCCGCTCTCCAAGTGTTCGAGCGCGCGTTTCCATTGACGGTCGCGGCACGAAAGCGCGGCGAGTTCGTAGTGCGCGGGCGCGCGCCATTCGTAGTTCCATGTCGCCTTGCCGAAATGGCGAGCGGCCCCGGCATGGCGGCCTTGGAAGCGGCGGGCCAGGCCGAGGTAATAATGCGCCTCGCCCGTCGAGGGATTCGGATGCCGCTCCGTGAGCCGCGCAATGGCGCGTTCGAGATGCGCGGCGGCTTTCTCAAAGAGCCCGCGCGAAAGCAGGCGGCGGCCAAGCGCGATATTGCACGCGACATTGTCCGGATCGCGCCTGAGCGCCTCCTCCCAGTAGGGCTCGGGCGCGCGCGTGCAATGGCGGTATTGCTCAAGATGCTCGGCGACGGAGCGCAACTCATCAACCGTCGTTATGTCGGCGGGGGAGGGCGGCTCGATCGCGACGTTGCGCGATTGTTTCTGCGCGGCGCGGTCAACGGGACGGTAGTCGAGCACGCGTTCGCCGCGCGCGTCCTCAAGGATCAGCTCAAGCGCGGACGGATTGTCACCGCGCATGATGTGCTCGCGGTTTTGCCAGGGCCGGCCCGGACGCAGCTCGACGCGCGTGTCGATGAGCGTGTGCCCGCCCTCGCGCAAAATGACGCGCCCGTCGAGCGACGCGGGCGCGAGCGCCGCCGCGTCGATGCGCCTGTCGTCGGCGACGACGAGGCGGAGCGCGGCGCGTTCGCTGGCGTTTTGCACGGGGCCGGTTTTCTGGATGGGCCACCAGTATTGCGAGAACGTCTTGGTCTCGTAGGGCGCGAGATACGCGAAGTCGGGCTGGTTGTCCGTGTAAACGCCCGCCATCAATTCGATGTAGGGGCCGCCCTCGTCGGTCAGCTCGCGATCCCACGAATAGCCGAAAGGGTGGTTGCCCCAGGTCCATTGCTTTTTGCCGGGGGAAATCATGCGGTCGGCCACATGCACAAAACCGCCGTCCGCCTCGAAGTCGAAACCGCCGAAGAAATCGAACGCGGTCTGGCACACCATGTAGCTGGTCGGCACGGGAATATTTTTATACCAAGTCAGGTCGTTGGCCCCGGGGCGGTCCTGATAACGGACACCGTAATACGGACTCGTCGCAATCGGAAACGATGTCATCGCGCGCACCGCGTGGTCGGCAACGTAGGTGACATCCTCCGGGAAAAAAGACTGGTAGCGATCATGCACCCGAGCCGCGACATTTGCCCACCACAGAAATGTCTGCATGAAGGGCGTGCGATTGAACAAACGCGCGCGCAGCTCCACCAGCGAACTGCCCGGGCGCAGGCGAATGCCGTGCATGCCTTTCATGCGCAACATCGGATCGTGATCCGACATCCAGACCGTGCGCGCGCCGTCCGCCTCCTCCTCGATAAACATGTCCGCCGGCATGAAGGTGCCGGGGCGGTGGTGTTGCGGCCAGTTAAACTCCACGCCGCCGGAAATCCACGGCCCCGCGAGCCCGACGAGGGCGGGCTTGATGACGGTTTGCTTGTAGAAAAAATCGTAGTTGTTGTTGGTCTTGTCCTGCCCGAGAAAAATCCTGCCGCCGATTTCCGGCAGCATTTCGAGTCGCACAAATTCGTTCTCCAATTCCGCGACGCTGTAGTTCGCATCGACCGGATCGTCAAAAACCTTGTCGATAAACGGAACCGGATAAACGCGCCCCGACGAGCCTTGATAAACCCGCCGCTCGAAGAACATGGGGTTGCGCTCGGGTTTTCCGACCGGATACGTTTTTATTGTTTTCTGGATGATGTGTGCGTGGATTGACATGACTATTCGCAAGTGTGCCGGGGACTCGTTTGCCGTTGAATCGTGAGGTTGCGGGATTGAAGGGTGGGGAAGGGTGAAATGCGGGAAGCCGGTTTTGAAAACAGGATGCCGAAAGCGTAACACGCCGCGCCCGTGTTTGAAATGGACATCCCTATGATTGGCATGGAAGATATTATGGTATTGTGAAAACTCCAGCAACACCGCGCATCGCGGACGGATTCCCCGGCGAACGGCTTGTCATCCTTCCGCAAAACGTGCTCCGGCAGGCCGGGCGCATTCCCGCGTGCGCCGACCTTTGCGTGACGCACATCGGACGCTTTGACCGCGTGCTCGGGCATTATGTGGACCGGCCTGACGGTTGCGCGCAGCACGTTCTTATCTTTTGCCTCGGAGGGCGCGGCATTGTCCACGCGGGCTCGTCGAAGTGGTTTTTGCACCGCGGGCACGGCATTGTGCTGCCCCCGAATGTCGCGCACCGATACGCGGCGGACGCGCGCGATCCATGGACGGTTTTCTGGTTTCACTTCACGGGCGCCCGCGCCGCCGCCTACGTGAAAATGCTCGGCCTCACCACGCGACAACCGCGGTTTTGGATTCAGAATGTCGATGTGATGATCGAAGCGTTTGAGGAATGTTATCATCACACAATCGGCGGCCACACCGACTCCGACCTCATCGGGCTCTCGACCACGTTCATGCGATTCATGGGATTGTGCCGCACGATGAAACGCTCGCCGAGCACGCGCCGGAGGCACACCGAGGAGCGCATCGTCCGCAGCGTGCGCTTCCTGCGCGAGAACTTGGACCGCACGCTCACGCTCGTTCAAATCGCGAAGGAGGCGGGCATTTCGGTGCCGCATTTCTGCGCCATGTTCAAACGCCAGATCAACTGCGGCCCGCTGGAATTTTTCGCGCGCCTGAAAATGCAGCGCGCCTGCGAACTGTTGATGCAAACCGATCAGGGCATTTCTGAAATTGCCTACGGCCTCGGATTCACCGACCCGTTGTATTTCTCAAAACGCTTCCGCCTGCACGTCGGCACAAGCCCGTCGGAGTATAGGGAACAGGCGGGGCGCTGAATTGCCGCTCAAGACTGACTGGACAAACCGGAATGAGGAGCATTTCAATTTAATGTAATTAGACATAATCTATCTTGTGCGAATTTGATTAATCTTTCCCCGTAGCTCCAGTTTCCAGGGGTTTTACTCCTGAAAATCGCCTCTCAAAACCCTCTGTTGTAACCGCCTGCTGAAATAAGCGTCCTCAGTCGCATCAAAGTCCCCAAACCCAAACAACACTGACTTTTTCCTCGAAAACTATGTCACTGCAAACTCCCGTTCCATCTGATTTGGAATCCTCGCAATCCCACACCAACGGCTTCGTTCGTGAGAAATCACTTGGCGGAAGCATGGTCTCAATCAGCGCAAATGCCGGGTCCGACGAGTCCATCGTCGCGCTGATTGGCCGGTTGTCCGATGCGGCGCTCGCTCGCGGGCTCGTTCCGATTCAAGGCAATGCGTTTTGTGATCCCGCGCTTGGCAACGCGGCCGCGAACCTGCCCTTCCCGGTGGCGTTTCTCGGGCGTCACGACACACCGGCGGGCTGCGTCTTGAGCGCGCGCATCACGGCGCTTCCCAAGGAAATCAAGATTGACCGCGTGCTGGATGAGCGTGGAGCGGTTTGCGGCGCGCAATGGGAAACGCCCGATGCGCGTTATCTGCTGCTCGGCGCGCTCACGCCGCCGGATGTTCGCGCGGCGCGTGATGCCCAGTCCGCGGATGTGTGGCAGTTGTTGAAGGCGCGGCTCGAACACGCGGGTTTCACGCTCGGCAACCTAGTTCGCACCTGGTTTTTCAACGACCATATTCTCGACTGGTATACGGACTTCAATCGCGTGCGAAATGCGTTTTTCACGGAGCACAATATCTTCGGCACGCTGGTGCCCGCGAGCACGGGAGTCGGCGCAAGCAACGCCGCGGGCGCGGCGCTTTCACTCGATGCGCTCGCAGTCGCGCCAAAATCCGCCGTTGCGCCGCGCGTGAGCGCGGTGACTTCGCCGCTCCAGTGCGCCGCCTACGATTACAAGAGCGCGTTTAGCCGCGCCGTGGAATGCGCGGACGCGGACGGTTCGCGCCATTTGCTCGTGTCGGGCACGGCGAGCATCGAACCCGGCGGCAAGACCATCCATCTCGACGATCTCGACGCGCAAATCGACCTGAGCCTGCGCGTGGTCGAGGCGATTCTCAAATCGCGCGACATGGACTGGCGCGACACTGCGCGCGCGATTTTATATTTCCCCCGCATCGAATGGATGCCCCGCTGGGAGGCGCGCCGAACGGCGCTCGGGATTCCGCCATTGCCCGCGATTTTTGCGCATTGCGACATCTGCCGCGACGATCTGCTTTTTGAAATCGAACTGGACGCGTGGAAAAAAGAAAGCGAGGCGCGTGCATGAAAACGCAACACACCCGCGCGCTGCGGACGGCTTTTTGCGCATTTGTGTTTTGCCTGATCGGCTCCGTTTTGGCGCAAGCCGCGGCACTTAAAATCCGTCCCGAGTCGGTGGTCATTGAGCCGGGCAAAACGAAGCGCATTAAAATCCCGTCCGGCACGAGCGTCCATTCAAACGATTCCAACGTCGCCCGAATCAAAAGCGACGGCACGCTGGAGGCGGTTTCGCCGGGGCGCGCCGTGCTCAGTTTTCGCTCCGGGGATGATTACGCGACGGTTTTCGTGACGGTGAAACAAACACCTCCTTCCGGCGCGAAATTTTTCACGACAGCCGATGCCGCCGACGCGCATCCGATTGACATGCTGGTCAATAAAAACCTGCGGCAGCTCGGCGTTCTCCCCTCCCCTCTTTGCTCGGATTCGGAATTCCTGCGGCGCGCGTGTCTCGACCTGACGGGCGCGCTTCCCCCGCTCGAAAAAACGCGCGAGTTTCTTGCGGACACAGATCCGCAAAAGCGCGAGAAGTTGATCGACTGGATTTTTTCGCGCCCCGAATACGCGGATTATTGGGCGATGAAGTGGAGCGACGTGTTGCGCGTGAAAAGCGAGTTCCCCAGCAACCTCTGGCCCAACGCCGTGCAGGCCTACCACAACTGGCTGCGCGGAGCGATGGCCGGCAACATGCGCTACGATGAGATGGCGCGGACGCTTCTCACCACGGCGGGCAGTAATTTCCGCGATCCACCGTGCAATTTTTACCGCGCCACCCAGCGTCGCACGCCCGCGGGGCTCGCGTCGGCGTTTGCGCTTATTTTCATGGGCGCGCGTCTCGATTGCGCCGAGTGCAAGGAGCATCCGTATCAGACTTGGCAGTCCGGGCAGGCCGCGGGTCTCGCCGCGTTTTTCACCAATGTGAAATATAAAAAAACAGGCGAGTGGAAGGAGGAGATTGTGTATTTCAACCCCTCTTGGTCCCAGCACAGGATCGGCGCGGAAAAAAACACCGTCGCAGCCCCCGTTCTCCCCGATGGCACGCCGGTGAAATTTAACCGCGCGGACAATCCGCAAAAGCATCTCGTCAAGTGGCTGACCTCGCCGAAAAATCCCTACTTCGCGCGGCACGTGGCAAATCGTTATTGGTGCGCGCTGTTCGGGCGCGGCATCACAATGCCCGTCGATGATGTGCGCCCCGGCAATCCGCCGGCCAATCCCGAGCTGCTTGATCTGCTCGCGGAAAAGGTGGTCTCAAGCGGTTTCGATTTGCGCGCCCTGCTCCGCTTCATCGTGACCTCGCAAACTTACCAGCGCTCGAGCGCCGCAAACGAAAGCAACGCCCGCGACTCGCAAAACTGGTCGCATTACATTCCGCGCCGCCTCGACGCCGAGGTTCTTGCGGACGCGATCGGCACGGCCACCGGCGCGTATGAATATTTCGAGAGCCGTATCCCCGAGCCGTTTGCCATGTGGCCGGACGATTTCCACAGCGTGGCGAATCCCGACGCGAGCGTGACGAGTGGATTTCTCGAAACCTTCGGGCGCCCCGGACGCGACACCTCCCACGAGGTCGAGCGCGACCGCAGACCCTCGATGGCGCAGGCCCTCTACCTGTTCGACTCGGAGGCACTCACCAAAAAACTGCGAAAAAAAGACGGCGTTATTTCGCAGCTCGCCAAAAAGCACGGGGCGAACGCGGGCGCGTTTGCCGAGGAGTGTTACCTCACGTTTCTCGCGCGCATGCCGACCGGCGGGGAAACCTCCATCATCAACAGTTATTTCCAGGAGGCTCCCTCCAAAAACACCGCCGCGCAAGATGTCGTCTGGGCGCTGATCAACACAAAGGAATTTTTATACAATCACTGATACAAAATGCGGAATTCGGAATGTGGATTTCGGAATGCGCGCTGCCATGCGAATTTCAAAATCCCCAGTGGGGCGGAAGCACCACAATTCCTAAATCCGCGTTCTGAAATCCACATTTCCATGAACACTCCCGATCCTCTCTTTTCTCCCGATTCCGCCTCGCCACACGACCCGCTCTGCGCCCACGAAGACCACGCCTCGGACGCGCTTTACCGGCGCGCGTTTGACCTTGTTACCCGGCGCGACTTTCTGCGCATCGGCGCGCTCACCGTCGGCGGACTCGCCATGGCGCCGTATCTGCGCTCCGCGCCCGCGTCGAACGCCCGCGCCAAGGCCGTCATTCAACTGTTCCTGTTTGGCGGCCCGTCGCATATCGACACTTTCGATCCCAAACCGCAGGCCTCGACCGACATCACCGGCCCGTGGCGCAAAACCGCGCGGACCAACGTGGACGGCATCCAGATCGGCGAACTGCTGCCGCTCTCCGCGAAACACGCCGACAAATACACGCTCCTGCGCGGCCTCTCGCACAAAACCAACGCGCACGAAACCGCCACCTACATGATGCAAACCGGCACGGATCCCAGGTCCGGCCTTGTGTATCCGTCGATGGGCGCGGTCATCGCCTACAAAATGGAGGAGGCCGGCCTGCTCAAGGGGCGCGCGCTTCCCGCCTACATGACGGTGCCGGTTGCGATCGGGCGTTTTTCCGAGACCGGGTTTCTCGGCCCCCGCTACCGTTCGTTCATTCCGGGCAACCTCTCCAATCCGATCAGCGCCGAGCAACGCGCGCACCTCGAAAAACGAGCCGCGCTCCTGGACAACCTCGACGCCCTCGGCCATTCGCAAAAAGCCGTGTTCGAGGAAGCCGATTATTTCCGCGACCAGGCTCGCGAAATGGTGCTCGGCAAGGCGCGCGACGCCTTCGACATTTCCAAGGAAAGCGCCAAGACCCGCGAACTCTACGGCAACACCGAGTTTGGCCGCTCGTGCCTCCAGGCGCGCCGGCTCGTCGAAAACGGCGTTTCCTACGTCACCGTGAACATGCGCGGCTGGGACACGCACCGCGACCAGGCCGAGCGCTACAAAAAACTCATGCCCGAACTCGACCGCGGCTTCTCCGCGCTGCTCACCGACCTCACCGAGCGCGGCATGCTCGACTCAACGATTGTCACTTGCGGCGGCGAGTTTGGACGCACGCCGCGATTCATGACCGAGCCGCCGTGGAACGGCGGGCGCAACCACTACGGCGCGGCGTTTTCATGGGCGATTGCCGGCGGCGGATTCCGGGGCGGACAAGTCGTCGGCGAAACGGACAACCGCGGCGAACGCGTCACCAAGCGCGCCATCGCGCCGTGGGATTTGTCGGCGAGCATCTACAAGCTCCTCGGTATCGATCCCGACGGCACCCTCCCCCACCCCCTCGGTTGCGCCGCCTACGTGACGCCGCGCCAGGACGAAACCGCCCAGCCCGCAAAAAAATCCACCCAATTCACGCCCGGCGAGGGAATGTTAAAGGAGATCATGCCAACATGACCGCTCGCTGCGCTCTCGGTAAATCCCAAATTCCAATGAACAAATTCCAACGAAATTCCAAATTCCGGCATCCAAATTCCAAAACTGAAAAAGCATTCCTCCAGCCAACATTCCGCTGGCTGGTTGGAATCTGGATTTTGATCGTTGGAATTTGCGGCCACGCAGTGGCCGCGCCTTACATTGAATACCTTTACCCCGCGGGCGCGCAGCAAAACCGCACGATGGAAATCACGCTCGGCGGCAGATCGCTTGAGGGCGCGAGCGAGGTTTGGGTCAGCGGCAGCGGAGTCACCGGCAAGGTGCTCGAAGTCAACATGCCCACCGAGGCGCAAATCAGGGAGGCCCGAAAACGCGACGAAGTCGCCGCGCAAACCGCGCGCGTGCGCCTCACAATCGCGCCCGACGCCGAGCCCGGCATTCGCGATCTTCGCGTCATGGCGACGGCGGGATTGTCGAACCGCTTTCGTTTTGAAATCGGCAAGCTGCCCGAGGTTTCCGAAAAGGAGCCGAACGGCCATCTGGCCGACGCTCAGCAACTGCCCGCGCTCCCCGTCGTCGTCAACGGCCAGGTAACAAACGCCGACCGCGACTTTTTCCGTTTCAGCGCGCGCGCCGGACAGCAAATTCTCATCGAGGTCAAGGCCCGCGCCATCAAGTCCTATCTCGCCGATGCCGTGCCCGGATGGTTTCAACCGCGCATCGTGCTCTACAACAGCGAAGGCGACCGGCTGGCCGAGGCGGATGATTTTCGTTTCGACCCCGACCCGGTCATGTTCTTCAAGGCGCCCGGCGACGGCGACTACATCGTCGAGATATGGGACGCCGTTTCCCGTGGACGCGACGACCTTGTTTACCGCATGAAAATAGGCGAGCTGCCCTACGTGACGGACATCTTTCCCCTCGGCGCCCCGCAAGGGGTCAAGCACCACCGCTTCACCGCGCGCGGCATAAACCTGCCCGGCGAAACGGCAGACTGGATATGCGATGTGAGCGACCGCCAGCCCGGGGTTTCCGAGATCAGCTTCACGCTGGAAAACGGCGAAAAGACAAACGCGCGCCCGATCGAAATCAGCGAGCTGCCCGAGGTCGCGGAATACGAGCCGAACAACGCCCAGCGCCAGGCCCAGCGCGTGACCACGCCCGTCATCATCAACGGCCGCATCGACAAACCCGGCGATATCGACGTGTTCACCTTTTCCGCCAAGACCGGCGACAAACTCGTCATCGACGTGATGGCGCGCCGCCTCGGTTCGCCGCTCGACGCGCGAATCGTTCTTGGTCCGCAAAAACTGCTCGGCAAAACCCTGACGGCCGACGACGTGAAGGACGAGCGCTTCGGGCTCATCACCCACCATGCCGACCCGCGCCTCGCGCACACATTCACGCAGGACGGCGACTACTTCGTCCACCTCAGCGACACCCAGGGCAAGGGCGGTGTCGAATACGCCTACCGCCTCAGCATCGCGCCGCAGCAGCCCGACTTCGAACTGCGCGTCACGCCCGACAACCTCAGCGTGCCCGCGGGCGGAAATGTTGTTGTGCAACTCAAGTCCATTCGCATCGACGATTACAACGACCCCATTCGCCTGAGCACTGAAGGGCTGCCCCCCGGCTTCGAGCTTGCGGGCGCCGAGGTGAAGGCCGGCAAAAATCAAACCATCCTCACCCTCTCCGCGCCGCTCGACGCGAAACCGGGCGTTTACAAGCCGCTCTTCCGCGCCGAGGCGGAAATCGACGGCAAGACAGTGACGCACAAGGCCAATGTCGCCGAGGAGCTCATGCAGGCGTTTTTCTACTACCACACCGTGCCCGTCGAGCAGGGTTACCTCGTGGTCACGCCCGCCTCGCCCTTCCGCGTCGAAGTCATGCGGCCCGCAGACGCCGGCCCGCTCGAACTGACGCTTGGCAAGGAATGCGAAATCCCCGTGCGCATCATCCGCGACCCGAACTACCGCCCCCCTGTCGCCGCGCCGCAGCCGCCAAAGGCAAAAGCCGGCGCCGGCACAAAGGGCAAGGCAACGGCAAAAAAGAAGACGACTTCAAAAAACAAGTCTGCCGCAGCCGGAAAAAACGCCGGGAAAAAGAATGCGAAGAAACCCGTGAAAAAACAGCAGCCGCAATCCGCCGCCAAGGTTCCCATTCGCGTGATGGCCTCGCGCGGGGGCAAGGGCATGATTGTGGAAGTCGCCGTCATTGAAGCCGGCGCGACGGAAGGTGTGGTCAAGGTGCGCTGCACAAACGAAAAAATGGTTGGTGAGGAAGGCGTGTTTATCATCGAGGCCACGCAACGCTTCCGCGGCCAAAAGACTTCCTCTCTCGCGCCCGCCCTCCCCTTCAAGGTATTGCCCGCCGAGGACGGCGAGCCCGTCAATCTCGTGCGCGACCCATCCGAGAAAAAGAACCAGCCAAAGAAATAATCATCTGTGGAGAGGATATGTTCCGGCGTAAGAGCCTGATTCACACCGCAAAAAACCAAAATGGTGTGCATGTGGCAAATGACCCCGGAGACAGGACCGGCGAGCCGAAAAACTGGCCGGATTCACTCTGCACGTCAAATCGTGCATTTGTATTCCTGCACGGCTACAATGTGAACCCACAGGAAGCGCGTGGCTGGGGCGCGGAAATGTTCAAGCGACTCTATTGGGCTGAAAGTAAGGCGCAATTCCACATGGTCATCTGGCCGGGAGCGGGAGTCGCAATTACCCGATCCCTTAAAACCTGAGTCGATTGGATTGCTCACACCCGACTTTCACGTCAATGTTGAAAATGCCTTTAATGCCGCCCCTGCCTTAGCCGACTATTTGAGATATCTCGGGGCTCGAGGAAAAAAGATAACGACCGGAGCGCATAGCATGGGTAATATAGTGGTAACCAGCGCATTGTGGGATTATGAAGTCGGCATGAATATAGTAGATCGCCACATTGCATTGGACGCCGCCGTTCCAATCGAAGCACTTGATGGCGCAGAAACAAAACATCCGGAGATGCTCCATGGTGACTGGTATGATCACACCCTGCATAACTACATTTACCCTGAGGGTGCTATGGCAAGCGAGTGGCACGCATTGTTTAAAAACCGAACTCCCGTGGATCGTCGTGACGAACTGACGTGGCGAGACCGATTTAACAATGCATACAACCGCTATGCGAATCGAAACCTGATCATTGATCGTTGGTGGAACTTTTATTCGAGCGGAGAGGAGGTGCTCAATAATGTGGAAGCCGACACGCATAGTCTGTTTGTCAACGGGGCGCTGAAAGGTGGCGAATATTCATGGGGCATGCAGGAAAAATACAAGGGGCGCGGAGGCGATATATCAAGTATGCCATTTATGGCCAGCTGGCTGTATGGGGAAAATGGAGGATGGCGTTTTAACAAAAACGGCGGTTGGCCGTCAGATGCTTTTTTCCGTCCCAAGGATACATGGGTAACCGCAACGGGGAACGCAGGCGAAAGACAAGTATTCCGGGCCAGACCAGTGTTCCACAAGGGACCTGAGGAACTGGAGCTCCTCTATGATACCGTCACAGCCTCCGAGGGAGACCAAGGCTACCGTGTGCCGGATGCCTTCTTCACCTTAGCTGGCTACTCCAGCGGTTACAGCGCCAATGCTCTGCTTGCAAACTCAGTCCCCGCTAGGACCTTTGCCGCAGGAAGGAATGAAATTGATGCGATCAAAAGATTGCCAAATAGTGTTGCTCGAGATCGCAATATCGATATGAATACACTACAATAAAATGGATGGCCGTCGAACCGTGGAAACGACAGAAAGTGGAAGCATAGCGATATTAAGGATATAAGCTATATTTTTACCTATAAGGCCTATGATGAACTTGCAACAAAAGGAGCATTGAAATGAAAAAAATAGTAATTATATCAGCGTTTTTATTCACGATTACCGTGGCATTTTGCAGCCAGCAGATTCCCGTGGGCAAGGCCACAATAAAAATAATCGACGAGCAGGGAGAACCTATAGTTGGAGCGACGGCAGGCATTGCATTTAATGTTCCGTCTGGAACACCGGGAGGGCCTGTATTGAGTCATGAGGGGGCGACTGATAATAAAGGATGCTTCAGCGCATCGGATTCATGCAATGGTATATTTTATTATGGAGCCAAGAAAGATGGATATTATGAAGCGCATAGCATTCGCTATATGTATAAAGATGTAAAATTGGGCAGGTTGACTCCGGAAAACCCCGAGTTAACTGTGATGTTAAAGAAGATCATCAATCCGGTGCCCATGTATGTAAGGAAGGTAGCATTACAGACACCTGAGCTAGACAAACCAATAGGATTTGATTTTGAAGTCGGGGATTGGATTGCTCCTTATGGAAAGGGAATACAATCGGATTTTATATTTACTGTGCTATGTCGCTGGCAAGATATGAATAATTTTTACTCGCAAGTAAATGTAAGTTTTAAAAATCCCAACGATGGGCTGCTGGAGTTTGCAACACCTGCGGCGACAAGCAGCCTGCTGTCTCCACACGCTGCCCCGATGGATGGATTTCAATCGACCTGGGGACGAGAGGTCTCGGCAGACCCTGTGCATGGTCGAAAAAATTGGGGAACCCCAAAGACACAAAATTTCATATTTCGAACTCGAACAGTGGTTGATGAAAATGGAAAAACTACCGCTGCAAATTACGGGAAAATATATGGTGGGATTGATAGCGGTGGAGAATCAGGAGGAAAACCGTATATAACATTTACCTACTACTACAACCCTGATTCTCAAAGTCGAAGCTTGGAATTTGACCCCAAGCAAAACCTCGCAAAAGAAGAGAAATATCCGTTTCCGCCGTAAGGAGTCATCTGCAAAAATGCCCTTCCAAATGTGGCAACCAAGTGAACCAACGAGCCAACCATTAGCAGTTGATATGCCAGAAGATTTTCCAGCCTTATGCTAATTAAGGAAAAACGCGATGGACAGCTTTTGTTCATTACGTTCACCTACTCGCTTCGCTCGGGGCTGTTTCGCTGCGCTGCACAACGCCATCTCCGCACTTCGTGCTCCGTCGGCTACAACCCCTCATACTTTGAAACTTCTGAGTCAAAACTCGCCTGCTCAAACTAAACACTCCAATGGCTTGCCCGCCACGTGCCACTTGTCCCTGCTAACCATTCATACTCCCATCAACCATCCGGATTAGTTTCGATCTAAATCGGTAGGAATGCGACCGCCCATGCCATGCTATGTAAGACTCAAATCCCATGCAGAATGCGCCCATCAGTCAACCATCACAATTCGGTAGTGTCCGTCAAGGGAGCCGTTGCCCAAATCAAAAAAGGGGGAATATATTGCATGTTAAAATGTGATGTAATACATCATGATGGGAATCAAAGACAAGCAGGGAGCTCTGTTTAGCTATAATATAAATCTGGAAGAGCGAGTGCGGGAGGACAATATGATTGTTTTGTATCGGGCGGCTCTGTATATTACTTTTACTCCCATGAATCGAGGACTTACCTTGACGTGTCAGTCAGGCAGGAAAATGGTTCATTTGCCCGTGATGGAGAGGGAGTGTTGATCAGTGAAGGGCTTAATCCTATGAGGATATTTGAAAGGGTATTTATACCACCAAGTGACAATGCGCCGCTTCAACTTAGGGTTGGAAATCAAGGAAGGTATAAAATATACGAACTCAATTCTTCGGGGAAATTCGTGCTTAAAAAGGCAGAACTTGACTGACGCGAAGCATCAAAACGCGGCTGTTTGGCGTCCGCTTTTTGCGCAACTGAATTAGGGCCTTGTGGTTTATTTTGTCACATTTTGAGGCAGGGCGAACCGTTCCGGCGAGCCGGGAATGCCGTGGCGCGACCGGAGATTCGCCCACCCCAGAGGCATTTCCTCGAAAAAACCCAACCGAAACAGCCCCAACTCACTCCACGCGCAGAATGTAACCGCGCAGGTATTCGCTCTCGGGCATTGTCACGAGCACGGGGTGGTCCGGCGGTTGGTGGCAAAACTCCAGCACGCTCACGCGGCGACGCGCGTCCGAGGCCGCCTCGGCGAGAACCTGCCGCAACTCCGCCTCGTGCATGTGATGCGAGCAAGTGTAGGTCGCCAGAATCCCGCCCGGGGAAAGCCGCTGCATCGCGCGCAAATTGATCTCCTTGTAACCGCGCATCGCGCCCGCAAGCGCGCTCTTCGACTTCGCAAACGGCGGCGGATCGAGGATGATCAAGTCCCACGTCTCCGCGCGCTGCTCCGGCGACGGGCTGTTGAAAAAATCGAACACATTGGCCGCCAAAAACTCCGCGCCCACGCTGTTGCGCTCCGCGTTTTTCCGGGCCTGCGCAATCGCGTCCTCCGCGCTGTCAATGCCGAGCACGCTGGCCGCGCCGGCGCGCGCGCAATGCAGCGCGAACGGCCCCTGGTTGCAAAACGCGTCGAGCACGCGGCGGCCTTTTGCATGGCGCGCCACGGCCATGTGCTGCGCGCGTTGGTCGAGGTAAAAACCCGTTTTTTGCCCGCCCTGCAAATCGAGCCAGTAATCAAATCCGTCGATGCGCAACCAGCGCGGCTCCCAGGTTTTTTCCGAAAGCGTGCCGGTCGTCTGCTCCAGCCCCTCCAGCCGCCGGATGGGCGCGTCGTTGCGAAATATGATTTCAACCGGCGCGGGTTTCACAATCTCCAGCAGCAAACGCGCGATCACATCGCGCCGCTTTTCCATGGCGAGGGTTTGGATTTGCAACACAAGCGTGTCGCCAAACTGGTCGAGCACCACGCCCGGCAAGTCATCCGACTCCGACCAGATCAGGCGCCTTGCGTTTTTGTCGCAGTCCGGGGACTCGCGCCGTCCGATCGCGCGCGTGATCACCTCGCGCAAATAGGCCTCGTCGAGCGCCACGCGCCCGCGGCTGAGCCTGCGCCAGCAGATTTGCGAGCGGCTGTTGTAAATGCCCGAGCCGATGCGCCGCCCCGTGCGATCGCGGCACTCGACCACCTCGCCGTCGAACGATGCGGGAAGCAACGCCTCGACTTCGTTGGCAAACACCCACGGGTGGCCGTTAAGGGCGCGCGCCCTGGCGTTCATTTTGAGTTTGAGCGCGGGCGCCTGCGCGGATTCGGAGGCTGGGACTGGCGTGGATGGATTGTCAGACATGCGACCCGAAGTATTCGCAAAAACCCCGCCCGCCGAGAAGCGCAAAATTTTTAATCATCGGAACGGTGTTCTCCGGGTCGCCGTCCGTCGCGCATTTCTTGTTTTGCAAAACCCGGGCGGCTGCCGCAGGGTGCCGGACAGCACAATGACAACACCGGTTGTAAATCTTTACATGGTCGGCTTCATGGGCACGGGCAAAACCACCGTCGGCCGCGCCATCGCATACCGGCTCGGCGCCAAGCTGATCGATGTCGACGCGGCGATCGAACGCGAGCAAGGCAAGCCCGTCTCAAAAATTTTCGAGGAGGACGGCGAGCCTGTTTTCCGCAAGCTGGAGCGCGACTTCATCGAGAGCGGGCATCCCGCGCGAGGCTGCATCGTCGCGTGCGGCGGCGGACTGGTCGTGCAGCCGGGAATGCTTGAGTTGCTCGATTCGCGCGGCGTCGTCATCTGCCTGCACGCCTCGCTCGAAACCGTCCTCAAGCGCACGCGCCACAGCAAGTCGCGCCCGCTTTTGAACGTGGACGATCCCCTCGCCCGGATGCGCGAAATCTACTCGGTGCGCGAACCCATTTATCGAAAAGCGGGCACGCTTCTGCTCACGGACAACCGCTCGCTCCCCGACGTCATCGCGCACGCCATGCGCGTTTACAAACGCGAGGCGGCCGATTTTCTGCGCACGCACAGGCACGCGGAACCTCCCGCGACAAATCCCGCCGCCCCCGATGATCGAGCCGGCTGAACTGCGCAAGCGCCTGCTCGCCCTTGGCTTTGACGTGGCGCGTTTCGCGAGCATCCCCGCGAGGGACGACGGCGGCGCACTGCCCGAAGTCAACGCCCTTCGCAAGTGGCTCGACGCCGGATATCAGGCGGACATGCACTGGATCGAGCGCGGTTTTGCCAAGCGCGCCTCCCCCACCCTCGTTCTTCCCGATGCCGGGTCGGTCATCATGCTCGGCGTGAATTATTTTCAAGGCGCAGCCGGTGCATCATCCGATTTGCGGCACCCGCGCTGGGCGCGTTACGCGCTGTATTCGGATTATCACGACACGATCAAGCCGGCGCTGGAAAAAGCGGGCCGCGTGCTTGAGGAAACACTGGGGCTCACATCCGCCGATTATCGTTATTACGTGGACACGGGCCCCGTCCTCGAACGCGCCTGGGCATCACGCGCGGGTGCGGGTTTCGCCGGCAAAAACGCGATGCTCGTTTCGCGCGACTTTGGCAACTGGCTCTTTCTTGCCGCGATTCTTGTCCGCGCAAAAATCAAGGCGGACGAACCGCTCCCCGCGCGCTCCCACTGCGGCAAATGCACGCGCTGCATCGACGCGTGCCCGACCGGCGCAATCGCGAGCCCCGGCACGCTTGATTCCCGCCTGTGCATTTCCTACCAGACCATTGAAAACAAGGGCGCAATCCCGCGCGGGCTGCGCGCAAAAATCGGCGCGCGCATTTATGGCTGCGACGCGTGCGCGGAAGCCTGCCCGTGGAATCGCTTCGCGCAAGCAAGCAGGGGGCTGCTCCTCGAGGCGCGCCCGGAGATTACGCGACTTTCCCTTAACGAATTGCTCGCGCTGACACCGGAGAGTTTTGCCGCGCATTTCCGCAAAACCGCGATCAAACGCATCAAGCTCGCCGGGCTGCTGCGCAACGCGTGCATCGTCGCGGGCAACACCGGCGCGCGCGCCGCGGAGCATCTTCCGCAACTTTCGCGCCTCGCCGCGCACGAATCGCCGCTCGTGCGCGCGCACGCGGTCTGGGCCGTGCGGCGCATCGCGGACAGGGAGCTGGCAACGCGGCTGCTGGCCGAGGCCAGGAACGCCGAAAAAGACGCCGCCGTGCTGGATGAGTATGGAGCCCAACCTTGAGCGCGCCGCCGGCCGGTTTTATCGGCTTCTCGAAATCGTCAGCCAGCCGTTGTGTCGCATCCATTCCTCGCAACGCACGGGCCAGCCGGAGGGCGGGCCCATGTCGGGTTTCATTCCGAAACCGTGCCGGGCATTTTGATAAAGGTGCATTTCGGCGGGCACGCCGACTTTGCGCAGCGCGAGGTAAAAGCGCACGCTGTTTTCAACGGGCACGGTTTTGTCGTCCGTGCCGCTGACGAGAAACACCGGAGGAGTGTCCTTTGTGATTTGTTCGTCGGTCGAATACAAATCCACCAATTCCTGCGCCGGGGTTTTTCCGATGAGATTTTGGCGCGAGCCCTTGTGCGTGATCTCGCGCATGGAGATCACCGGATAAACAAGCACGGAAAAATCGGGGCGCGCGCTCACTTCGTCAATCGGCGCGCCGGTCTTGCCGTCGGGATGGGCGTGGAGCGTGGTCGCGGTTGACGCGAGGTGCCCGCCGGCGGAAAAACCGAGCACGCCGACGCGGTCCGGGGTCACGCCAAACTCGGCCGCTTTTGAGCGCACGGTGCGCAATGCGCGTAGCACGTCGCGGAGCGGGGCGGGTTGTCCGTATTCCTTGAGGCGGTATTTGAGCACGAACGCCGACACGCCGATGGAGTTGAGCCATTGCGCGACATTGCGGCCCTCGTTTTCCATCGAGAGGCGCGAGTAGCCGCCGCCGGGACACACGACAATGGCGGTGCCGGTGGCGTTGTTTTTCGGCGCGGGATAAAACAGCATCGTCGGCGTGTGGATGGCGCTGGAGCTTGTCGGCGTGTCCTTGTCGGGCGCGGCGTCGGCGCGAAGTCCGGGAACACCCTCGGGCCAGAGCGGAATAATCGCCGGCTCGGCGGCGGCGAGAGTAATCGGGAGAAGGAGGGCTGCGAGGGTGCGGAGGCGGATTTTCATTGGATTGAGGTTTTAAAATGCGAGGGCGCGTCGATCACAGCGCGCCGTGTCCGTGGCGGTGGATGCCGTTGGTCGCGGCTTCCTTGAGCGCCTTGAGGTCCAGCTTGCCGGAGCCGAGCACGGGGATGTGGTCCGTCTTGAGGATGATGCGCGGCACCCAGAGGTTGGGAAGTCCGGCGTCGGTGAGTTTTTGGCGCAAGTCGGCAAGCTCGATGTCGCGCGTGGTGAGCAGCACGAGAATCTCGCCCTTCGCCTCGTCGGGCACGCCGGTGACGGCGACGACGTAACCCTCCTCCTCGCCAAAGCCAAATGCCTTGACGATCGTCTCCTCGATCGTGCCGTGCGGCACCATCTCGCCGGCGAGTTTTGAGAAGCGCGATAGGCGGCCCTCGATAAAGAGAAACCCGTCCTCGTCGAAGCGAGCGAGATCGCCCGTGAAGAACCAGCCGTCGCGAAGCGCCTCGGACGTCTTGGCGGCGTCCTTCAAGTAGCCGGTGAAAACATTGTCGCCCTTGAACAGGAGCAGGCCTGTTGATGTGAGCGGCAGGTCCTCGTGCGTGTCCGGGTCGAGGATGCGCGCGCTCATGCCCGGCAGGAGGCGGCCGACCGAGCCGAGCCGCTTGCCGTATTGCGGCACGGAAAAACGCGAAATCGACGGCGGGTGCTGCTGGTTCACATTGGTCACGGGGCTCGTTTCTGTCAGGCCGAAGCCCTCCATGATGTCGATGTGGAACTGGTTCATGAACGAGTCGTAGAGATCCATCGGCATTTTTTCCGCGCCCGAGACGACGAGTTCAAGCGACTTGAGTTCGCCGTGCGTGGCGCGTTTCAGGATGGGCCTCAGGAACGAGGGCACGCCGATGATCACCGTGGCTTTTTCATCGCGAATCGAGTCCACCACGCGGCGCGTGTCGAGCGGACTCGGCACCGTGATCGTGGTGCATCCGCGCAGGATCATATACCAGACCGTGATCGAATAACCGAAGCTGTGAAACAACGGCAGGCACGCGAGCATGCGCGCGCTGGCGGGCAGCACCGCGATGGACGAAATCTGCCAGCACTGCGCGAGGATGTTGCGATGCGTGTAGACGACGCCCTTGGGCTCGCCCGAGGTGCCGCTGGTGAAAAGCAGCGAGCACTCGTCGTTGTCGCCGCGGCGCGGCAGGCCGAGCAGGCGCGGCACGAGCTGGTTGGGCACGATGTAGGCGACGACGATCCAGAACAGGATGCGCACTTTGCTGATGGCCATGATCTCAGCCTTCAGGTCCTTCGTGCCCGCGGGCCAGGGAAAATTCGGAACCCGCTCCTGCATGGCCGGCGCCGAGATGACCGTCGATATTTCGCCGAGTTTCATGCAGGCCTCCGAGGTCGTCTTGCCCGCGGTAAAGTTCAGGTTCACGGGAATCTTGTTGGCAAAGCTCACGGCGAGATTCGCGATATACGCACCCGCGCCCGGTGGCAGCACAATGCCCACGCGCTTTTCGGGAACTGTTTTTTTGAGACGGCGCGAAAGCGCGGCGGACACGGCGAAAAGTTTCGCCGCCGACAGTTCGGCGCGGTCGGCGGTGCGGTCGATCACCTGAATGAAACTCGGATGCTTCACAAGCGCGCGCGCCGCCTCGGCGCCGAGATGCCTGCGCAGCACGGGGCGCGCTGAAAACGCCTCCGCTCCCAAGTCGAGCAGCTCGCGGCGCATCTTCTCCGCCGTCGCCTCGCTCGGAAGCATCGGGCGCCCGAAGCACACGCACACATGCGTGGGCATGATGCGCGGTGACTTGAAAATCCAGCGGTCCCCGGAAAACGAAAAGACCGAGCCCCACAAGCCGTCGTGCGCCACGGGCACGACCGGCACGCCCGCGCGTTTCGCAATCGCCTCGAAGCCGTTTTTGATGCGCATCAACTCGCCGATGCGCGAGATGTGCCCCTCGCCGAAAATGCACAGCACCTCGCCGTCCTGCAACGAACGCAAGACGCGCCTCGTGCTGCCCACCGGGTCGCGCGGCGAAAACCCGATCATGCCCGACCAGCGGAAAAGTTTTTCGAAAAACACATTCGCCTTCAGCCCCTCGTAGCCGAGAAACCGCAGCGGCCTCGGGCACGCCAGTTGCAGCACGACCGCGTCCACAAATGAAAGATGGTTCGCAATCAAGATCACCCCGCCGCGCTCGGGCACGTTTTCAGGGCGCCTCGTCTTCACGCGATACATGAGCCGCACAATCGGAAGCAGCAGCCATTCGAGCGGCAAAGGCAGATACGAGCGTTTTCGAAAGAGTTTGGTGGACATGAAAAAAGGTGTCGGAAGTAAGAATACAGGAGTCGAAAGTGAGGGCGCCGGGCGCGGAACGGTTTATTGGGAAGCCGTTGTTGCTAACTGACTTTTCCAACTGCGCAAGTCTTTCGCCAACGATTCAAAGCCGGGAAAATCGTGCTCCAGCCGCCGCGTGTCGCGCCGGTGGCGCTGCACTTCCCTCATCGCGCAATCAATCTCGTGCGCCAGGCTCGGACGATCCGTGCCATACACGCGCACTTTCAACTCCTTGCGCGTGTAAGGCATCACGCCCGAGGCCTGTCCGTCGGTCCAAGCGCGTTCCGACACGGTCTCGTCGCGCCCGCACAAATACCATCCCTCCACCGCCGGCACCGCCACGCCCACGCAACGCAGCAGGTGCTTGCGACCGCGCGCGGGCGGCAGTTTTTTTGTCGTCTGCCTGAACACTCCGCGCAACTGGCACATGCGGCAACGCGGATGATAATAACCCTCGCGGTCGTGCTCCGCGGTGTGCACCACCGAGTCGTCCGCGTCCACGACCACGACGAGCCCCGTCGCGTCCGTGTTGAAATGCAAATGCCGGATCACCGCCGGCAACACTTGCGCAACCGACGGCCAGCCGCGCGCGCGCAGCGAGGGCGAGACCAGTCTCACGTTTTCGCCGAGCACCGACTCGACCAGCACGCGTATGACCATTTCGTCAGCGGGTGACTCACTAAGGATTCCAAGCTTCATCCGCGGGTGTCGTCAGGGTTGCTCTCGTTGACGTCTTCGGAAGGCATCCCCTCCTGCGGCACACCGCCGAGGATTCCCGAAAACCACATGTCACCAAGTCCCCCCTCGGCCATCAAATCCCGCAAATCCTTGCGATCCGACAAACGCATGAACCGCGCCGTCAGTCCGCGTTTCTCAGTTAGCACCACCTCCTCGGGATGCTCGCCAAACAAATCCAGCAAATACGGCGAATGTGTCGTGGCGATCACCTGCACCGGCGGGCGATCCAGCCCATACGCCTCCGGATAGGACAGCCGATACAAAACATCGCGCACCTCGCGCAACAATCGCGGATGAAACCCTCGGTCAATTTCCTCGATGCACACGATCGACGGCGGATTCGGGTCATACGCCAGCGCCAAAAACGCCAGCAAATATAAAGTGCCTTGGGAAAGATGTCCCGCGCCGATCAGTTCGCCGGTTCCCGTCAGGCGCAACAACAGCTCCGTGCCGCCATCCTTGGTAAACGTCCACTGCAGATCATCATACTCGGGCAAAATTCGGCATAGTTCCGCGCGCATTTCCTCAAATGCCTTTGGCTCACGCATTTGCAGTGAAGCGAGCACCGTCGCCAGGTTCTCCCCGTCGCTCTTCAAATCCGCGCCTTCGCGCGACATGCTTTTCTCCGCTAATGCCCGATGATCAAGCACATAACAGCGGACTCGCATCAACTCCGACCTCAACTTGGGCCAATCGTTCTGCCCCGAACCGGACGGCAGCGACACCACGTCCAGAAAATCACATTCCGTCTCCGAGGTGCATTTCATCACCGCCTCCAGCCCGTCAAACGGCGGCGTGAAATACCAATAAAGCTCCGGCCCGTCCGCGATGCCCTCGCGCGCCTCCTCCGATTTCACGCCGCAAAGCGGCAGTTTGGCGAGTGAGCTTAATCGTTGCACAGCATCGATAAGGCTCGTTTTTCCCGACCCGTTCGGGCCGATCAGCAGATTAAACGGCATCAGCGAAAGCTCCGCGTGTTTGAGCGCCCTGAAATTGCGAATGGTAACTGAGGCAATCACGACCAGAGGCTCGTGGAAAAATCCGCCCAAGGCAACCCCTAAGCGCGCAAACGCAAATGCCTGTAAACAGCCTCTTTTTCGCAAGCATTTCACAATCATTTATCCTAATACCTCACGCATTTCATTGCATCGCTCCGATAAAACTATTGATTGCTCCACCCTGCTAAAATCAAACTAAGGACAATCACATGGCATACGAATTACCAGAACTCGGTTACACATACGACGTCCTCGCGCCGCACATCGACGCGCGCACCATGGAAATTCACCACAGCAAGCACCACCAAGCCTACGTGACCAACCTTAACAACGCACTCGCCGGCGCAAACATCACCGGCCCCGAATGCGTCAACGAACTCATCTCTGATCTCAACAAACTTCCCGAGTCGATCCGCGCCGCGGTGCGCAACAACGGCGGAGGCCACGCCAACCACAGCCTCTTCTGGAAAGTGATCGCTCCCGGCGGTCAAACCGGCGCGCCGGTCGGCAAACTCGCCGACGCCATCAACTCCACTTTCGGCGGCTTCGACAAGTTCAAGGAGGAATTCGCCAAGGCCGCCGCGGGCCGCTTCGGTTCCGGCTGGGCATGGCTCCTTGTCACGCCCGAGGGCAAACTCGCCATCGGCTCCACCGCCAACCAGGACAGCCCCCGCATGGGCAAAGCCGTCGCCGGCATCGAAGGTTATCCCGTCATCGGCCTCGATGTGTGGGAGCACGCCTACTATCTCAACTACCAGAACCGCCGTCCGGACTACATCGCCGCGTTCTGGAACCTCGTCAACTGGACCTTCGCCGAGGAACGCTACACGAAAGGTTCAGCCAAATAATTTCGCGCCGCTACCAGCGGAGCAAAAAACAACGCCAGGGTTAACGCCATACGATCAACAAAAAGCCGCGATGGAAACATCGCGGCTTTTTTGCGCTTTTCGAAAACGTCAAACTTAAGCGCCGCACTCATCATCCTGCCAACCCCGTTAATCCTGTCCCAAAACCATCACCGTTTCCCCCTCCGAAAGCGCCCTTTCAGCGACTTGTCGATCTCCTCCAGCTCCGGCTTCGGGATTCGCGTGAAGGCAATCCGCATCGGCGCGTCGGCAGTCGCGCCGTGCGCGCCTCCGAAATAAACCGTGTTCTTGCCGAGCACGCGATTGATCTCGTCCATCGCGCCGAGCAAACGCCCGCGCGCCCGCTCGTTCGCCGCCTCAAACAAATCGGGCGTGTGCGCCTCCGCCTTCAACAACCGAAACAGCATCACGCCGATGCGCACCGGCGTTTTTTTCGCGACACCCGGCTTCGCCATGCGGCGCGCCCACAATTGCGAAAGCGCGCGCGTCAGCACGATCGTGTCCTGAGTCTCGTTGAAGTGCAGCGCGTCGCTCCATGTCGTGTCGTCGCCGTGCGCCGCGTAAACCTGCAGGCCGCCCGCGAACAAACCCGAGTCGCGCAGCCGCATCGCCGCCTTTTGCAGCAGGCGGTGCAGCACGGCGAGCGCCGCGGTGTTGTTGCGCAACTCCGGCGGCAGCACATGCCCGTGCCCGATTGACTTGTCGCCCTCCTGCTCGAAAAACGGCAGGTCCTCGCAATGCAGCAGCCGCCACAACCGGTCGCCGACAACGCCGCGCCAGATCGCGCGCATCTCGTCGCGCGACAGCGCGTAAAGCTTTTCCATTGTATCCACGCCACGGATGCGCAACCGCTCGTCCATGCCGCGACCGATCCCCGAAATATCCGAAGGTCGCAGGTGCAGCAATTTTGCCGGGATGTCGCCTTCGTCGTCGTTCAGCACCACGAGGCCGTCCGGCTTTTGCATGTCCGACGCCACCTTTGCCAGCAGCCAGTTTGGCGCGACACCGATGCTGCTGCGAAGGCACTCCCCCGCCCTTCTCGCAATCTCCGCCTTTATTTTTTTCGCCACCGCAACCGCCTTCGCCGGCTCCGACCACGTGCCGCGCAGTTCGCACGTCACCTCGTCGATCGACTGCACCTTGCTCACGTGAATGCACGATTCGATAATGTCCACGAGCCTCCGGTGATAATCGATATACACCTCCGGTCGCGACTCGACGATGCGAAGCCCCGGGCACATGCGCCGCGCCTCGGCCACGCGCGTGTTGCGCTTCAGTCCCGCTTGTTTCGCCTCGATGCTCACGGCGATGCACCCGGTCGTCTCGGCCATCACCGGCACGATCCCCACAGGCCGCCCGCGCAACTCCGGACGCTCCTGTTGTTCGACGGAAGCGAAGAAGGAATTAAAATCAACGACCATGGCGCGAAGAGGCACGACCGAAAATGAGAAACGCGAATCAAACGGATGCGCAATTCAAAGTGACGCCAGAAAAACAAACCGGGCGGACAAAAAACGCGCATGTGAACGGGCCTCTGACCGCGCGGACGATTCCCGCCGCAAAAACCCGCCCTGCCCGCTTGCACACATCCGCCACATCCGTTTGATTGCATCCTTTTCGCGCACATCATCGCATGACCATGTTCAAACGCCCTCTTCTACTTCTACCGCTCCTGCTGGCATTGATGCCGCCCGATGTGAGATGCGCCGGCGAACCCGCCCCGCCGACAAACCCGCTCGAAGCCTACAAAACAAAAATCACCAACGACGCCACCATCACCTACCCCGCCGACGAACAAGCCTTCGCGGACGAAATCCTGCTGAGCTACCAATTTCCCCTGCGCATTCTTGACGACGCCAGTTTCGAGGCCCAGCTCGCCCGGTGGAAAAAGAACGACCTCGCGCTGATCGCAAAAAAACTCGCGCTCGAAAAACCCACCGAGGCCATGAGCGCCTCATTCGACCAATTCCGCGACATCTGCCGCCCCGCCGTTGTCGAGGAAATCGGCGTGGTTCGCATCTACCATTTTTCCGACATCAAGGCCGCGCAGGCATCCGGCTCCCTGCCCGACGGCCTCGGCTACAATCCGGAAAACGAGGCGCTCAGCATCGCCAACCACATCACAGCGCCGCGCGCCGGACGCGCCCGCGCGCGCGTCGTTCCCATCGTCCTCATGAAAAAGGCCCCCGGCATGACCGATGAAAAAATGCGCCTCTTCAACGCCACCATTCGCGACATGCGCTGGCGTCTCGACGAGGCCGTCTACAACGCCTATTGCGGCAAACTCTACGAAATTGCGCGCCCTTCAATCATCGCCACCATCGACAAGGCCAGCTTCCCGCTCTGGATCGTCGATGGCATGGTCAACATCATCCCGATCTCGGTCCTGCGCTCGCACAATCCCAATCTCAGTTACGAGCAGCTTCTCCAGGCGCACACCGCGCGACCGTCCGATTTCGAAACCCACGCCGCGGGCATCAACCTCGACACATGGATCGGCACGCGCACCGCGGCGACGCCAAAAGCCGTGGCCGACTCCTACTCCTACCTGGCGATGCTCGTCATCCTCGACGCGATCAAGGAAAACGGGGAGGACTGGATTCCCCCGCTGTTTGAGCGCATGCGCGCGCAAAACAGCCCCGCGTTCAACATGGGCGCCATCTACAAAATCTACACCGAGATCACCGGCGGCAAAGACCTCCGGGAAAACATCGCCATCGTAAAGGAGCGCCTCGCAAAAAAGCGGGGCGCCAATCCCGGCTGAGCCATTTTTCACAACTGGGGCGGGTGCGTTTCTTATTCGAAATGCTCCACGCGCAACAACACGGGCTTCGCCTTCACATCCGAAAGGCGCGCGATCTGCTTGAGCGCCTTTTGCAGCGAGGCCTCCTTGCAAGCGTGCGTCATGATGATGAGCGGCACGCTTGGCCGCGCGACCGCGCTCTCGGGCTGCACGACCGACGCGATGCTGATCTTGTTGTCGCGGAAAATCGCGGCCACGCGCGCAAGCACGCCGGGTTTGTCCTGCACGCCGAGGCGGATGTAGAATTGCGAAACGCTTTCGCTCGCCGGCATCACGCTGGCGCGCCTGCCGTAATCGACAAACGCGGGCACGCGACGCGGCGTCCCGTTGACGAGATCCGTGGCGGCGTCGGCGATGTCGCCGAGCACGGCGCTGGCCGTGGCGTCCTTGCCCGCGCCGCGTCCGTAATAAAGCGTGTCGCCCACGATGTCGCCGCGCACAAACACGGCGTTGAACACGTCGTTCACATTGGCGAGCACGTGCTGCTGGGGAATGAGCGCGGGATAAACCGAGATTTGCACCTTCTCAGACTTGCCGGCGCCGGCCGCTTTCACGATGCCGAGCTGCTTGATCGTGTAGCCGAGTTTTTCGGCAAACTGGATGTCGGTCTGCGAAATCGAGCGGATGCCCTCGACGAGAATCTTTTTCTCATCAACCCAAAAACCGTGCGCGAGCGAGGCGAGGATGTGCGTCTTGTGCATCGCGTCAGAACCGTCAACATCGAGCGAGGGCTCGGCCTCGGCATAACCGAGCTTTTGCGCGTCGCCGAGGATTTCGGCAAACTCGGCGCGCTCGTTTTTCATGCGCGTGAGGATGTAATTGCAGGTGCCGTTCACGATGCCGTAGATCTGCGTGAACCGGTTCCCGACGAGCGCCTCGCGGATCGTCTTGATGATCGGAATGCCGCCCGCGACGCTGGCCTCGTAATAAAGGTTGGTGTTGTTTTTGGCGGCCGCCGCGAAGAGCTCCGGGCCGCACTTGGAAATGAGCGCCTTGTTGGCGGTGATGACCGGCTTGCCGAGCTTGAGCGCGGCGAGCACGACGGTTTTTGCCAGGCCGGTGCCGCCCATCAGCTCGATGACGACCTGAATCTTGGGATCGTTCACGACAGTCGTCCAATCGGTCGTCATGGTTGCGACGGGGATTTTATACGGGCGCGGTTCGTCGAACGCCTTGACCGCGACTTTCGCGACCTTGAGTTTGACGCCGAGGCGCGCCGTCATGAGGGCGCTGTTTTTTTCAAGGGCGCGGAAAACTCCGCTCCCCACAGTGCCGCCGCCAATCATGCCGATGTTGATCTGTTCCATAAGTAAAAACAGAAAGACTGAGGCGAAAGTCCCCCGGGCAACAATCTTTTTTCTCAACCGCGGGGACGTCCGGGCATCAACGCGAAATGCTCACAAAATATCCGGGGCGCAGTTCAAACACGCGCCAGCCCGGGCCCGTGGCGGAGGGATCGAGCTGGTAGCCCGTGTGAATCACCAGCGCGAATTCCTTCAACTCCTCCGACGAGGGCGCGCCGGCCTCCGAGAAAAATCCCGTCCGCTCCCGGGCCGCGCGAAAATACCAGGGCAGCGGCCAGTAGTCGTTGCCAATCACCGCCGTCATCGCATCCGCGGGCAGCGCCCTGGCGACGCGGTCGAGCTCCGCGTCCGCATCCGGCAGCGTGGGCACGTAAACGAAAGGGAACGCCGCGCTCGTGGGCGCCTTGAAACTCGACACAAGCGCGGGCGCCAGCAGCCCCGCGGCCACGACAAGCGCGCACACCGCGGCGCGCCACCAGCGCGGGCGCCGCCCCAGCGCCCAAATCCAGCCGTGCGCCGCCAGCGGCACAAACGACGCCAGCGGCGCCAGCATGAGCCACGGTGTCTTGTATTTGATTATTGAATACACAACAACCTGCGCCGCGCCCGACACCGCCAGGAACAGCGGCAGCGCCGGCACATGGTGCCCCACATAGCGGTTTTTCCTCCGCCGCCACGCCATGACGCCGCCGGCGATCGCGAACAGGCCGACAACGCCCTCCCCGACCGGCCAGCCTCCGGGCCGGTAAAACCCGAGGCATTCCACCGCGTAATACCACCAGCCCTTTTCATGCCCGCCGCCCGTGCGATAGGAAAAGAGCGTGCGCCATGCGTCGGCAAACCCGCCGGGATGTTTTCCGAAGTTGGAATACAGCAAAAACGAAATCCCCATCGCCGCCGCCGCGACCAGGGCAATCCTGGCCGCCCCCGCGCCCCGCACGGCATGCCATGTTTTTTTCGGCCACAACGCAAAGGCGGCCACCGCCCAGCTGAACGCGATAATGCACCAGGTTTCCTTCGTCGCGTGCATGCAGCCGAACGCCAGCGCGGTCACAATCAGCCAGCGCGCGCGGCGCGTCTCCAGCCAGCGCGCCACGGCAAACGGCACGGCGAGCGCGCACAGGGCCAGCAGCGTCTCATGAATCGCCATGCGGCTGAAATACAACAGCATCGGCGCGATGCCCGCGAGCAGCATCGCCCGCCAGCGAGCGCGCGAATCCCCGCCGGCGCACGCGCCCGCAAGCGCCGCGAGCAACAGCCCCGCGAGCGCGGGCTGCAGGCGAAACTGCCACGCCTGAAGTGTATCCAATTTACGGATACCGAGCGCGCGCATCAGCGGCAGGTTTATAAAGTGCGGCAGCGGCCCGTGGTAGTGCGACGGGTCGTAGCGGTATTTTCCCTCCTCAAGCAAATCGGCGAAAATATACGCCTGCACCGCCTCGTCCGCGTGCATCGGCCGCGAGCCCAGGTCCGCGAAACGCAACACCGCCGCGAGCGCCAGCAACAGCACCGGCGGCAGCACAACAAGCCAAGCGCGCGGGTTGTTTTTCATGCGGGCCAGCTGAGCGCGTGGGTTCGTTTGATTTGCGTCCACACGCCCGAGCGGCGGCAGATGTGGAGCCGTCCGTTTGTGTCCTCGGTGATCGCGGCATGCCCCTTGCCGAGCTCGCGCAGCGCGCGCGCGATTTCCTCCGGCATCATCGTCATGCACGCAGTCGAGAGCGCGTCCGCGGCCGCGGCGTTCGGCGCGAGCACCCACGTGCGCAAATGTGTGTAGCTTTGCCCGCCCCGCCGCGGATCAATGATGTGGCGCCCCAGCTCCGACGTGCCCGAGCTGCTCAGCGAGCATTCGTGCAGCGTCACGGGGGTCGATTGTTTGTCGCCCGCGATGTTGACCACCCAGCCGCCGGGTTTCGGCTTGGCCGTGATGATGTTTTCGTAGGGGGACGCGTGCTTCGCGCCCGCGGTGACCGCGTGTTTTCTGGACGAGCAGGTGCCCGTCGCAAGCACGGAGCTGTTGCCCGCGCTCAACAGCGCGTGCTTGATTCCCCACTCGCGCAACAAGTCCCGCGCTCGGTCGACCGCAAAGCCTTTCCCGATGGCGCCGAGGTCGATTGAAATTCCCTTGTGCTCCACGCGCAGCGCCAGCGAATCCTCGGCCATTGAAACAAGCGCGTTCGCGCTCCGCTTGAGCGCGGCGCGTAGTTGCGCCATGGGCGCCTTTTTCGATTCGTGCTGTTTCGCGATGTCCGCCGCGTCGCCGACGGACACGTTGAACGCGCCCTCCGTCGCCAGCGATATCTGCACCGCTTGTTGCAGGCACGCGTGGCACTCCTCGCTGATCATGATCGTCTCGCCATCCTCGGCGTGATTGATCCGCCACACATCGCTGCCCTCCTCGAAACGGCTCAGGAGTTTTTCAAGCCGGTCAACTTCGGCAAAGGCGGCCTGCGCGGCCTGGCGCGCGTAGTCCGCGTCCGCATGACGTATGCGGAAGTCGAACAACGTGTTCATTGCCTCATGATTGAATGCGTGCGTGCCCATGCCTGTTTGTGCAATGTGCAAAAAGATATGCCGGTGGCCACAACTTCAACCAAAACTTCCCCTAAAATTTAGGAATGGCAGGCGTCGCATAATTATTCCGCATTTTTGGGCTTTTATAATTATTTCCTTTTATTTCAACTTACCCTTTTAGTTTCAAGCAAACCCATGACTCAACAATCTGACTCCGCCTCCGGTTCAACCAAAACTGCGCGTGCCTGTGCCTGCCCG
Source organism: Ereboglobus sp. PH5-5 (assembly GCF_029504805.1). Classification (NCBI taxonomy): domain Bacteria; kingdom Pseudomonadati; phylum Verrucomicrobiota; class Opitutia; order Opitutales; family Opitutaceae; genus Ereboglobus; species Ereboglobus sp. PH5-5. Next base: position 9,712 of record NZ_JAQFIT010000005.1, on the reverse strand, counting down.
GCCTGGCTGCCCTCCGGCGCCTCGCTCGGCTTCATCGTCCTGCGCCTCTGGATCGCCATCCGTGCCATCGTCACGGCCGTCGAGAAATTCACCGGCACCAAAATGCTGCAAAAACCCTTGCTCGATGAATTCGGAGAGCCCGACATCAACGGCGCGATGGTCGAGGTCAAAACCAAGGTTTACGGGCTTGAGTATTACCACGGCATGGCTCCCGGAATGGAAGAGTCATTCCGCGCCGAGCCACTCATGCCCGGCTGGATGCTCACCGCCTACGGCTACGCGCTCGGACCGCTTCTCCTCATCACCGGCATCGCGCTCTTTCTCGGCATCGCCCCCCGCATCACTCTTTTCGTCCAGGGCCTCATCTATATGTCGCTCACCGTCGGCATGATCATGCTTGGCGGCCAAAACGAAATTCTCGGCTCCGCCATGCTTGGTGTGCATGTCATCATGATCGCGCTCGCGCTCAAGTGGGTTGACCACAACCGCTGGTCGGTCTGCGGCTGCTGCGCAAAATACTAATTTGAACCGATTCCGTTTTTTGTTTTCCAAATAGACATGAGCAACACAAGCAACACTCCCATTTTCACCCGCCGCAAATTCCTCGCCGCCAGCTCGCTCGCGACCGCGGGCCTCGTGCTCTCGCGCACGGCCCCCTTCGCCATCGCGCAGCCCGGCCAGTCGCCCAACTCCCAGATCAACGTCGCCCTCGTCGGCCTCGGTTCGCAAGGACGCATCCTTCTGGAGTCGATGCTCAACATCCCCGGCCTCAAGTTTCGCGCGGTGTGCGACATCTGGAAATACGCCCTCCAATACGGACGCAACAAGCTCAAGAAAGCCGGGCACGACGTTAATGTTTACACCGACATCGAGGACATGCTCGCCAAGGAAAAGGATCTCGACGTCGCCATCATCGCCACGCCCGATTTCTGGCACGCACCGCACACCGTCGCCTGCCACAAGGCCGGCCTCCACGTGTATTGCGAAAAGATGATGTCCAACACCATCGAGGGCGCGCGCAGCATGGTGAAAGCCTCCGAGGCCGCCGGCAAGCTCCTCCAAATCGGCCACCAGCGCCGCAGCAACCCGCGCTACCTCCACGTTTACAACAACCTCATCAAAAGTGCGAAACTCCAGGGCAAGTTTGTCGCCGCCAACGGCCAGTGGAACCGCGCCGTCACCGACGACCTCGGCTTCCCGAAAGCCTACACCATCGACGCCGCCACGCTTAAAAAATACGGCTATCGCGACATGCACCAGTTCCGCAACTGGCGCTGGTTCCGCGACCTCTCCGGCGGCCCCATCTCCGACCTCGGCTCGCACCAGATCGACATCTTCGCCTGGTTCCTCGGCGCGAATCCCTCCACCGTCCTCGCCACCGGCGGCATCGACTACTACAAAAATCACGAGTGGTATGACAACGTCATGGTCATTTACGAATACCCGCTCGCGCACGGCACCGTCCGCGCCTTCTACCAAGTGCAGACGGCCACAAGCTCCGGCGGCGGCTATTTCGAAAACTTCATGGGTGACGAAGGCAGCATCAGCATTTCCGAAAACCCGAAGCTCACCGCGGCCTACCGCGAGGATCGCGCCCCCGAATGGGATCAATGGGTGAAGAAAAACTACCTTCGCAAAACCGCGGCCCCGCCCGAACCCGAGACGAAATCCGTCATCGACGTGCGCGAAACAAAGGCCCTCGCCGCCTATGAGATTCCCGTTGTGCTGAACAAGCCGATTCACCAGCCGCACCTTGAGAATTTCTTTGCCGCCGTCCAAGGCAAGGGCAAGCTCACCTGCGACGGACGCCACGCCTTCGAAAGCGAGGTGCCCATCTACCGGGTCAACGACTCGGTCGCCGCCAAAAAAGTCATCCAGTTCAAACCAGAAGATTACATCGCCTGATTATCGCCATGAAAATTAAAAACATCCTCCTTTCCACACTCGCCCTCGCCGCCTGCGTCACGCTCGGCGCCCAGGACAAAATGGTGCCGTTCAAAACCACGCTGCCCAAGCCCAAGCTCGCCGGCACTCCCGTGGCCATCCGCGTGCCCCATCTCGAAACCGCCGCCGACATCGACGCGCGCAAACCGGTGCGGGTGCCCGAGGGTTCCAAGAACCTCGCGGCCGAAAAACCCGTCACCTCCAGCGACTCGATGCCCATCATCGGAATGCTCGAGCAAATCACCGACGGCGACAAGGACTCCGACGAGGGCTGCTTCGTCGAGCTCGGCGACGGCAAGCAATGGGTGCAGATCGACCTCGAAAAAGCGCACAAAATCTACGCCATCGCGCTCTGGCACTTCCATTCGCAGGAACGCGCCTACCACGACGTCATCGTGCAAATCTCCAACGACGCCGACTTCCTCACCGGAGTGACGACCGTCTTCAACAACGACCACGACAACTCCAGCGGACTCGGCAAGGGCGCGGACAAGGCCTACACCGACACCAGCCGGGGCCGCGTGCTCCCCGTTGACGGCGTGAGCGGCCGCTACGTGCGCCTCTACAGCAAGGGCAACACCGCCAACTCCGCCAACCACTACATCGAAGTGGAAGTCTGGGGAAAATAATGGTCCCCCCGGAATCATTGTTTTCAGTTTAACATTTGGGGCTTGGATGCGTGAAGCTGTCCAAGCCCCTTGTTTATTTCAAGGCCGGGAAAATGTCGCACGATGAGTCCCCCGCCCCTTCCCGCCGCAATCCCAAACCCTAAGCCAAAAAAACCAACGCGCGGCGTGCACCTCTCAATAGTCATCCCCGCTTACAACGAAACGCGCCGGCTGGCCTCCGCGATGCAAAATCTGGCGGCAATGCTTGGCACGCTTCCCTTTTCGCATGAAGTCCTCCTGGTCGTTGAAAAATCAAGGGACGATTCCCTCGCGCTTGCCCGAAAAATCGCCGCCGGGCATCCCAACTGGAAGGCAATCGACAACCACGTTCACCGCGGCAAAGGCTACGCGGTGCGTTCCGGCATGTTGCGCGCAACCGGGGATTTCATCTGTTTCATGGACGCCGATCTAAGCAGCGATCCCGCCGCCATAAACGACGCGCTCAAAGTCCTCGAAACCACGTCCGCGGCCGTTGTTGCCGGCAACCGCAGGCATCCCGAAAGCGTGGTCACCCACAACCAGGGCAAATCGCGCCCCCTGCTCAGCAAGGTTTTTAACCTCACCGCGCGCATGCTCTTCCCCGGCGGCATAAAAGTCCGCGACACCCAATGCGGTTTCAAAATGTTTCGCGCTGACGCCGCGCGCGAAATATTCAACCGCGCCCGCATCGACGGCTTTGCCTTCGACATCGAAATTTTCCTGCTCGCGCACCGCCTCGGCCATGAGGTTCGCACGATCCCCGTCCACTGGACCGATTCCCCTCATTCAACCGTGCGCGCCTTTCGCCACGGCCTCCAAATGTATCGCGACCTCCTGCGCCTGCGGTTCCGTTAAGCCCGCCGCAAAAGCCCGGGCGACTACACGCGCCGACGCGCCAACCGCACTCCGATTCGCGTCAGCAACGCGTCAAGCAGCGCCAGCGCGATAAACATCGCGATCACCCAACCGCGCACGCTGCGCACCGTCGCGGGCCTTGGCGCGTCCCAAACGCTTGCAAGGTCCAGCCGCTCTACGCCGCCGCTGCGCACGGACAACTGCCGCAATTCCCGCGCGCGCGCGCGGTCGAAATTCCACTCGAGCGACCCGCTCACCGATGCCGGGCCGAACACCAGCGTCGCGCTGCGCCCGCCTCGCTCGCTCCCGCCCACGCGCACCACGCCGCGCGCCAGGCGCCCCGGCGTCAGCTCCGTCGTCGCCCGAAAATGCCCCGGCTCGATTTTTTCCCACACAAGCGCGCGCACATTCTCGCTTCCAAGCCCCGCGCCGCTTTCGGCCAGCATAGCCACCGGCCCCGAGCGCGCGATCCGCGACGCCCACGACTCGTCGTAAAACAAATCCACCGCAAGCCGTCCGCCGCTCGTCTCCGTGCGCAAACCCAACCCCTGCGGCACATCCTCTCCCGCCAGCCAGCGGCACAACGTCTGCTCAAAGTCCCCCAGCCCGCTCCACGCGCGCGCCGCCCCGGAATAGTTTCCTCCGAGCGCAAACGAGATCGCACCCACGCGTCCCGCGCCCCGCGACCACGCCGCGACAAGCGGCGCCTGATACTCGTCCGTCGTCACAAACGACGCCGTCGCGCCCTCGCGCAAATAACTCAAATTATAGCCGTCCACCGCCGGCGGCCACTCCGGGGTCTTCGCCGCGATCTCGCCCCACCCCGCCGTGCCCGCCGCGTCGGTTCGCTCCTTCACAAACGCCGAGCGCGCGACCGACACCGTTTCCTGCGCAAAAATAGCGGGCAGCTCCGCCGCCGTCTCGCCGAAGAAACACCGTCCGCCGCCCAGCGCCGCGATTTCCTCCAGCAGCGCCGCGTCGCTGTCCGCGCGCGTTCCCATGCCAATCACGCTCACCGTCGCGCCCGCCGCGCGCATCGCCGCCAGCGTCTCCTTGTAATCATCCGGCTGCTCCGCGTCCGCGGCGTCGGCAAACAAAATCAAGTGCCGCTGCCCCGTCTGCGCCTTCTGCAGCTCCGCCCAGCCCGCGCGCAACCCCTCGCCCACAAAAATCCCCCCGCCTTCGCTCGCCACCCGCCGCACCGCGCTGACCAGTTTGTCCCGGTTCGCCCCCACCTGCATCAACGGCACGACCTCGTGCGCCGTCGAATCCACCGCGTGCACCGACACCGCGTCATGGTCGCCCAAAAGCTCGATCGCGCGCGCCGCGCCCGTGTTCGCCAGGTCCATCTTCGTCTGTCCGCCGCCCGCGCTCGCGGCCATGCTCCCCGAGCGGTCCATCACAATCGCCATCGCCGTCGCGAGCCGCCGCTGCTCCTTGCGCAACTCCATCGACACCGGCAGCAGCGCGTCCACGGGCGACGCGAAATAGCCGCCCGCGCCGAAACTGTTTTCACCGCCCGCCATCAACAATCCGCCGCCCTGCTCCCTCACAAAAAAGTCCAGTCCGCGCAAAAAACGCGCGCCAACCCTGTGCGCGGGCACGTTGTTGAGCACCACAAGCCGCGCCCCCGCGAACGCCGTCTCCGTGAGCGCCGCCGGATCACCCGCGTGCTCCACCTCGAACCCCATCGCCGCCAGCAAATCCGCCAGCGGGTCATCCGGATAATTCGAAACGAGCAGCGCCCGCGGCCCGCCCGTGACATCCACCCACGCCTCGCCCGAATTGTTCTCGGGATGCGCATCCTCCGACGGACGAATCCGCACCTCGTAGTGGCCCGCCCCCCCTGCCGCGAGCCGGTCGCTCAACTGCACATGCGCCGCGCCGTTGCGCAACACCGCCTCGCCGCTCGCCGCCACGCGGCCGCCCCGCAAAACCTCCCAAGGCACGCGCGCCGCGCCATCCGCGCCCGCCCCCGAGCCGACAACAAAAAACTCCACCAAAAACGCCTCGCCCGGAAGCACCCGGTTCGGAACCGCCACGCGCTCCACGCGGAAATCCCGCTCCATTCCCGCGCCAGTTAACCGGTAATCAAGAGGCACGCCGCTGCGCAACACACGCTCCGCCGCGTCGCCAAGAGGCTCGGTCGAAAACCCGTCGCCCAGAATCAGCAGCCTCGACGCGCGGCGTTGCCCCGCCGTCTCGATTTGCGCCAGGGCAAAATCCAGCGCCGCGCCCGTGCGCGTCAAATGCGTGCCCCCGCGAAACACCGGGTCGCCTTGGTCGCGCCTCACCGCATCGACGGCGTAATCCACAAAAAACACCCGGTCGTCGGCGCGCTTTGATCTCCTCAAAATTGACTCCACCTCCGGCGCATGCGCCGCCGTCACCGCCGCCGATGAGTCCGACCTGTCCGCCAGCACCCACAAATCCAGCCCGCTATCGCTCATGCGCGCCTGCGGATTTGCCAGTGCCAGCACGCACGCCAGCAACGCCGCCGCCCTCGCCGGCTCAAACAGTCGCAACGCGCGAAACCGCCAGCCGATCACAATCAGCGGCGGCACAAGAAAAAACCACTCCGGCGCGGCGAAACTCATGCGACCCGCCCTCCATTGACGCGTGTTTCGCGAAGCGCGCCCGCGCGCGGCCACCAGCTCCACATCAGCAGTGCGCCCATGAGCAGCAGCCACGCGTTCGCCAGCGGATCGCCGCGCGAATTGAGCATCCACACCTCGCGCTCCGCCCTCGCATCGGGCGCGCCCGACACAAAACTTTCGCACTCGCGAAAATCCCCCTGGCGCGCGTCGGCAAACTGCGACGCGCCGCGCACCAGAATTTTGTCGCCGCGCTTGATCGTGAAAAATCCCGGTTCCTCCGGCGCGCGTAACACGCCCGCCTCGGCCATCGTCAGCTCGCGCGCGCCCTTGCGCGTCTCCAGTATCAGCGCGCCATCGAGGCCTCCGCCGGCGCGGATTCGCGCGCCCGAGTCAAAGTTCGCCGTGTATCCAACATCTTGATACGCCTGCGTCTCCCCGATGAAACGCCGCGCGAGCAGCACCATCGACGGCAGACGCGACGCGTTGCTTGTTTCCCAGTCGAAATTCAAAAACAACTGCCTGTCCGCCACCCATGCCAGCGCCTCGCCGCCCTGCCACAATAGCACCTCCGCGCCCTCCGCGCGCCGCAATCCCGCCGCGCCCGTTCCTACCAGGCCCTGCCAGTTCAGCCCCGCAGTCAGCGCGTGGCGCTCCGCCACCGCGGGCGCGGTTTGCACCGCGCGCCGCGCGTCAGCGCCCGTCGGCGCGCGCGCCACAAAAATCGCCGCGCCCTTCGGCGGCACGCTCCCGTCCTGCAAATCCGCCAGTCTCAGCGCGCCCGAGTCGCGCGGCACGAACTCCACACCCTCCATGCTCTCCGCAAGCTTTCGGAAAAATACGCGCGCGCCTTCGCCGTTCATTTCCATGCTTGCCGAAAGCCGTTTCGGAACGGGCCGAACCATGGGCAACCGGTCGTCCAGGGTGAACTCGTCGCCCGCCAGCACGAGTTCGCACGATTCCGCGCCTTCGGGAAACTTTGCCGACAACTCGATCAATCCACCGGGCTCGATCTCGATTCGCCGAGGCGCGCTTTTTTGCCCGCCGCTCTCAACCCACCATTCTCGGCTCAACGGCTCGCTTGAATAATTCCGCACCAGCGCGCGCCATTCGTCGCGTCCGACACGCGCCCCCGCAAATCCCGCGTTGTTTATCCGCCGCCCCGCGCCCGCCGTCGGCTGGTCCGCCGGGGCGCGCCCGCGCCTGTCCGTGAAAAACCATGTCGCGCCCGAGGCGCCCGCCAGCGCGCGACCAAGCCGCAGCGCGCTTTCCGCCTCGTGCGTCCCGCTCGACGGAATCCATTCCGACACCGCGGCCAGCGCCGCGCGCTTATCCGTCCCTCGATAGAGCGCCGGCCGCCGGGGATTGCTCGTCATCACGACCCACTCGGTGTGCGCCGCGCGCCCCTCGTTTTGTGAAAATGCCTTCTCGACGGCGCGCGCCGTCCCGTCGCGAAACACGCGCATCGACACCGAATCGTCGAGCACGGCCACGACTACTTGCGCCGACTCGTTGCGCGTCCATCGCGGCTGCGCGAGCACCCACGTCGCGAGCAGCACCGCCGCGATTTGCAGCGAAAACGCCCGTGAGAAACGCAACCGCTCCCACTGCCGGCCCTCGCGGCTTTCGGGAGCGAGCGCCTCCATCAAAAACAGCGTGCTGGTGCGAACCGTGCGCGAGCGCTGTTGCAAAAAATGAATCGCCACCACCACCGGAATTCCCAGCAGCGCCCAAAGTCCGGCAAGGTTGGAAAGGGTCGGAATCATGGGGTCGCCTCCGGCTCCAAATTCCAATATCCAATATCCAAATTCCAAAACAAGCATTCGCCACGCGGAGGCACCTTAAAATTTTGTGATGCGCGAAGGGACGCGTGCGCAAGGAGCGGCGCGCGTCCCGCCGCCGGACGCGAGCAATGCGAGCGCCCTTTGCGTATTTGTTTTTTGAATACAAAACGGGAGGCGAATCGGCAAGCGGGCGAGGCTTTCGCCTCGTCCGGCAGCGGGGCGCAGCCGCTCCTTGTCGCACGCGTATTTCGGCCAAAACTTTGAAATATCCCCCCCGCCCCCCTTTGGAATTTGGGATTTTGAAATTTGGAATTTTTCATCTTGTCACCTCCACCGCGCCCCGGACGAGCGCCTCGCCGCCAAGCACATTCACGAGCGCGTCCTCGCAAGGCACGCGCACGAGCGTCGCGCCGCAACGCCGCGCCGACTCGTCCCACAATTCAAAATGCCGCTCATAGGCCGCGCCATAACGCGCCGCCAGATCGTCGTCGATGCGCTGGTGGCGCTTTTCCCCGCTCTCGCAATCGACCAGCTCCACATTGCCGCGCAGCGGCGGCTCCGCCTCCGTCGCGAGCGCCGGCGCAAACACAACCGCCGAACCGCCGCCCGCCGACATCGCGGACAACAACAGCGACGGATCTCCCGGAAAAAGCAAGTCGCACACCAGCACCTTCAGCGCGCCCGCGCGCCAAGGCAAATGCGACGGCGCAGAAGGCAGGGCCCGCCCGACGAGCGCCAGTCGCCCGCGCCAGTCGCCCGCGCGCGCGCTTTCCACGGGCACGGGGCGTGTTTCGCGTCCGCGCGCGGCAAACACGCGCACCGGCGCGCCCGCCGCGTCGGCGCTCGCCACCGCAAACGCCACCAGCGCCTCCGTGCGCGCCGCCTTCGCCGCGTCAAACGTCATCGACTCCGACACATCCACGACGACATCCACCATCGGCGACACCTCCGCGCGATAAAGTTTCATCGTCAACTGCCCCGTGCGCGCATACGCCGCCCAGTGGATGTAGCGCGGATCGTCGCCCGGCGCATACGCGCGGTGATCCTGAAAATCAATCGAGCTTCCCGTGCCCGCGCCCTGCCACGCGCCCTGATAACCGCGCCAGCTTTGCCGCCCGAACGGCAACCGGTAGCGCCGCGCCGCCTCGATCCCCTCGCGATGCGGCGAGGAGGTCGTTTGCGCGATCGGGTTGGCTGCGGGCGCGTTGCTCATTTGTCATCGTCCTTTTCGGGTTCCGGCTTGATGCTTTGCACGCCCGATTTCAGCGCCTGGAAAAACGGCCTGCTGCACCACCACGCAAAACATGCCGCCGCCACAAAAACGAGAAACTGCAGTCCCGTGACCATCGTGCTCCAGTCGCCATGGCGTCGCGTCATGTAGCCGAGCTCAAACCAAAAACCGGTCACCGGCATCACGCGAAACAGGTTGTCAATCGTGCGGCTTATGTTTCCCGACGCCTGTGTCTCGTGAATGACGAACGCGGCGAAAATGCACAGAAGTCCGATTCTGGGCTTACCCACGAATTGCGGACAGTGGCGCAGACGGGATGGGAAGATCAGTTGTTAAGTTTTTCGAAGTCAACCGGGGAAAGATATCCGAGTGAGGAGTGCAGGCGCCGGGGATTGTAAAACGCCTCAATCCACTCAAAGACCGTCGCACGGCCCTGCGCCCGGCTCTTGAAGCGCGAGCGATAAACCAGCTCGATCTTCAAGGTCGAGAAAAACGACTCGTTCTGGGCGTTGTCGTAACAGTTGCCGCGACGGCTCATGGACGCGAGGATGCCGTGCGCGGCCAGTTGCGCGCGAAAGCGTTCGCTCGCGTATTGGACGCCGCGATCGGAATGCAATATGAGCCCGGGCGCGCATTTGCCGCCCCGGCGCAATATGG